>JAGLJW010000001.1 GCA_023142215.1 Candidatus Parcubacteria bacterium
AATTAATAATAAGTAATTTATAAATATATTAGAACTTCCAACATTTAACCATCAATCCACATCAACCAGCCAACTAATAAAGATATGTAAAAAATATAAACAACCAGCACATTCACAATTGATAATAATAAATAAAATTTTATTGCATCATTTTGCTTGAGTTTTAATATATAATTATTTGAAGCGATAAATACCAAACCGCCAAATAATCTAAAAATAATTATTGAAAATATTGCGGGAAGAGGATATATGATAAACCAAAGAATAAAAACATCAGAAAATACAGAAAATATAGATTCAAAATATTTTATCAAATTAACATAATGCATCACAACAAAAACATCTATTGCTCCAATTAAAAAAATTTTCTTAACCTTATAACGAATTTTATCTTTCCTGAGTAATACAGAAAAAAATAATAATTCAAATAAAACTAAAGCTAGAAATGAAACAAAATAATTCGCAAATAAAGCCATTCTTTGTTTTGTCGGCAACTTTCCCGTGATAGCTTTAATGCATCCCCCTCTTAAGCCAGCATTAGATATCTGATCGCATATTTCTTTTTCATTCACACCCACAGCTACTACAAAACAACACTCATCATTTATAGTTTTATCAAAAATTTTGTCACAATATTCTAATTTTTTATATTTTTTAGCAACAAAATAGTAACATAAATCTCTACTATACTCTTTGTCAAATATACAATTATACAACTCTCTTTCATCTATTTCCAACAAAATACGACCAGTTGACTTAGTGTCTTTTTCATTTTTCTGTTCTATATCTTCAGCAAAAACATTTTTACTAAAAACTAAAATAATAAAAAATGGAACCAAAAACAAACAAAAAAACAAAATTTTATTTATATTATTCTTAATAAATAATTTCTTCATTTAAACATTAATGATTTAATTGAATTTCTCTTGTCTCCAGTTGGTTAATAATCTATTGAGTTTTATCTAAATTAATTGATTTTTCACACGAGCTTTTTTCACTTGGATCTTTAATTTGAGCACAAACTGTACTATCTTTAATTCTAACTGCGACATTATGAAAACATTTATCTCGAGTTCCTTTTTTTTCTATAATCTCACATTGAGAAGCATCACGAGCTTCAATAGCAGCAGCATAACTACACTTATAACGATCATCATTGTCTTTCAAATAAACACAAGCCGAGGAATCCTTTTCATTGCGAGCAATTGAATTAAAACAATCAGTTTTTCTTCTTTCGTCTTTAATTGATTGACAAAGCATAGTACTTGCTTTTGCAATAGCAACTTTTAACAAACAAGTATCTTGATGACGATCACTTTCTGATTTAAAACAAACATTTTCATCAAGTCTTTCTATCCCAACTTCAGAAAAACAAATATCTCTAGCTTCTTCATCCTCAATTTTATTACACAAAAGATCTCCACCAATCACAACAGCTACTCGTCTATAACAAAGATCACGATTTATACCCTCCTCAACTTTTAAACAAACATTTTCATCTTTCATTTGTTCAGCCATAATTGAAAAACAACTATTTTTACCAACACTTTTTTCATCCATTCTTTCGCAAACACCAACATCATTTTTATTTTTAGCGATAGTTGAATAACAATCAGTAATTGAACTATCTATTTTGGCTTTCTCACAAATCTTTTCATCATTTTTATCAATAGCTATATCCATAAAACATTTTGCACGAGTATTTTTGTTTGGAACTTTATCACATAAATTTTCATCTTTATTTTCTGAAGCAATCAACACATAACAACTACCCTTATGTGTGTCGTTTGAAATACGTTCGCAAATTTTTGAATCATTTTTTGCAAAAGCAGTTTTAGAAAAACAAGAATTTTTGCGACCAGCATTTTTTATCAAATCACAAATCTTCTCATCTTTTTTAGCTTCAGCTACACCAGATAAGCATCTTTCTTTTCTTGACTCATTCTCCATTTTTAAACAAAGATCAGGATTCTTTTTGTTAATAGCTTTATTCATATCCACATCCAAAAAATCAAACAAACCACAACCACTTAATAAAATTGGACAAAGAAAAAATAAAAAGACTAAAGTTGTTATTTTTTTCATAAATTTATTTATTAAATCATTATGGATCTGTCGCCAAACTACATTTTTGGCAACAGACCCCTTACGATAATTCTATCATTTTATCACTTTTTTTTCAATTTTCTATCAAATTATTATTATTATTATTATTATTATTATTATGAGACGCGATGAATCGACGTCTCTACGGTATTAATAGCAATCCGTTTATTGACGCGTAAAAACGTCAATTTATGGCAATCCGTTCATTGACGCGTAAAAACGTCAATTTATGGCAAATCCGTTCATTGACGCGTAGAGACGTCCATTTATGGCGTCTCTTTTATTGATTTAAGCTAAAATTAAATCATATTATTTTTTTAAAAAACAAAACTATTCACCTCTTAAAGCATCAACAGGATCTAACCTACTAGCTTTAAAGGCTGGATAA
This sequence comes from Candidatus Parcubacteria bacterium, assembly GCA_023142215.1. Classification (GTDB taxonomy): domain Bacteria; phylum Patescibacteriota; class Patescibacteriia; order Patescibacteriales; family UBA12075; genus JAGLJW01. Next base: position 2,495 of record JAGLJW010000001.1, read on the forward strand.
AATCCGAAAAAAACTCCAACAATAACAGAAAAAGAGAAGCCAACTATTGGGCCTATAACTGTATAAGCAATTAACATAATGTTAAGATAATTTATTAAATACAAGGCACCAAGTCCTAAAATAATTCCAAAAAAACCTCCGATTGTAGATAGTGCAACTGACTCAAGTAAAAATTGGCTAAGTACATCAAATTGTTTAGCTCCAATTGCCTTAGCAATTCCAATCTCTCTAGTTCTTTCAGCTACTGTAACAAACATAACATTCATAATCCCAATACCTGAAACTAATAAAACAATCGCCGCTACAGCTGTAAGTAAAACAGTCATTAATTGAGCAGATTCTTGAGCTGCACCAACCATTGACCCTGCATCAGAAATTCTAAAATCATCATCAGCACTAGCTTTTAATTTGTGTTCCTCTCTTAAGATGGCACTTACTTCCTGTGTTGCCACTTCAACATTTTCAACACTACCAACCGTTAAATTAAGTAGAATAAATGCTTTTGTTCCTAAAATACTTTTTTCAGCTGTAGTATATGGCACAAAAATAGAATCATCAGGAACAACCGGTCCAAAACTAGATCCAATCTCATCCAAAACTCCAATTATTTCATAACTTTTACCCTTGATTGTAATATTCTGACCGACTAAATCCACATCTCCTTCAAATAAATTCTCAACTGTATTAAAACCAAGAATAACTTTCTTTTCACGTGAATCAATATCTTCCTCTGTGATGCTTTCCCCTTCCTTGAGTGTGTAATTTGAAACATCAAAATAATTATGATCTATCCCTAAAATTGAAACGTTGGCACTTTCTTTACCAACTGAAACCGTTTCACTTCCTCTAACTAAAGATGTTGCTTCCGTAATATATTCTGCCTTCTCCTTAACAACTGATGCGTCTGATGCTTTTAAATTTGAACTTCCTGTAGAACCACGACTTCTAGAAGACATGATAATTAATGAATTAGCACTAAGTCCTTGAAACTGTTCATTAACAGACTGCTCCGCACCTTTTCCAATACCAACAACTGCAATAACTGTTGAAACACCAATAATAATTCCAAGCATTGAAAGAAAAGTCCTTATTTTATTTCCCCATAGTGATTCTATGGACATTTTAATTATTTCTAAAAACATATTTTGTTGTAAGATGCTTAAGATTTTTGTGATTCTTAAGATCCTTAGGATTAATTATATCCCAAGAGTCTTAAGAATCCCAACAATCTCAATAATCTCAATAATCTCAATAATGTGAAGTTAATTTATAATCATTATCAACCACTTTCCCATCACGTAAAAAAATAACTCTGTCAGCATATTTTGCTACTTCAGAAGTATGTGTCACCATTATAATTGTTTTTCCTCTCTTTTTTAAATCTGAAAAAATTTTCATTATTTCAAGTCCTGATTTAGAATCAAGTGCCCCTGTTGGTTCATCAGCTAATAATATTTCTGGATCATTAATTAATGATCTGCAAATTGATACTCTTTGTTGCTGTCCTCCTGATAATTCAGTTGGTTTATATTCTGCTCTGTTTTTAATACCAACACTTTCCATAAGCTCCATTGCTTTTTTTTCTCGCACTTGTCTTTCTTGACCAGCATATAAAGCAGGCAAAGAAATATTTTTAAGTGCTGTTAAGCGTAAATATAAATTAAACTGTTGAAAAACAAAACCCATTTTCTTATTACGAATATAGGCTAAGGTAAAATCATCTTGGACTTCTCCAATATTTTCACCATCTAAATAATATTCTCCGCTAGAAAGTGGATGCAATACTCCAATAATATTAAGAAGCGTAGTCTTTCCACCACCTGATTCTCCCATCAAGGCCACAAACTCACCATTTTTAATTTCTAAATTAATACCTTTCAATACTGGTACTTCATCGCCATTAGCTAAAAAATATGATTTGTGAACATTATTTAATTTTATTGCCAATTCTTTCTTCATGAAATTTCACTGTCATTGCGAGCACAATAACAAAAGCTATTAATATTAGTACGTAATTTTATCTCCAACCTCCAAGCCACTAATAACTTCAACATTTTTTCCATCTGTAAAACCAGTTACCACTGGAATCCAAGATCCGTCAACTGCTTCAACGGAAGGTTTACCTTCTACATTTCTTACTGACGCCACAGGAATTATAATAACATCTGGAGCTTCAGCTATTACAAAATCTACAAAAGCAGTCATTCCCTCTCTGACCTGAACTCCTTCTGGTTTTTCAATTACAATCCTAACTAAATAAGTTACGATACCATTATTATCTGTTTTTGACGTTAAAGAAATAAAGCTAATATCTCCTTTAAGCTTAAGACCATCTAAAGCATCAAATGTCCCATAAGCTTTTTGACCAAGCTCAATTTTGTTAATATCAGCTTCTTCAATTTGAACTTCAATAAAAAGTGTATCATTATTAATAATTTCAACTACTGATTTACTACTATCCTTTAATATAATATCACCTACTTTATAATTCAACATTACAACTTCTCCATCAATAGGTGAAGTCATTATCGCTTTTTCTAAATCATTTCTTGCCTTATCTACATTAATAGAGGCAGAAGTTAAAGACGATTTAACAGATGCTAATTCTGAATCAGTTAGAGGCGCTGTTAATTCACTATAATTTAATTTTGCTTGTTTAAGAGATAATTCACGAGAGTCAATACTTGATTCTGAATTTTTAATATCTTGAGTAACTTCAATTTCCATATCTGCTAAATCATTAAGCACATCTTGATAGTCTTCTTGATATTCACTAATAGCTTCTTTCGCATCCGTAACTGCCTGAACTGAATTACGCAGACTTGTTATTTTTGTATTTATTGTTGTTCTATCACTATTGATGGTACTTTTAAAAGCGTCTAATGCACTTTGAGACAAATCAGTTGAAGTAATTGTATAATCAAGCATAACTTTCATATCGTAGAAATGATCCTCAAAAGCATCAAGTGCTGTTTCAGTTTTTTCAGTCGCAATATCAATATCAGAATAATTACTATTGTAAGATAAAGCAACAACATAAACGTCTAAATCATCTTTCTCGTTTTTGGCTAACATAAAGCTAGCTTCGGCATCACTTTTTGAACTTATGTTTATTGCTCCTAAATTATTTTCAAAATCATCATTCAAATTCTTATTCTCAACTCCTATAATTTCATCTGAATTAGGTAATAAACTTGTCAAGCTGATATTAATTGCTTTAATACTATCAACCAAATCTTCATACGTTTCTATTACATTTTCACTTTCTTCTGCATTTTTATTTTTATCCAAATCATCTTTAGCATCTTTAACTTCTCTCTTTGCATCATCAATTTTTTCTTTAGCACTTAATTTAATTTTTTCTAAACTAATCTTTGCTTGTTCAAGTGAAATTTCCGCTTGTTCAATTGAAGCTTTAGATTTTGCTTTTTCGTCATCAGTAGCACCATCTATTCTATCATTGTAATTAGCAAGTGCTGATTGATAACTAGCATAAGCTTTTCGTAAATCATACTCCAAATCATCAGTTTTAACTGAAGCAATTTTGTCTCCCTTCTTAACAATATCTCCCTCACTAACAAAAACTCCTTTCACCTCCAAGGTATCTCCACTAACTGAAAAAGATAATTCTACCCCATCTTCAGCAACTACTTTACCATCACTTTCAATAGCAACTTGTAAATCACCTTTTTTAGCTGTCCATTCTTTCTTTTTTACTTCAGTTTCATTTTTACTATCTTTGCCACCATAAAAAATATAGTAACCGCCACTTAAAATGATTATTGAAACAATTAAAATTATTATTTTTTTCAGTGTAAAAAAACCACCGATACCTCTAGCTTTTTTACTTTCTTCTAAAATTGAACTCATACTTTTAATTTTGTCATTTCGAACGACAGAAAGAAATCCCTTCAATGCCATTCATGGAAAATTAATTATGCTTAATGCAACATTATTATTTAAGCGATTTTTCACTACGTTCAAAATGACAATAAATCATTTATTACCTAAACAAAACAAAATCTGCTATGTTGCGGTCTGTTATATCTTTATTTAACCAAATACTAATCATTTTATCCTTTTGAACATCTTCAAGAGTTCCTTCACTCATAATCGGCTCACCTTTTCTTTCTTCTGAAATTTCAGTTTTCAACATTCTAATTCCAACTGGAATTGTAACAACTTCTTCGCCAGTACTTCTATCTTTCATTATTTCTAACATCTCCGCTTCAGTTCTGTCAGAATTACTTCTTGATCCCATGCCCATTCCACGCATTCCAGTTGATGCACCACCGATTGATGGAGATGTTTTAGTTGATTCGCTTTTTTGCATTTCAGCCCGACGAGCTTCTCGTTCTTCGTCTGTTGGTCTATCTATTTTTAAAATCGTTACTTTATTTCCAACTACTGATTTTACAAGTCCTACTACATCTGGATTTCTCTCTGGTTGACCAAAATCTGGACGCCTAAATTCTGATGCATTATTTTCTTTTTTAACAATTTGTTTTTGAGTTCCGCAAGCAGTCAAACCAAAAATAGCAACTAACAAAAAACTAAAAATTATTGTAATTTTCTTATTCATATTTTTTATTCATATTTTAAATTAAATAAATTATACTTTCTACTGTAGTGGTACGCAAATAAAAATATTTTCTTCATTTTCACTTGCAATGATATTTAACAACAGTCTTAATTATTAAAAAAATAGCTTATTTTAAATAAGCTATTTTTTATACTTGTCGTGCTATTTAAAGACATTATCGCAAATTACCATACTTTTATTGCTATTAACATCTAAAAAACTTTAATTAGCATTTTGTCCACTTGCACCGCCAGTATTTCTCATGCCCTTTCCACCACCTCTTTTTTCACCATCGCCATTTCTCATTCCATGTCCTTCACCTTTGCTTCCTTTACCTAAACCAAGTTCAGCTCTAAGCTCATTAGCTTTTTCAGTATCTCCAGCTAATCTTAAATTTCTGATCTCTATAAATTTTCCAAAATTTTCCTCGTTAATTACTTCCATGATTCGTCCTTTTGCTACATCGCCTTTTGCTTCAACCCAAGCATCATAATCAGCATTTGCGAAAGCTGCTGTCATTATTTCGCAACGTTCTGGTGTATAATTTGGACTTTTAACATTAGGATCACCTTGATAAGCAAATGCACTTGTTACAAATCCTCCAACCGCAACTAATGTGACCAAAGCGGCTACACCACCTATAATTAAACTATTCTTTTTCATATATTTATTATTCCTTGCTGAATACTTAATTGGTTCCAAAAACTAAATAATCTAACAAAAAATTTAAAATTAACAATTTTTATTAAACATTTTTTTCGCCATCCGCCAGCTGGCGGAGACGAATCTTAAATCTAAAATCTTTATTCTAAATTTAAACCTAGGATGAGGTGAGATCTCGTTAGTTAGTTCAGCAAATAATCACTGTTCTTAACGCCTCTGTTGAAGTACTACGCAAATAAAAATATTTTCTTCATTTTGATTTAATTATTAAAAAAATAGCTAATAATAGCTATGGAATTTGTGCTAGTAAATAATTACAGAATCTGGCATTGACAAAATTATTATTATATGATACAATAAAAACGTTGGTCAACAATTTTATGTTTATTGACTAATACTCGCTAGAAGCTTGGAGTGCAATTATGCAAACGCTTTAGGTTCCACAGATGAGTTGGCACCGAAATGTTCTTTGAACGCTTGATAGATGAATTCAAGTAAAAAAACAGGAGGTAGTAAAATGGCAACAACCGACATCAGCTCACATTTCAAAGTAGTTAGAAGTAATAATGGCACGTTACCATTGCATATGTTAGGAACACGATTTAAGTTTCTTGGTGCTAGTGTACAAGCAAGTGTTGAACCAGGATATAATGAAATGGCCCCAATCACTTTTGTGCCTTCAAAAGAAGGTACGGTTGGTTTGATTGCAGTATCTGTTGGATATGCTGGTAACTACTATCCCTTTTTTCTCAAGATAGGGTGGAAAAATGATAAGCCGTATATCTACGCCCAAGATAAAGATAATCCTTGGGTTCCTCCAGCAGAAAAACTTGCACAGATAGTTCATAATGGAACTGCGTTGTCTGTAAAAATTGACGGAGAATGGTATACAACCGACACGCATGGAATAACTGGCAACAGAGTCTCTATACCAACAGGAAATTTAATCTGTCAATATTTAGTATCAACAGATCCTGAGGAATCTCAGAAGCTCGCCGAGGAAATAAAACAAGATTCAGAAAAACTTAGAAAAGAAATACTAGCACGTGAAATTGCACATGAAGAAGAATCTTCTGCCAAAAATGAGATTGCTCGTCTTAGAGCAGAATCAGACCGAAAATCAGAAACAATCCATGAATATGTAGAAGCTATTCTAAGAATAGATGATATTCTAAAAGAAAGCACTTATCTGAATGGTAAAAATTTAGCCAAAAAGATTAAACACATTACCAAGCCTTTTTCTCTTTCAAACTACTTTAATTCATAAAAAAGTCAGTTTGCCGATTACATGTTAAATAAGTGTAATCGGTTTTTTATTTGTTGAACTGAATTAATTTATTCTTCATTTTATATTTTCACAATCTTTACCATTATTAAAATTTCTACCATTATATTTTCTAAATAAACCTCTTCCTAAACGACCAGCTGGTAAAATTATTTCGGCTTTAAAAATGTCATCAGCAATCATCTCACCTGTAAGCCTAATCGGTTTTTCAATTTTAATTTTAACGCTCGCATCATGTTCAATTATCCATTCTTTTTTGTGACAAACATCAATTAGTACAAAACTATTTTCATTTTTTATTTCAATCACCGTACCAACTAACTTTCCTTTTTCTGCTTGACACCAGAAATTCATTCGTCTATTAATTACTTCAGAATAAAATGGTACTCGCTCTCCCAGGGCATCGTCAATCGCTTGTCCGAATCCAATGTAAAAAAATAAAACGCCAAATAACATACTAACCATAATATTCATAAATACAATAACATGCAAAGGATAACGATAGCCCTTTTTAGTATTCTTCATATTAAAGTAAACAATAATCATAAAAAATACTAAAAATAAAATCCAAAAATATGGCAAAACTAAAAATACAAAACTTGAAAAACTTTCACCAATTTGACTATAAACATCCCACTCATTATGTTTAACAAGATAAAAAATAACAGAAAAAGACAAACTACCAAAAATCAAAGATAGAATACCAAAAAACCAGACGAAGCAATCTTTAAATAAGAAATGCCATCTAGGTATTATTTTTTTATCTTTTATTTTTCCAAGAAGTTCTTGGTCAAATTTTTCATTTAACATATTTACAAATTGTCATCCTGAGCGATAGCCGAAGGATCCCGGTAACTACGCGATATTGCATCCACAACGGGATTCTTCAACTACCCCGCCAATTGGGCGGGTCCGTTCAGAATGACAATGATTTTATGATTTTTTATAGTCAGTAAGCAATTACTGACATTAAATTTCTATATTTTCCAATTCTTTTTTTAATAATTTTTTAGCTTTGCTAATTCTGGAAGCAACTGTTCCTTGCGGAATTTTTATAATATCAGAAATTTCTTTATAATCTTTCTCTTCTAAAAATTTTAAAATGATTACTTCTTTAAATTTAACATCAAGCTTGCTTAATACTTTATTTAATACTTCCTTGAATTGTTTTTCATCAATTTCTTTTTCAATATCGAATTCATTAGCCAACACTTTTATTCTATCGTCATCCATATCAAGATCAAATATCTGTGGACGAGCTTTTAACTTTCTGAAATTATCAATCACTGTATTGTGAGTAATACGATAAATCCAAGATGAAAATTTTAAATCATTATCAAAATCATTTAAATTTTGATAAACTTTAATAAAAACATCCTGCAAAATATCTTCAGCATCTTCTGCGCTCATATTGGAAATTCTACGAATATAAACAAAAAGTTTAAATTTATACCTTTCAACAATATGCAAAAAATACCCTGAATTCTCTAAAACAAGCTCAACAATCTCATTATCAGTTTTTTTATTTAAATCTTCAATTGATAACATAAATTAATTTTGACACAATTCACCATTTCAATCAACAATCCGTATAGTAATTGCCCACTGAGGCTACAAAATTAGCTAACTTCATTGTCATTGCGAGAAGGAGCTAGAGCGACGACGTGGCAATCTCGTTAACTATGCTATAACCTGTCATTGCGAGAAGGAGCGAATGCGACGACGTGGCAATCCCATGAAATATGCACGATGCGTAATCAATGAGATTGCCACACATTCGCTCGCAATGACAGCATATAATCAGTGGACAGTTACTTCATAGAATAATACGCAAATAAAATATTTTTCTTCAAAAAAGGTGAATTAACAATAACATGTTAATTCACCTTTTAAAACAATATCATGAGATTATTTTAAAATTGCTTTTATTCTCCTTACTCCAGAAGAAGAGCTTTGTTCTTTTTTGATTTTAAATTCTCCGAGTTCAGAAGTGTTTTTAACATGAGGTCCTCTGCAAATTTCGTATGAAAATTTGTTATCTTTAGGACCAATAGAATAAACGTTTACTTTTTCGCCATATTTTGATTCAAAAATACCCATTGCACCTTTTTCCTTAGCTTCTTCAAGTGGCATTTCTTCACATAAAACTTCTAAGTTTTTATTAATCGCTTCATTAACTAAATCTTCAACTTTAGATTTTTCTTCACTTGACATTTTTTCGGAATGTAGAAAATCAAATCTTAATCTTTCAGCAGTGATATTACTTCCCTTTTGGATAACATGATCTCCAAGAACTTCACGAAGGGCTGCTAATAAAAGATGTGTTGCGGTATGCAATTTTGTAGTTTTTTCTTCAGAATCAACCAAACCTCCTTTGAATTTTCCAGCACTGGCTGTCCTTGATAATTCCTGATGTTTTTTTTGATATTCTTCAAATTCTTTTTTTAATTTTATTTTATCATATTTAATTTTCTCTTTATCTAATTCTTCAAAAGATAATTCAATTGGAAATCCGTAGCTTTGATAAAGATTGAAAATTTCTTGACCCGTGATATCTGTTCTCTTTTTAAATTGTTTAAGTCCTTCTTTTAATGTTTTTCTAAATTTTGATTCTTCTTTTTCCATTTCATCAAGAATCACCTTTTCTTTATCCGATAAATTACTATAATGATTAGAATATTCATCAATGATAATTTTAGCGACATCACTTGTAAAATTTGAATTTATATTTAAATCATAAGCAGAACGAACTGCCCTTCTAATTAATCTACGCGTAAAATATCCCTGATCTTTATTTGATGGATGAGCTCCATCACCAATTAAGAATACGGCTGCTCGTATATGATCCATTATAATACGAAACGATTTAGTGTCATTTTCATTTTGCCCATATTTTGTTTTTGATAGTCTTTCAATTTCTTTTCTCGCCGAAGTAAATAAATCACATAAAAACACGTCTGGATTATCAGTCATTGCAACAACTATTCTTTCTAAGCCTCCACCAAAATCAATATTTTTATTTTTAAGTTCTTTAAATCCATTACTTGTTTTTATAAATTGCATAAAAACATTATTTCCAATTTCTAAAAACCGACCACAATCACATGCTGGATGACATGGTTTATCTTTCCACTCTGATTTTTCATGAAGTCCTAAGTGCTCACCAAAATCCCAAAACATTTCACTGTCAGGTCCTCCTAATTCATTGTTTGGCATATTTTCTGGCACACCAGTACGAGACCACCAATTTTCTTTTTCATTATAATAAAATATTCTACCATTTTTCATTCCATTAATTTCAGCGTTATCAACAGCTTCAGCTTTAACGCCTACACTTTTAAATTTATTCTGCCAAAGTTCAACTGCTTCACTATCTTTTGATATATTAAAATTATCGTTCCCTCTATACACGGAGATATATAATTTATTTGGATTAAATTTTAATTCTTTAATTAAAAAATCAAATATCCAATCAATTTGTTCAGCCTTAAAATAATCACCCAAACTCCAATTACCAAGCATCTCAAAAAATGTAGTATGTCTATTATCCCCAATATCTTTTATATCGTCAGTACGAAAACATTTCTGAGAATTTGCAACTCTTGTTCCCAACGGATGTTTTTCTCCCAATAAATAAGGAACCATTGGTTGCATACCAGAACCAGTAAACAAGGTTGTTGAATCATTTTCGGGAATAATTGATGCACTAGAAATTATTGAATGTTTTTTTGATTCAAAAAAGTCTAAATATTTTTGCCTAATTTCATTAGATTTCATAATAAAATGTATTTTTTATATAGTCAGCACACCCCCGCCAAAGGC
>JAGLJW010000010.1 GCA_023142215.1 Candidatus Parcubacteria bacterium
TCTAACATCTTGCTGAAAACTTTCATCCCAATATTTTGGAGGCTTAATAATTCCAGCATTATTGAACAAGTCCTTGTTATAAAACATCACCATACTATCAACAAACAAAGGCATTCCGTAAATTTTCTCCATCATTAAGCCAGAATCTTCATCTTTTGATTTAATAACAACATCACTGTACACAGCATCAATAAAATCTTCCTCCAATTCTTTAAGTGTCATAGATTTAATTGTTCTTTCTTCAATATGTAACTCTTTCTTCACTGATCCCTTCATGACATTATATTCCATTGTTGTCGTTTTCGGTAATGAACGAATAAAATTTTTAGCTTGATATTTTTTCATCCAAGTATTATGAATTGAAAATATGTCAGGCCCCTTGTCGTCAACCCATGCTTCTAATAATTGTTGTTCAAAGCCATTGTAGTCTTTTTTTGAATAATTTATCTTAACATTAGGATGAATAGTATTATATTTTTGAATAATTTCTTTAAAATCTTCTCTCCCATCCCACGGACGCCAATAATTTAATGTTATAGGTGCTGCCGACGGCCCATCTCCACCAAGTTTACAACCAAAACCCATCAAGGGTAATGAAATGAAAAATAATATTAAAAAAATTTTAGTTTTACACATAAATTAATTTTTATTAGAAATATTATAAAAAAATAATAAAAGTTAAAATCTATATTCATTATATCAAAAATAATAGTTATTTTCAAATACTAGACTATCTTAATAAAATGAAATTTACCTTTTTGTATTACTTGTCCACTTTTGACTTCAAATTTCACATCGCTAATTACTTTTTTGTCCACCTTTACTCCGTTTTGCGAAAGAACTCTTCTCGCTTCAGACTTACTAGCTACCAAACCACTATCCATTAAAACAGAAAGTATTTCTTTCTCTTTTGGTTTAAATGTTTCTATATCATCAGGAATTTCTTTATTGCTAATTGTTTTTACAAAATAATCTTGGGCATTTTTAGCATCATCTTCTGAATGATAGAATTTCACAATTTCAAAAGCTAATTTTAATTTATAATCTCGCGGATTAGCTCCATTTTTAATTTCATTTTCATACTTATTCACTATTTTAAAATCAATCCTAGTTAAAAAAACAAAATAGCTTATAATAAATTCGTCTTGAAGTGACATTAATTTTCCAAACATATCATTTGGAACATCAAACAAATTTACCGTATTCCCCCAGCTAGAACTCATTTTTCTACCATCAAGTCCTTCTATCAAGGGATTAGTTATAATATCTTGCGGCTCTTGTTTATAGGCTTTTTGCAATGTCCTACCAGCTAAAATATTAAATCGCTGATCAGTTCCACCTAATTCAACATCAGCTTTTACTTCTACTGAGTCATAAGCTTGCATTAAAGGATATAAAAGTTCTCTGAGCACTATTCTTTTACCAGCGTCCAGTCTCTTTTTGATATTTTCTCGAGAAATAAATTCATTCAAAGAAAATTGATCAGCTTGATTTCCAATATCGGCATACTTTAATTCTCCCAACCATTTACTATTATAGTGTATTTCAGCTTTATTAATATCAATAATTTTACTAGCTTGTTCTATATAATTTTTCAAATTCGCTTGAATTGTTTTTGGAGACAACATTGGTCTTTCGCTCTCCTTATCTGAAGTATCTCCAATAGTTCCCGTAAAATCACCGATTATCAAAACAACCTGATGCCCAAGTTCTTGAAAATCTCTTAATTTTAGCAACGGAATTGATCTACCAAGATGAATATTTGGACTAGTTGGATCAATCCCTAATTTTATCCTTAATTGTTTTCCGCTTTTTAACTTTTTTTCAAGATTTTCTTTATCAATAATTTCATCAACCCCTCTTGTTAATAAACTTTCAATTTTATCTTTATTTGTATCAATTTTCATACTTATTTAATGTAATATTTTAATTATCTTTATTTATCCTAATAATAAATTAATTTACAATAAAAATCAATATTATATATTAAAAATCAAAAGTTAGCATCATTTATTATCTCACCGCTCCACTATATGCAATTGCTCGAGCTATATCCCAATCAATAGCTGATTCTGGATTATGTTTGTAGATTGCTTTGAAAATTGTTATTCCTGCTTTTTCGCTGTTTAGGTTTCTGT
>JAGLJW010000011.1 GCA_023142215.1 Candidatus Parcubacteria bacterium
CATTTCACGAAGTAAATCGTTTCCTTCACGAGTTCTTTCACCTACTCCTGCAAATACTGAATAACCTCCATGATTTTTTGCTATATTGTTTATAAACTCTTGAATAATAACAGTTTTACCAACCCCAGCTCCACCAAACATTCCCACTTTTCCGCCTTTGGCAATTGGACAAATTAAATCAATAACCTTAATTCCAGTTTCTAATATTTCAGTTTTTGTAGATTGATCTACAAACTTTGGAGCAGATCTATGAATTTCATATTTCTTTTCTGTTTTTGGCTGTTCTTTTCCATCAACAGCCTTGCCTAACACATTAAAAATTCTACCTAAAGTTTTTTCCCCAACTGGAACACTAATTCCAACTCCCGTATTAACTACAAGATCACCACGTTTAAGACCATCGGTAGAACCCATAGCAACAGTTCTAACTGTATTTGATCCAATATGCTGTTGAGTTTCTAGCACATTTTTTTTACCATTACATTCTACTTCCAAAGCTGTATAAATTTTTGGCAGTTCACCACCTTCAAAACAAACATCAACCACAGCCCCAATAACTTGTTTAATTTTTCCATCCATAGTTTTAGTACTGGATGATTTACTATTTTTATCACTCATAATATTATATATTTAAAATATTTTATAAATTTTTAATTAATAGCTTTTGCACCTGCACTGATTTCTGCAATTTCTGCTGTAATACTTGCTTGTCTTGCTTTGTTATAAAACAAAGTCAATTCACTTTCCATATCATTTGCTGCATCAGTTGCTTGATGCATCGCTGTCATTCTAGCACTATGTTCAGAAGCATTTGATTCTAACAAAGCTTGAAACAACTGAACTTCAATTAATCTTGGTACCATTTCATCTAATACTTCCTTAGGACTTGGTTCAAAGGTATAATCACAATCAACAACTTGACCTTTTAAATGCTTCTCTTTCTTTTCATCAATAAAATCTTTATCAATACCAAGACGAGTATCCCCACCGACAATACCTAAATATTCTTCTTCAGCTTCAATATCTACTGGTAGTAACTGTTTTACACGAGGTACTTGTTTACTTATGCTCACATAATCGGTATAAGCAACCATTATTTTATCATATTTACCATCTAAATAATCATTAATTACAATTTTTGATATACTTAAAACTTCAGATATCTCTGAAATAATATCCATCTTTTCAAATTCAGCTACTACATCATATCCGAAATATTTTTTTACAACTGCTCCTTTCTTTCCAATCAACATAAATGCAGATTCTTCTTCTTTCCCTGGTTTTCTATGTTTTTTTATACTATCATGAGCTTTATTAATTATTACAGTATTAAAACCACTACAAAGCCCTCTATTTGATGTAATAAGAATAATCCCAACTTTTTTTATCTTATCTCTTTTTCTAAGCAAAGGATGTAGTTCATCACCGTTTTTCATATTTGATAAATGCAAAACAGTTTCCCAACTCAAATTAGCATAAGTCCTAGTTTTCAATACCGCCTCAATTGCTTTACGCATTTTTGAAGCAGCCACCATTTCCATAGCTTTCGTAATTTTCTTAGTACTTTGAATTGACTTTATTCTACGCTGTATTTCTTTTGTATTTGCCATATTATTAACAACAATTAATGTTTTATACTTATTTCATGTTTTGCTACATCTTGATTATATATTTTTTGTCCAGCAGTTTCTTGTCCTAAATAATCTGCAAAAAAGAATATTGCAATTGACGCTACAATCAAGGTTGAAACCATTGTAATTGAACCAGATTTTAACCACGATCTAAAAGTAATCGGAGTATCTGTTTGTTCACTTTTTGCCACAACTACAATATTTGCGGTTGAACCAATTGGAGTTCCGTTTCCACCAAAACCAACGCCTAAAGCCAAAGCCCACCATAATAAATTAACAGGAATTCCTTGTGTTTCCAAATATCCAATAACAGGAATCATGGCTACTGTAAAAGGAATATTATCAATAATCGCTGACATAATAGCTGAAATCCATAAAATAGCCAAAGCAGCTATAACAATATCTCCCCTAGCTAAATTACTAATAGCATAAGCCAACTGTTCTAAAACTCCCGCATGTTCAAGTCCTCCTACAATTACAAACAAAGCTGCAAAAAATCCTAAAACACTCCATTCTACTTTTTCTAATATTTTCTGAGGATCTTTTGTCGGAGCAACCAATATCAAAGCCAATGAAGCTCCAATCAAAGCTACCATAGATGGAGGCATGTGAATTTGACTATGTACAAAAAATAAAACCACAACCAAAGCAAGAACAATTCCAACTTTTTTTAAGGTCTTAACATCTTTTAACGCTTTTCGTTCATCCATTTTTTCTAACTCGTGAATATTCTCTGGCTTCTGAGTCATTTCTTTTCTGAATACAAATTTTAGTACCAAAAGTGTTACTATCCAAGCTATAAAAACAATAGGTGCTGTGTGAGTTAAAAAATCGTTAAATGAAAAATTGGCAGCACTTCCAATCATAATATTTGGTGGATCACCAACCAATGTTGCAACTCCACCTGTATTTGAAAGCAATGCTTCAGCAATTAAAATTGGGATCGGACTGATTTTTAAAAGTCTTACAATAATAATTGTAACAGGAGCTATTAAAACAACAGTTGTTACATTATCTAATATTAAAGAAACTAAAGTAGTAACTAAACCTAAAACAACAACAAGTTTCCATGGATCGCCTTTGGTTTTTTTTGCTGCTACAATTGCTAAATATTGAAAAAAACCAGTTTTCTCAAGTATAGCTACAATTATCATCATTCCAAGCAATAAACCAATAGTATTAAAATCAATCGCTGCTAAAGCTTGTTCGGAATTGTAAAAATTATAAAGCATTCCAAAACTAACCATAACTACTGCACCAACAGATGCAATAACCGTTCTATGAATTTTTTCAGTAAAAATTAGAATAAAAGTTACCACAAAAATAAATATTGAAATCAAGAAAGCTAAACTCATACTAAGTAATAAAATTAAATTATTTAAATTATAAATCGCCTATTCCTAAGACATCGGCAAAAACTCTTCTTAATTCTGTTCTAGTTATTAACCCAACTGGTCTATCATTGCCATCAACTACAGGAACTCTAAATTGTTTAGATGATAAAGCCATAATTGAAACTTCCATTAAATTAGAATTTTCTTTTACTTTTTGTGGATTTTTAAGCATAAAATTAGAAATCTCTAAATCTTTTGCTTTTTTAATATCTTCTCTAAAGATATCTTGATTAGCAAAATGTGCTGCTACTATATCATCTTCTAAATAATCTGGCACAATAGCCCTAATTAACATTCCCGTATTAATCATTCCAACAAGTTTTCCATCATCATCTAAAACTAAAATACTGTTAGTTTGCTCCTTTGTCATTATATCAAGAGCTTCAATGAAAGTTTTATTTACATTTATTGTGTATGCTTTACGCATTACATCTTTTATCATTTTACACATAATTTGTAATCTTATAATACATTAATTAATTAATTAATTATTTAATTATTTATTTTCAATTAAATATTCAAGTGTTGATTTATAATCTTTAATTTCTTTAATTAATTCCTTTTCTATATTTTCATCAATTTCTCCTTTAATTCCAATATCTTTAATTATACTTGTATTATTTTCTATTTTTTCATGTAAACCCTTTTCAAACTCAACAATTTTTTCAACTGGCACATCATCCATATATCCATTAATTAAAGAATAAAAACTTATAACTTGTTTACCAACTAAGAGTGGAGCAAATTGATCTTGTTTAAATAACTCTACAACTCTTGCACCTCGTTCAAGCTTTTTTTGTGTTTCTTTGTCTAAATCTGAACCAAATTGAGCAAAAGCAGCCAACTCTCTATATTGAGCAGCTTCAAGTCTTATTTTTCCTGCAACTTTTTTCATTGCTTTAATTTGAGCAGCACTTCCAACACGAGAAACTGAAAGTCCAGCATTAACAGCTGGTCTATTTCCCTGATAAAATAAATCTGGTTCTAAATAAATCTGTCCATCTGTAATTGATATAACATTTGTAGGAATATAAGCTGACACATCTCCAGCTTGAGTTTCAATAATAGGTAATGCCGTAATTGAACCTCCTCCATTGTCTTTATTTAATTTACATGATCTTTCAAGTAATCTTGAGTGTAAATAAAAAACATCTCCAGGATAAGCCTCACGTCCTGGAGGTCGTCTAAGTAAAAGTGAAATTTCACGATAAGATACAGCGTGTTTACTTAAATCATCATAAACAATCAAAACATCTTCTCCTTTGTCTAAAAAGTATTCCGCTATGGCACATCCTGAATATGGAGCGATGTAAGATAGCGCTGCTGGATCAGACGCTCCAGTTAAAACTATTGTAGTATATTCCATTGCACCGTGCTCTTCTAATTTTGCTACAATTCCTGCTACTTTTGATTCTTTTTGTCCGATAGCCACATAAACACATTTCATATTTTGACCTTTTTGATTAATTATAGCATCAATTGCAATCGCAGTTTTTCCAAGCTGTCTATCCCCAATAATTAATTCACGCTGACCTCTGCCAATTGGAACCATAGAATCAATTGCTTTAATACCAGTTTGAACTGGTTCAAATACTGATTCTCTAGCAATAACTCCTGGAGCTATTTTTTCAATTGGATAATGTGTTGACGTTTTAATATCTCCTTTTCCGTCTATTGCATCACCGAGCGAATTTACAACTCTTCCAATCATCTCTTCTCCAACTGGAACTTCTAAAATCTTTTTTGTAGCAATAGCAGTATCTCCTTCTTTGATAGATTCATAATTTCCTAAAATAATTACACCAACACTGTCTTCCTCTAAGTTTAAAGCTACTCCAAATACTTTTTTCCCTGAATTATCTTTAGTGTCAAACTCAATCATTTCCGACATCATCACTTCAGAAAGTCCTGATATTCTTGCAATTCCATCTCCAACTTCAATCACAGTACCAACTGTTTGTTCTTTTAGCTCACCTTGATAATTATCAATTTGAGTTTTTAATTGTTCTAAAATAAAATCTTTTGTATTGCTCATATACTTTATTTAATTTTTTAATCTGCTTTTAAAATTATTAAGTTTAGTTTTAATACTTCCATCTAATATTTTATCTCCATATTTCAAAATCACACCACCTAATAACTTTTCATCAATGTCTGTTATAATGTCTACTTTCTTTATTTCCAACTTTCCTAATAAATATTTATTTAACAACTCCAATGTTTTTTCATCAAGTTTTTTTGCACTAAGTACCGTAGTATCAACAACACCTTCTTTGTAATTCCAAACTTTATCAAATTCGTTCATTATCTCATCAACTTTAGATATATCATTGTTTGCAATTAAAACATTAACTAAATTTTTTATCATCAGCTCAATTTCATTTTTCTTCTTATCTTTTGCTATTTCATATAAAGCAAGAGCGTATTGTTTTGAATTAATTTTCATTTATTTAATAGATTGTTTAATAATATCCATGTCTTCTTTACTATCTATTTTCTTTTCTAATATTTTTTCAAGACTTAAAGTTACTAAATCAACCATATCATTTTTAATTTCTTCTAGTATTTGTTGTTTTTCATTTTGTAGTTTTGCCTTTTCTTCATTAATAATTTGACCTATATCATTTTTAGCTTTCTCTATCATTTTTTTACTCTTTTCTTCAGACTGCACTACAGCTTTTTTAATTATTTCATTAGCTTCGCCTTTTGCTTTTGCTAAGGTAACTTTATATTCTTTTTCTAATTCTTCCTTCTTTTCATCAATCTCTACTGCATTTTTCAAACTTTTTTCAATTTTTTTAGTTCTGTCTTGCATTGTTTTCATTAAAGGTTTTAATGCAAAGAAATATAATACTGATAAAACAATTGCAAAATTTATCATTTGTGCAATCAAAAGTTTTATATCAATATGAAATGTTTCAATTAAAGAATCCATATAATCAATTACAAATTACCAATTAAGAATTACGAATTAAATTTTAATTGATATTTTAATTTAATAATTTTACTACTGTCTCGTTTTACGAAACAGTTTGTAAAACTACTAAGTTTTATTTAATTCCAAAAGCAATTATTAATGCATAAACTGCAATTGCTTCTGCAAAGGCCGCAGCTAAAAGCATTGGAATTAAAATCTTACTAGCAGCTTCTGGATTTCGACCAATAGCCTCCATTGCTTTACCACCAATAAAACCAATACCAATACCGGGTCCGATAGAACCAATTCCGATTGCTAAAGCTTTAGCCAACATTACATTTTCCATATTTTTTTGTTAGGTTATTATTTATTAAATTTAAAATTATAATTAATGTTCCTCAGCGCTTGTTGCCATAGTTAGATATGCAAGTATTAATATTGAAAAAATTAAAGCTTGCACAATTCCTACTACTATTTCAAGAAATATAAACGGTATCGGTAAAACAAAAGCAAAAATTGCTGCCATTGAAGCAAGTAGAACTTCTCCAGCAAAAATATTTCCAAAAAGCCTAAAAGATAAACTTGCAACTTTTGCTATTTCTCCAATTATTTCAATGAGTCCAACAAATATTTTGATAGGATTTACAATAATTATTGTTGGATCTTTTTTAATTTTTCTTGGTATTTCTAGTAATGCATTAATATTTACAAACTTATTAAAGTATTTCCAAATACCAATAGCAACAACTCCAAAAATATGACTAGCAACAACTCCAATAATAGCAAGAGCAAGTGTGGTATTAACATCTGCCGTTCCTCCTCTGAAATATGGGATAAAAACATTATGTCCATCATGTAAAACAACTTGACCAATTGAACCTATTCCAGGTAAAAGCCCCATCCAATTTGAAAGTAGAATAAAAATAAAAAAAGTAAATACAAATGGAAAAAACTTCATGCTTCTCTCTCGTGATCCAGTAACACCATCAAAAATTTTCAAGAAAGCTTCTACAACCATTTCCAAAGCATTTTGAGCACCACGAGGAACTTCTTTAATTTTATTTTTCAATACATAACAAGCAATTATGACAATCAATACCACAATCCATGAATTTAGTATTGAATTTGTAACAGTAAAATGACCGAATTCAAAAATTGGTTCAGCAAAAAGCGTATGCTCATGAACAAGTTCTGTATGTTGAATTATATCTGAATCAGTTTTTGACATTATGATTTATCTTTATCTTGAATTTTTTTATCAGTAACTTCTTTTTCTATTTTTTTATATTCACTCATTGTTTCTTTTATAAGTCCATATATTGATATTAAGAAACAAAATCCAACTACCGACATTAACATTATTGGCTCCGTATTAAATTTCTTATCTAAATACTTTCCTAATATCGTTCCAATAAGTACTGGCGCCACAATCCATGACGATAATTTTCCAAACAACAACAATCCAGGTTTCCACCAATCATTTTTTTTAGATTCATCTAAATAATTACTCATTTTTTTTATTAATAAGATTAACAAAAAACAATAAGAGCAACAAATGCCCTACTAAAACTCAGCAAATATTAAAAAAATAATATAAGCCTATTTTAAATTTTAAATTCCTAATTTTATTTTATATTATTTCTGTATAATGTCAATAGTGCTAATTATAACTACTATAATTACCCACTAATTTAAAATAAAAAAAGTCAGAAAATTGTATTTTCTAACTCAAGTTTTAATCTACTCCTTATAATATAAGAAATAAGCTATTTTTTCACAGAAACGTCTATCATAGTCAGTATTCTTTACCGTATCCAAAATTTCGCTTCCGGATTTTTTGTGCAACTTTAATTTTGGAATGCCTGCATCACAAATTTCATTATCATAATAAGTTTTTTTCATCATATCCAAAATCTCATCTTCGGATTTCAAACAAAAAACCAACATTGTAGCTAATTTTGCATCCATTGTTTTTCCTCCTGTTGTTATTTATTGAATCTAATGCACTTTTTTAAAAAACATTTCACATATTATTAAATTTTCATTATTTTAGAAAATTTGGAAATTCCAATATGCGAATATGATAATAAATTATCACAATTTCTAAAAAAATCAATAGTATGGGTCTGTCGTCAAATTACGGTTTTGGCAAAAACAATGCTTACAACCAAAATCCAATAACATCATCTGGCGAGATAGTTTTATACTCGCTGTTTTTGTCTTTTTGCCATTCTTGAGGAATTCTGCCTTTTTTATTTCCCCACTTAAATTCAAATCCGTATAATTTTCCATCTCGTTCTTCAATAAAATCAATTTCCGCTTTGCTATACGCTCTCCAAAAATAATTGTTAGCGTATATTTTATGATATGCTTGATATTTCATTCTTTCAATAATCGCTAAATTTTCCCAAAGTTGCCCTTGATCATTTCTGCTGTCCAAAAAATTAAAATTATTGATAATTGCGTTTCTAATTCCCACATCATAAAAATAGATTTTTCTTAATTTTGAAATTTCTTTTCTTTTATTTTTAAAATAAGGCGACAAGCGAAAAATAATAAAATTCTTTTCTAATAAATCAACATATCTTTCTATTGTCTTTTTATCAACACCAATTAAATTAGCTAATTCCGTATATGACACTTCTGATCCAATTTGAAGCGCGAGAGCTTTTAATAATTTTCGCAAAATATCCGAATCTTTTATATTCTGAAATTCTAAAATATCTTTATATAAATAACTGGACGCCAAATTTTTCAATCTCTCTATTCTTTCTTCGTTTGACTGCTCTTTTGCTATTTCAGGATAATTTCCAAAAATCATAAAATTTTCCAACTCTTTTTTAAATTCAAGAATATTTCCTTTTTGAAAAATTTCTTCAAAACTTAAGGGATAAAGATGATAAACAAATTTTCTTCCCGTTAAAGCTTCCTCTGTTTTGTCTATTAAATTAAAACTTGACGAACCTGTCACTAAAATTTGCTTGCTTTCTCCGTAATGATCAACCAATAATTTCAGCGTTTGCCCGATTGTTTTTACTTTTTGTCCTTCATCAATAAAAATTATTTTTGCTGTTCCAATGGTTTTAACCAAAAATTCAAGGTCACTGTTATTAAGATTTTCTCTGTCGCCAGGATTGTCGCAATTAAATTTGACAATGTCTTTTTTATCGTATGTTTTTAACATTTCCAATGATAAAGTTGTTTTGCCAACTTGCCTTGGTCCGACAATAATAATAACTTTTCCTTTAAAGAAGTTATTTTTAATCTGTTTACTAATTATTCTATTATACATAATTATATCTAATTTAGGGATTACACTCCCTATATTATATCTAATTTAGGGATTTGTCAAGTTTTCCTTAATGGGTCTGTCGCCAAACTACAGTTTTAGCATAAATTTTCACTAAAAAATCATGAAATTTTAAATAATTTTTTTGCGTTATCTGTTGTTATTTCTGCGATGCGTTCAAAACTAAGTTTTTTAATTTCTGCAATTCTATTTGCAACTAATCCAACAAATTCTGGAACATTTCTTTCTCCTCTGTGTGGTTCGGGAGTCATGTATGGGGAGTCTGTTTCTATCATAAATTTGTCATAAGGTAATTTTCTAATTAGTTCGTCCCATTGTTGACTGAAAGTTATTAAACCCGTGAAAGAAACAATTAGACCAAGTTCAAAATATTGCCAAGCTAAACTTTCCGTTCCTGAAAAACAATGCATTACTGCCCAAGGTTTACTAATTGGCATTAAATTTCTATATTTTTTCTTAAATTCTTTTATCAACTCAATCATATCATCATGTGCTTGTCTGCAATGAATAATGGCTGGTAAATCTAATCTTCTGGCTAATAATAATTGTTGCCACAAAACATCTTTTTGTTTATTTTTAGCAGTTGTTGTATCAACGTCTTTTGGTAAATGATAGTAATCAAGTCCTATTTCTCCAATCGCAACAGCTTTTTCAAATTTTGCAAGTTTTTCATAAATATCATAATTAAATTCCTCATCTCTTGATAAAATAACACCTTTTTCATTTTTTAATTCATACAAATGAATAGGATGCAAACCAACTGCTGCATAAACACCTTTTTCATACTTATTAGCATATTCCAAAGCCATCCTTGAGCTTTTATAATCCGACCCAGGAATAACCATCCAAATTTTTTTATTCAAACAATTCCGAATAATTTGATCGCCATCATTTCGGAATTCTTTAAAATTTATATGTGTATGAGTATCTATTAACATATACTTAGTATATCAAAACATTTTAAAATAAAAAAGAGCTCTCCGGTAATTTAAAATTACCGGAGAGCAATACTGCTTCTGCTAGCAACTATTTTTAAGACGAATGGTTGCTATTCCTACCAGACCAGTTCCAAAAAGCAACAAGGTACAAGGTTCTGGTACAGGCACAGGAGAACTATTAATTCTTATCTCTCCTGTAACCACAGGATTAAATTGATTAAATTGAGTAAAATTTGCAGCAAAAGATAAAACATTGCCATCCTGAGCATAACTTAACTCAAGGATATCAAATTCACCCAGTTGATTGCCAGTGTAGTTGGACGAAAAAACATCCAACCCCGGCGTACTTGGATCAATCCTGAAACTTTCTGCATTTGGATACAGTCCAAGCAACAATTCATCTTCCTCTTTTGATGGAAAAAAACTTAAATACCACCATTCAGAAAAACAATCAACTGTTATAGTTACGCCATTGTTGGCATTATTTCTTGCTGAAAAAATTCCTTCAGCATCAGTCAAGAGAACATCTGACTGTCCATCTACTTGACAACTCAGTATTGTTGCTGCAAAAGCTGTATCTTCATCCACTAGAAACAGCCAATCAAAAAGACTGAAAAAAAACAGCAACAATACGAAACTTCTTGATAGCATAGCTATCCTCCTTATAAAACAAGGGAAATGTAAAAAAACACTAGTCAACTTCTACAACAATTTTATCCACATATTTAAACCACCTCCTTTTATTTAATTGTCTACTTAGTCTAACTAGCATAACATAATCAGGATAGATAATGTCATACTTAATTACACATAAGCAAACTTTAAAGAACATTATGGGACAGTCACCAAATACTAATTTGTCCTAAATTCTCATATTTTGACAAATTTCTTCAAAAATATTTTAGCCAACCTGCCCGTTCCATTCAGGCGGGTATTGTTACATTGCCGAAAAGATTTTTGAAGAAATTTCCCCAAAATCTGAAAATTTATGCCTAAACTGGCATTTGGCGACAGTCCCTTAACTATTATTAACATATTTTTAAAATAAAGTCAATATTGCATTATTTAGTTTTTCATGTTAATCTATAAAAAGCTTAAAAAAAATGTAATATTAAACATTATATTTATAGATTTTAAACTAATATTAAATAAATTATATACTTTTATTTAGGTTTAACGTATTCTTTTGTAATATTTGTTAAATTTAAATCAACTAATATGCAAAAAGATATTCACCCAAAATATAACACTAAAGCAAAAATTATTTGTGCTTGTGGTAATGTATTTGAAACTGGATCAACTATGGACGAAGTTAAAATTGATCTCTGTTCAGCTTGTCATCCATTTTATACAGGTAAACAAAAATTAGTAGATACAGCTAGAAGAGTTGAAAAATTCCAAACAAAATTAGGTGCTAAAAAAGAATCTGTTGGTAAAAAAACTAGAAGAGCTAAAAGAGATGAAGAAAAAGCAGCTAAAACCGAAACAACAGAAAAAGAAAAAGCAAAAAAAATCAAAACAGTAAAAGCAAAAGCTAAGAAAAAAGACGAAAAATAAATACTCATTTTAAACAACTACTCTATTTATTATAATTTTGTTATAATTATAAGAGTAGTTGTTTCATTTTAAAGGAACATAACTGTTCACTGACTATATACTGTCATTGCGCGAGCGAATGCGTGGCAATCTCATTGATTACGCATCGTGTATATTTTATGGGATTGCCACGTCGCTCCGACTTCTCGCAATGACAATAAAGTTAGCTTTTATAGTTTCAGTAAGTAGTTACGGGTCTGTCACTAAATAAAAAATTATGTACGATAAAACATTACAAGAATTCAAAGATCTTGAAATTAAACTTTCCGATCCTGCGATAATCAAAAATCAAAATAAACTTAAAGAAGTTTCTCAAAAGCATGCCGAATTACGTGATGTTGTAGTTTTAATAAAAAAATATTTAAAAAATGAAAAAACAATAATTGAAAATGAAGAAATTATTAAAACTGAAACGGATGCAGAGTTTAAGGAAATAGCACAAACAGAACTTGATGAAATTAAAAATGAACAAGCTACTTTGAAAAAGAAAATTGATATTGAATTAAGCCCAAAAGATCCTCGTGATAAAAAAAATATCATTATGGAAATTAGAGCTGGAACAGGTGGCGATGAATCTGCTTTATTCACATCAGAGTTATTCAAAATGTATTCTCGCTTTGCGGAAAATAAAAAACTTAAAACTAAAATTTTAAGTTCTAATCAAAATGAAATTGGTGGTTTTAAGGAAATTATTTTTGAAATTAATGGTTTAAATGCTTTTGCAACTTTTAAATTTGAAGCTGGTACTCATCGTGTTCAACGTGTTCCTGAAACAGAAAAACAAGGCAGAATTCACACTTCCGCTGTTACGGTTGCAGTTATGCCAGAAGCTGAAGAAATTGATTTACAAATTCATCAAAATGATTTGAGAATTGACACTTTTTCGTCATCTGGACCAGGCGGACAATGTGTAAATACAACTGATTCAGCTGTGCGTATCACCCATCTACCTTCAGGACTTGTGGTTAGTTGTCAAAACGAAAAATCTCAACATCAAAACAAAGACAAAGCAATGCAAATTCTTCGCTCAAGATTATATGCAAAAGTAGAACAAGAACGACACGATAAAGAAGCAGCCGAGCGAAAAGGTCAAATTGGAACTGGAGATAGAAGCGAAAAAATAAGAACCTACAATTTCCCCCAAGACAGAATCACAGATCACAGAATTAAAAAATCATGGAGCAATATGAATGTTATTTTAAGTGGAGAAATGGACGATATTATGAATTCGCTTAAAGAAGCTATTATTGCACAATAAAGATTCAAAATAAAAACCGCCTTAATCGTTATACGTATTGGGCGGTATAATAAAAAAATTTTGTTAACTAATCCCAAAGAAGTCCAAACGAACATCCAAGAGCCATACCAATGAACACATTATCAAAGAACAGGTATCCCAGTATAAACCCAACTACACAACATAGAAAATTCATAATTCCTCCTTATTGAATTTATTGTTAGAAAATTATTTTATTAATTATACGTTCTTTATACTATATAAATGGAAATAAGTCAAGCTCTACAACGAAATAAACAAATATTAACAAAAACAAGTAATACTCCGCAAATTGATGCTGAGGTTTTGCTTTGTTTTGTGTTGAAAAAATCAAAAGAGTTTTTATATACTTATCCTGAATATGAATTAACTGAAAAAGAAATAAAAGATTATTCTGATTGTATAAAAAAACGACTTAAAAATATTCCAGTTGCTTATATAACGGGTTTTAAAAAATTTTATGGACGTAAGTTTATTGTGACAAATGATACGCTTGTACCGAGGCCAGAGACGGAAATGATGGTTAACCACATAGTACATAACACACAACACGCAACACATAACACACAGCACGTAACAAATAACATAACTATCATAGATGTTGGAACTGGTAGTGGGTGTGTAATTGTTTCGCTTGCAAAAGAATTAGAAAATGATTTAAGATTTATTGCTATTGATATAAGCAAAAAGGCTTTAGAGGTTGCGAGAAAAAATGCGAGAAAGCATGGAGTTGGTGATGTTATTGAATTTTATCATGGAAATTTATTAGAACCTTTATTTTCATCATCTCAAATTTTGTCATTTCGACCCGCCCTTTTGGCGGGGAGAAATCACTTCAAATCAGATAATCATTCCAACTTTAAAGGATCTCACCATTCCGCATTCGCTCCACTCAAGATGACAAAAAAAATTATAATCACCGCCAATCTTCCCTATCTAACTCCTAAACAAATAAAAAACGCTCCATCAATTCACAATGAACCAGAACTTGCTTTAGTCGCTGGAAATGATGGATTAAAATATTACAAAGAACTTTTCAAACAAATAAACAATTTCTGTCATTGCGAGAAGGAGCTAGAGCGACGACGTGGCAATCCCGCTAATCAAGCAACGTCGCTAAAAAAACAAGATTGCCACGTCGCTCCGACTCCTCGCAATGACAGTGCTGATGTTACTCTCTTATGTGAAATTGATAATTCTCAAAAAGACGCAATCATTAATTTAGCAAAAAAAGAATTACCAAATTTTTCTGCTGAAATAAAAAAAGACCTAGCAGGTCTTTTTAGGATGCTCATTTTGAAAAACTAATCTAAAACCATATTTCTTGAAAGCATATTCGTAATTTTTCTAGCTTTATCAAATTTTTCAAAATTTTCTCTTGTGGCATCTTCTAAACTTTTTCTAAACAAAATAACATCTTTTTTTGTTTTAAAAATATCCAATTTTTTAATTTTTAAAGACCGAATCTTCATTGCATTCCTCCTATTTTTTGATTAACATTTTAATTAAACTCAACTTCTCTTTCAGGTCTTACTACTTCAATCCAAATTTTTCCTGCATTAAATTCAACTTCATCGTTATCTTTATCTTTAAAATAAAATCTAGTCCTCGCTGCCGTATTCTTCTTTTTCCAAATCGCTTCATCACATTTACCATCAAAACAAACAACTGCTTCACCCTCACCAACAACATCCATTTTAAGTCTTAATTTAGAATCAATTTCTTTTGCTGGAATGTATTGTATAATAATATTTTTTGCATGAATAGCAACATCGGATTCATCCTTATGAATTTTACCGCCCATATGCCGAATGTAATCATTTTCTTCTTTTGTATATGCCCAACCAACTTGAAAATTTTTTCCTACATAGCCTATTTTTATTTCATGCACATTCGGCCTATCTTCTTTTTTAATATCTTCTTTAAATTTCCAAGACAAAAAATTTCCTGTTTCTAATTTTTTCTTCTTTAAATATTTCTGAATACTTTCGCTAGAAATATAAATATTATGTGGTGCTATTTTATCGTCACTTCTCCAAAAATAATCACTATTATAAAACTCATTAAAATCTATAATTCCATCTCTCGTAATTTTAACTAAAGCTTCAGGACTTCCTCCACAATGTCCATAAACGCTAGACAATTCATGAGCCCAATCAATAAAGTATGGTCTAGCACTTCGGATTGGACCAATTTTTTCTATTTCTTCGTTTGTTGTGTAAATAGCCATAAACCTAGTAATTCCACCTTCAACTTCCGCTTCATATACAAGATTTGCACTACCTAAATTTGCAGATAATCTTGCATCTGTATGATTATCAATCATAAAAGCAACTGGATAAAAATTCTCTTCTCCCTCTTTAACATAAACACCATCAATTGCTCTTCTTACCATTCCTTCATAACTATTCTCAATCTCTTTATTTATTATATTTTCTTTATTATTATCTAAATTAGCTGTTTGAAGTAAATTAAAAACTTGCCAAACCAAGAGAATGGCAATAGTCAAAAATATTACATTAACAGTAATCCAAAAATATATTTTTTTCTTATTTTCTTTTGTAACTAACTCTTCTTTCATATAATTACATTATATCATAAAATAAAAAAAATTACAGTTTTTAGTAAAAATAAAAAAGTCATTTCCTTTTAAGTAAGAAATGACTTTACTGTGAAGTAAAAAAAATATGATCAATAATCCAGCTTTTCAATTTCCAACTGTCTTATCATGTAAGCAGCAGGATTTTTTTGTGCTAATATATTAAGTGCCGAAAGAACAGCATTTTTCGGATTAAGCACTGTAAGCAAAGGAACATTGCTTGGAGCCTCTAAACTGCTCCAAACATCATGAGGTTTGGTTTTAACTGTGGCTGGAATAGTAATAACTGGCCAACTCGTCCGAGCTGCTATCGTTGGTCCAAGACCATTACTCATTCCCACAACTGCAAGAATTACTCCACCCTCAGGATATTCCGCTAAAATCCTTTCCAATTCGTTCATACATTTCCTTGGCGACTTATGGCCAGATAAAGTTATTTCAACCTTTTCAACTCCAGCGACATCAGGAACTTCAGGAAAATCATCTGATGATGATCCTCGCCAAAGGACAAAAGCTTGTCTTGGAATTCTGAAATTCTGTACCAATCTTGCCATAAGAGAATACTTGTCGGAAATAAGCTTCATGTCCGCGTTATCACGAAACAGCTGTTTGCTTAATTCATTCCAGTCAGAATCTTTTGCCCGCCAACTATCATTGTCAATTACATCCGCAACAACCAACTCCCCTTTTGATGTTATGCCAAACTCAATCTTGATATCAATAAATCTGATTCCGAATTGAGCAAAAGCACCTTCTAAAACAAGAACAACCTGTCTAAGAATTTTTTCAATATCCTCTACACTGATTCCATCAGGCAAAATAGATAATGGATTAATGCTTTGATTAAGATATGAATTTTCTTTATCCCACATCGGAATTTTAGGATGATGAAGACACCATATCTTATCATAAGGACAAGAAATAAACGGATCATCAACTGGCTTCTTTCTATCTTTCTGAAGCACATCCATGCATATATTTCCAAAGTCATTACCATTTTTATCAATAACCTTTCCATTGGTAGTCTTCAGAAACAATTCAAACCTCCAACTATGGAATCTATAAGGTGGCTCACCTTTGGGTCTTTCAAAATTTGGTGATCTTTTCAAAAAACTACCAACTGCATACCTTCGTCCGATAACTTCCAACATAATCATATCACATCTCTTGGCCAAAAATTCGGTTTCGGAATACTGCTTCTCATAAGCCACTGGAATACCAGCTTGCTTTAAAAGCTCAAATACAGCACATGTTGTAGACGTTGCATATTGAGCTTTAAACTTCATCATTTGAGTCTCGGTTGCATCATCATTTTTAGTGATATCATTCTTGTTTTCAGGAATCACTAAATCGGGTCTATTTTTTACTCCCCAAATTGTCTTAGTTTTACCCTCAATTATTCTTTCTTTACTTTTCACTAATTCTAACATTTTCTACCTCCATTGTTATTCAGTTAATTAATCTGTTTTTTAACACAAGATCATTCTTTAGCCATTAACCAATACTTCGCTAAAATTACTTAAACATATATTTATCTCCTATAAATTAAGTTTTAATAACTATGAAATGAACAAAATAAAAATACACAAAATTGGTAAATTTATCATTTAATATTATGACTGTCGCTAAATACTATTAGACCTCTTCAGAAGTTGGCTTTAGTTATAATCTTTATATTTTACTATCAAAGCTAGTTTCCAAAAAGATCTATTACAAATTGTAACTTTTTTATTCAAATTGTTTACTTTTTATCAGTGCTTTTTTCAGTTTTCTCCTCTTCTTTTTTATCTTCTGTTTTTTCTTCTTTGCCTTTTACTTCTTCACTCGCAACCTTTGGAAGTGCAGTACTAGCAATAACGTTATTCGGATTATCTAATACTTCAATAGTGTCTGATAATTTAAGATCTCTGACACGAATTGAATCTGAAAATGATTCAATTTTTGATAAATCAACTGTAATTTTACTTAATAAATCTTTAGCTAGAACTCTCATTTTAATCATTTCCATATTGATTAATTGAATACCACCCATTTCTTTAACTGTTTTTGAAGTACCTATAAATTCTAATGGAACTTTCACGATAATTTTCTTTTTGTCGCTTGGTTTGAAAAAATCAATATGTAAAACTTGATCATGGACTCCTTCTCTTTGAACGTTTTTAATTAATACTGTTTCAGTATTTTTTTTATCAATTACTAACTCTATTAGAGTTGAATAGCCAGCTTGTTTTAATAATTTTTCAAAATCATTTCTCTTAATTTTTAAATCAATGTTTTTAATTTTTGGACCATACAAAATAGCTGGAACTAATCCTGAAGATCTTAATTTAAACATTTTTTCATCTTTTACTCTTACTTGAGCATCAAATTTAATTTTTGACATGTTTCTTGTAATCCTTGCTAAAGATATGTCTAAAACTTAAGCTATAGCAATGATTTATTATATTTAATTTAATTAATATATTAATTCGAATGTCCCGCATTCGCCAACTGGCGAAGTAGTGCGGGTTCGCATAGCGAATAACTAATATTTTATTTTTGATCTAATAATGATACTTTCAACTATACCAACCATCATTAATGTTGAAACAACAGAACTTCCACCATAACTAATAAATGGTAAAGAAATTCCAACCACAGGCATCAATCCTATATTCATACCTATATTAATAAACATTTCAATAAAAATCAAGCCCAAAACCCCCAAAATGAAATAAACACCAAAATCATTCTTAATATTTTTTATATTTTGTAGTAATCTTAGATAAAAAATACTAAAAAATATAATTATCATACAAACACCCAAAAACCCTAATTCCTCTGCAATTACAGCAAAAATAAAATCATTCTGTGATTCTGGCAAAAATTTTAATTGGGATTGTGATCCAAACCCCAATCCTCGCCCCGTCCATCCTCCTGAACCAACAGCAATAATGGCTTGATTTACATTATATCCTTCACCTAAAGGATCTGCTGAAGGATCTAAAAAAGTAGCTATTCTTTCTTTTTGATAATCTTCAAAAAAGAATATCCATCCACTTCCAAAAATAGTTACTAATATTAAACTTATTATAATAATATATTTTTTACTAAAACCAGCTAAAACTATAATTATTCCCCAAATAAAAAATAGGATTAAACCCGAACCAAAATCTGGCTGTTTAAAAATAAGAAATATAAAAATAAAAGCACCGAAACCTGATATTATTAAATGTTTCAGGGGATTAACTCTAATTGAATTTCCAGAAAAATATTTTGCTAAATAAACAATAATAATCAACTTTGCAAATTCAACTGGTTGCATACTAAAACCAGCCACATCAAACCATCCTGTTGTGCCACGAACTGTCTTACCAAAAATCAATACGCCAACAAGCATAAGAATACCAAATATATAAATATAAGTACTCATACTTCTAATATTATGATAATCAAAAAAAGCTAGAAAAAAAAGAATTAATATTCCAATACCAATAAATATCGCTTGCTTTTTAAAAATAAGAAGATTAACGCTATCACGACTAAGAGCAATGCTGTATATTTCAGATAATCCAAAAAAAAGCAATAAGAGAACTGCTGAAAATAAAATCCAATCAAAGTTTTTTAAATAAAATATTATTTTATTCATTGTAATATTTTATCAGAATCTCCTACGAAGTCAATATAAATATCTTTTTTAGTTATAAGTTTTTCTGGTTGAATTTCAATTGAGCTAACTTTTGGAAGTTTTACTGACATTGTAATATTAACATTTTTAGTCTCACCAGACATGAATTCACCTGTTTCATATCTATTTATACCAACTACTCTAAGACCACTTTTCAATACAGTTAAAAAACTCATACTATCATAATTATAAGCAGTATTGTTTTTGGCCGTAAACTGCAAAGTACTTAATTTTTCTTTCTCGCTAATTCCACTTAGTTTATGATTCGTAAATTTCTCATTATCAACAATAATATTAAGATGATCTGTATAAAACTTTTTCCACACCCCATATTTATGAGAATTCGTTCTTGCCCATTTTAAATTTTCTATAACTAAATTTACTGTAGAAATTCTTTCTACCAATTCATGATTTAATGATATTAAATATTTTGTTTCCCAAGGAAAAATAAAACCTTTTTTTCTTTCAATCTCTTGTTTTCCATTAGTAAAATAATAATCGAATTCTGCCCAAAAATCAACATTCGGATTTTTAATTTCCACAAAAAAATCATATACACCTCTTCCGCTAATAGCTTGCGGAGTAGCTATTTCTAAAGGTTTTGCTTGTTTGGAAATAAAATAACTATTAGCAATAAAGCCATTATTAACAACTTGTTTTAACAACATTGAATCCATTTTTGCACCGTTAATGGCATACCTAGCATACACTAAAACAAAAATGCCCCAAATCATAATAGCTGCAAATATCAAAAAACTATTCCATATTGTTTTAAGATTCTCTCTTTGCTCAATATAAAATAAACCCCAATCTAATTTACCAACCGTTAAACCACTCTGATCTTTATATCTTTGAACATCAACACTTTTATTTCTTTCCTTTAATTTATTTTCTTTTGTTTTATCTTCTTTCGGGGAATGATATTTTTTTTTGTTATCTAAAAAATCCATAAGTATATTATAACATATTTTATTATTCTAAACCATAAAAAATACAAAAAGCTCAATAATCGCTCATTGTCCTTAAGTTGTCATCCCCCTCCCATCAAACCAAGAACAAATTCCAAAACAAAACAAACACAATCTCGCTGTCATCCTGGAGCCAAAGCAATGGGATCCCACAAATTACGCAAAGTTGCATAATCAACAAGATTCTATCGCTTTAGCTCCAGAATGACAGTGTTTTTTATTATTTCTTAATTAAACTAAAAATGAATTTTTAGAACGAAGTTTCATTAATATAATAGATACAAAGTTACTTTAAATATTTTGCCTTATTTCTTAAATGTTCATTATAGGTTTTACTAAAAATTGTTTTTCCGTCTTCAAAACTACTTAAAAAATAAAAATAATCTGATTTTTCAGGATAAATTGCTGCCTCTATTGCTTGAAATCCAGAATTGCAAATTGGACCAGGTGGTAATCCTTGATTTTTATAAGTATTATATGGAGAATTGATTTGTGTATCTTCTAAAGAATATTGTTTTTTATTAACACCTAAAATATAGGCCAGTGTTGCACATGATTGAAGTGGTTTTGAATTTTTTATTCTATTCCAAAATACACCTGAAACAAGTTTCATGTCTTTTTCGCTACGAACTTCTTTTTGAATTATAGAAGCCATAGTCATAATTTCATAAAGAGTTTTTTTCTGAATTTTAATATCATCAAACATTTTTTGAGTTAATTTCCCGTCTAATGTTTCAAGCATCTTATCAATTATTTCATCTTCGGAGGCATTTTTAAAAATACGATAAGTATCAGGAAACAAATAACCCTCAAGGTCATAACCTTTTTTAATACTATCTAAAAACTCAAATTTTTCACTTTTTTCATTAGTTTTTTTAACTATTTCTGAAAATTTTTCACCAGAAAATCCAATACTATCAAAATATTCTGCAATATCTTTATTATTCCAACCTTCAACTATCTTTATTGTTATTTCCTCATTTAAAACACCACCCACAACTAACACATCAACTATTTCAACAATAGACATGTTGGAAGCAATTGAATATTTTCCAGCTTTTAAGTCTTTATCTTTTTTGCTTTGTTTAACATAAATCTTGAAAAAAGTTTCAGAATCTATTAAATTTTCAGCCTTAAGTTTTAAGGCAATTTTACTAACCCCATCCCCTGGCAGAATAGTAAAAACTTTCTTTTCAGAAGAATTATTAAGACTAGAATTAATAACATTTTTATAATAAATAAAACTAAATACTCCAGCAATTACAATTATTAAAATTATAAATTTTATTGATTTAATCATAAATATATAATATCAAAATACCCCTTCTTTAGCAAGAAATAAAAAAAGCTCAATCCTTATTGAATTGAGCGATATAATTTAATGAACAGTTTTTTGTTTTTTTATTGAACACTTATCTCTT
>JAGLJW010000012.1 GCA_023142215.1 Candidatus Parcubacteria bacterium
GATAATTGCCACTTTGAGTATTTGTAAATTTCTATTGTTTTGCCTGAAACTACAAGCTTTTCAATGTATTTTTTCATTTTGTCGCGGTGTTAAGTGTATATGCGGACGAGCCAAGTAAGTTATATAAATTTTCATTTTAAGATTTTTTTTATCTTAAAATAAAAAAATTGTTAAAGTTACCCACCCTTTCGCTTGTTGCTTGTTGCTGCAACAACAAGCAAAAGCATGGATAACTTTTTTATAAACCAAACATTAACTCTTTATCGTCGTACGACTCATAAATTTCATTTGTAACGATGAAATTTTGTCGCCAAGCTACTCTATCGCCTTTCCATTGCTCAATCACTTCCTCGCCCATATTATTACGGATTATCTGCCCTTCTTCATTAGTTTTAGCAATAGAAAGATAATGTTTTTTTAAATATGCTTTCCAATATATCCAGCGATGTTTATAATTTTCAACTTCAATCACATAATCCATTTTATCCCTTAATTTCTTGTCTATATCAATAAATTTTTGTGCACCTAAAACTAAAGTTTTATTTAAATGACGATTTTGTGTTACAATCTTTGACATTTCTTTCGGAAAATTCTTAAAATCTCTAGCGTCAAATTTTTCATTTGCTTCATCAATATAAATCACAGAGTTCGGAGGAGTATTAACAATATCATTAATTGTCAATAATATTTTCGGATCTGCATATTTACTTTTATAATTCGCAAAAATATGAACTGGCACATCATACATATTTTGAACAATAGACTGATGATATTGCAATGACGCTGTTTTCCCTTTTCCTTTTTCTCCAACAAAAATAATAAATTCTTCAGGAACTTTCAGACGTGGAAATTTGCGATCATAATTTAAAAGTTTTAAAAATTCAATTATTTTCATTTTTTTTAAATTAAATACTAAAAATCAAACCCTTTGGGATTAAAATAATTTTTAGCTTCTGCTTTTCTAAATTTCTTTATCCAAGCTTTAGATTTTTTTGTTTTTTTCAGATAATCTTTTCGTCTTTTATCTTCAAAATATAAAGCATCACTATAAGCACCCATATATTTATTTTTAATTAATTAAATATCAAAAGTATATCTTCGTTTTCGTTTTCGTTTAACAGATTCTTTAAAATAATCGCCTGGAAGATCATTAAATCTCAAAAAAGCACTAACTTTTTTGGGAGATCTCCATTTTTTAGGCTGTTGCTTTTTGTTTTTCATAAAGTTCTAAATTTAATTTTTCCAAAATTTTAATTTCTTCTTTAATTCTTTTCTCTTTACGTTCAAAAATTACTTGCATTTCTTCTAATACAATTAATCTTTTTTGAAGTTTATTAATTTTTCTATCTATATTCATTATTTTCTAATTATAGGAATAAAGGATCTTACAAACTGAAATATACTAAAACCAAATTGCAAAAGATAAAATGAAAAAACAACAATTAAAAAATGACCAATTGTAGAAACAGGAAGAAAAAAAGATACGGACGCAATCATTGAAAACAATAATTCAAAAGCGTCAAGCATTTGCTGAGGCAATGTAACAATAGAAAAAATTGATGAAATAACATAAACAAAAGCGTTTATAATATAAAAAATTATTCCAAAAATTATATCAAACAAACTCATATTTTTTCATTAGACTTAAATAATAAAGGCGTTTTTTTATATAAAAATAAAAGTAAAATCAAATAAATTCCAATTGTCAAAAAACTTTTTACTGTCGTAATAACTGGTTCTAAAACAGAAAAACCAGTTGAAAAATTTATTACTGCACCGTTCCAATCTCCACTATCCGCTAAAGCGGGTGCAGTCGTACTATCTTCAACAGAAGAAAGCCCTGACGACATAAAAATAGAATGTATTTGACTAACAAAAGGAACAGAATTTTTTAATTTTGTTGTTGTATTAAAAATATTATCTTCAATAACATTCTCTCCTGGAACAATCCAACCACATAAATAATTGAATAAATTCCCCGTCCAAGTATCAGGGAAATTATCACAAATAAAAGTTGGCTGATCGGGAGAATAAGAAGTTAAAACAATCTGAAAATATTCTGTTGTATAAGGAGAAGTAATTAAATCATTACTTAAAAATCCAGTTATCATATAAAAACCTGGCTTAAAAGTAATTGGCAATAAAACAGCTTGTTGATAATTTTTTAATTCTTGAATATTATTTGTTGATATATTAATAACTTCATTATACAAAGAAGTTGAAGAATCAACAGAATAAATATCAAATTCAAAATCCGTATATGGCGCAACTGATGCTCCATAATTCCAATAATTAAAAGACAATGTCATATTTGGCAAGATAACAGGAGCAGAGGGAGAGGGGGATAAAAAATCAATATCTCCCTCAAAATAATTTTCATCATCAACATAATAAGAATGCCAAGTTACAGATGATCCAGTCGTTGTCCCAGTAACTACATAGGCGTTGTCATCTTTCGGAGTACTCTGACAATATAATTTATAAACAATATGAAAGTCATCAGTATATCCAAAAAAACTTTCGTCTGTAAATGTAATTGTATCACTCCCTGATCCACCAGACTGGTAATTTTTTAATGGATATTTTGAATCATGTCTTTCAAAATGATAATTATAATTATAACTGCAGTTCCCGTCTGTTGTCGCAGGTAAAATTATATCATTATTCACATCAGGATCACGCAAATCTTGAATATGCGATCCGTCCCAATCTTCCGCACTCGCTCCGATCGGAGAAAAAACAAAAAACAAAAATAAAATTAAAATTTTTATATTCATAATAATTTTAAATAAATAATCAATTAGAAGTTAGAAATTAATTCTAACCTCTAGCGACTATCTACCAGTGTACGATCTTATCAGTTTTCTTACTATAATCAAAGTAAGAAGAACACCAAAAATCCCAAGAATTGCAGGAAAGTATCCAGCAATCATTGCCACAATTTCTGTTGAAATTGCAGACACATCAGTCGCAGTATATGTTCCTAATGCCATAGAGATATATGTTATACGGATTAAAATTTAAAATAGATCTATTTATAACTGATTACCTTTATATTTTTTACTTTTGTAATAATTTTTATCAGCTTTTGTCATTCCTGGCTGACTCGCCATAAATTCTCCACTTGCAAAACCTTTTTTATGAGGTAAAAAAAACTTTTTTGTTTGCTCTATCATTTTAGCTTACCTCTTATTTTCTTTCCAAAATCTTTTTTCCAAAGTTGACCCAATCGTATATGATAATATTAGTTTCCTAATCAACCAAAGAACAAATAAAACTGCAAAAATCCCAACTATTGCAGGAAAATAACCTAACAACATTGCCACCACTTCGGCGGTCATTGTCCCTGAAACATCAAATCCTGAATAAGTACCAATAGCGGACGGAGCAGTTGAATTTCTCACACATACAACAGGGCTATTATCAGTATCAGGGGCTGACTGTTCAGAACCATTTAAAAAATAAACTGCTTTTCTAATTGTTGGCGGATCACTTAAAACAGTACTAGAAACAAAAACCCAATTACTAAAAGTACCAATAGAACTCTTGTTATTATAAACTTCATTCAATTCTGAAAAAGTCGGAACTCTACCGCCTAAATTAGAACAAGAAGTTTCAGCACCAGCATAACCAGTAGTTGCTGGTTGTTCAACATCCCAAACATCACAAGAAACTACACCAACAATCCATTCAGCACCAAAAGCTTGCAACGGAATAAAAAACAAAACTAAACTTAACACTAAAATTTTTATATTCATAATAATTTTTTAAAATTTAAAATTAAACCTATTAAAAAAAGAATAAAAATGAAAGTAAGTAAAAATAAAATAACGGAAGCAATCATAATTAAAAATAAAGTATGCATAATTAATAACGATTATTTCTAGTATAAGAAATTAAAAGCCTTGAACAAACATAAACAGCAAAACAGACAGCAAAGGCGGGAAAAATTGCAGGAATATACTCCGCAAAAATTTCAACAATTTCATCAGATAAATAATTTAAATTTGGCGTATCACTAAAATTCATATTTTTAATAGAGGCTTAACAACTGGCTTATAAATCAAAACATACAAAATGAGATAAACAAAGAAAAAATCAATAGAGAAATTAATTATTTGCGTAAAATAACGCCAAGAAATTTCTAATTGATTATATAAAGCAATTTCTGCATCCCAAACATCTGCTTGTAAAGTAATAGCAAAAGATTTTTCAGGTAGAAAAAAAACTAAAAAACTCAAGATTGAAGAAAAAAATATTAATCTATATTGTTTTTTAGTAATTTTCATATCAAAAATAATTAATTATTTATCATCATTCTCATTTTTCATTTTATTTTCTGCAACATCGTAGGGTCTAAAACTCTGAAGATGAAATTTCACTTTTCCAAATGACTCTTTGTTTTCTAAAGTTAAACAAACAGATTCTTTCATCGGTAACTCTCCAAAATTTTGATTAACCGAAATCTCAGTTACATTGTCATCAGTTTTTGTATTCATAACCCTAATAACCCTATAAACTACGCTTTCACCACTTTTATTTTTAAATTCTTTTTTTTCGTCTTTGAGTATAGACGTTATTACATCAAATACCATAATATTGATATTAATTTATTATTTTATATTAAAACCGCTTTTGCGGATAATTTGCAATCAACGCTAGAGCCTATAAAACAGGATAGCGTTAAAAGATGAGAAAATACATCTAACAAATTTATAATATCACATATTCAAAAATTCACAAAATAAAGTTATCCACAAGCTAAATTTATTTAATCTTTCCTATTTTGTAAATTTTCAATTACTAATTCTCTTGTTTTTATTTCCATTTGTATAAGACTTTTAATTAATCTTAATTCAAAAAGCTCAAAACATTCAATCTCAAAAAGAAACTTTTTTGCCGATTTTTCACGATTTTTAGTATTTATTTTTTTAAATTAATTGATAACTTTTGTATTCAACTTTCAAATCTTTATATTTCCAGGATTTTTCAAAAGTTTTTTCAATTTTGTTTTTTGATCTAAACTCTAAAACATTTAAAGTTCCTTTAATTTCAAAAGGACGAGCCAACCCACGAGAACAAAAAAACTTTTTTCGCCCTCTAAGTTGTAACTTTTCCTTTTTAGAATTTTCAATTTTCGCAATATCTTCTTTTTTTAATTTTCTTTTATCCGAATGGGTCGCAAAAACCTGACCAAGATTATATTTGATAAAATTTTTAACAAAATATCTCCCTAAATCATTAACATTTTTAATTCTATTTATTTGAAGAAATCCATTTCCCCATATTTTTTCTAATCTCTTTTTTTTAATATATTCTAAATTACAAACAAGATGATAATGGACTGCCCCTCTTAAATGAAATTCTACAACCGCAACATACAAAAAATACGGATATATTTTTTTTATTCTTTTCACAAAATTTGTAAATTCCTTGTTTGCAATATTTAAATCCTTGACATTTTCTGCAAAAGTCAATGTTAAAAACTTATTTAAACATTCATTGCAATTAACCAAATTACAAATAATCGTTGTACTTCTGTGATCTGCCAACGCAGAACGCTTATTTTTTTTATCTTTATTATATATAACCAGATAATTGCCACTTTGA
>JAGLJW010000013.1 GCA_023142215.1 Candidatus Parcubacteria bacterium
ACTAAGCCTTTTGTTAAACAATTAATTAGTAAAAGATATTCTTTGACTAATTTATGGAATAGGAGTAGTGGATCATTTAAAGAATTTTTTAATTTTTTTGAGGTTTTCCCGAGAGATTTTTTATTATTAATTAGGAATTTAAGAAAAGGAAAATTAAATATTATATTTCAGCATAAAGAATTAGATAAATTGATTCTTGAAATAGATCGTTCTAGTAATCGTTTATCTTTTAGTATGATAATTGCTTCATTGATAATTGGTTCTTCTATGATTTTGGGTCAACCAATTGGACCTTTCATTTTTGGTTATCCAGCAATTGGTATTATTGGTTATGTATTTGCTAGTTTTTTAGGATTATTCTTAATTATTTCTATTTTACGATCAGGAAAATGGAAATAAAAAACATTATGACAATAACGGCTATATTGCCTGTTTTTAATGAAGAAAAGACTGTTGCTAATGTCTTATCTGTTTTATCTAAATCTGAACAATTTAATGAGATTATTGTGATAGATGATGCATCTACGGATAATAGTTTGAATATTGCAAAGGGTTTTCAGTCAGATAAATTAAAGATAATTCATTTAGAAAAAAATTTAGGAAAAAGTGGTGCTGTTAAGTTTGTGGTAAAAGATTTGCAAACTGATATTTTATTTTTTTGTGATGGTGATTTGCATAATTTTACGAATCAACATATTGATCAACTTTTAAAACCATTGAAAGCTGGTAAACATTTAATGACAGTTGGAATTAGAGATAGAGGAATAATACATAATACATTTGTTAAGAAATTTGGACCATTGGTTACAGGAGAAAGAGCAATGCCTTATGGAATTTTTAAGAAAACGATGGACAGTCAATTTAATAATAGATTAATGGAAGGATATAACATGGAAATAGTTTTAAATAACTATTGTAAAATACACAATATTCCCATAATTAGAATGATATCAAAAGGAGTAAAAGAAACTTTTAAACCATGTAAATGTAAGAATGGAACGACTCTCTTTATAAAAGAGGTTCTTGGATTTATTTTAGTATTTATAAAATTAAAAACATTATGTCTGAACAGAATAAAAAAAGACCATTAATTGCCTTGTCTCTTGGAGGCGGGGGAGCTAAAACATTTGCTCACTTGGGAGTGCTTGATGCTTTCAAAAAACATGACATTCCAATTGATTTTTTAGTAACTTGTTCAGCTGCTTCAGTGGTTGGTGTTTTATATAATTCTGGAGTTTCTAGTCAAGAAATTAAAAAAGAATTTAAAAGAAAAAGAAAATGGTTCTATATTCTTAGATGTTCTATCTTTAAACGGATACTTGAGAAATTTATAAAACAAAAGAATATTGTTGATATAAAAGATTTAAAAATTCCAATGTCAATAATAACTGTGGATTTAAAAACAGGAAAAGAAATTATTTTCAATGAGGGTAATCCATTGTTAATTCCTTTAGCCTCAAGTGCTTTTCCTGGAATTTGGCAACCAATTGAATATAAAAACTATGAATTAATTGATGGTGGAGTTTTAAATCCTGATCCAGCTAATGTTGCCAGAGAAAAAGTTGGTCCTGATGGTTTAGTTATTAGCGTTACCTTAAAGATGGAATTCACAGAAGAGAAGACCAGGGGTCGTTTTAATACAATTTTAAAATCTTTATATTTATTGTCTTTTAAATATAGAAATAAAATTGTTGAAAAAAATTCTGATATTATAATAATGCCATCTAACGGATTGAAAGTTAATTTTCGTGACTGGAAAGAAACATTTTTTGGATATTTTAGCAACAATAGGATTGAGCATTATTATAAAAAAGGATTTGAAGAAGCTGAAAGAAAAGTTATTAAAATAAAAGAATTAATTGATTATAAAAAAACATCTTAAATATTTATGAAAAATTTAATTTTAAATAAAACCAGCAAGTGGATAATAATCAGTGTTTTATTATTAGCAGGATTGATTATGTCGGTTTATAATCTATTGATAGTTAATAATAAAGCTGTGACTGATGTCGCAGAAGAGAAAGAAGAGATAATGTCTGTTGAAACTGTTAAAGTAGTTTCTCAAGATATCAGCGATAATATTAATTTATCAGGAATTACAGAGCCTTTAGATAAAGTTATGGTGAGTTCAAAAACGACTGGTAAAGTTATTAGTTTTAATGTCAAGGAAGGTGAAAGTGTTTATGCTGGACAAGCTATTGCGCAACTTGAACAAGATTCTATCCTTTTAGCTTCATACAATAATGCTAAAATGAGTTTAATAAATACAGTTTCTACTACGAATCAAGATATTAGTAATGCTGAACTGGCTATAACTACAGCTGAAATGAATTTAATAAATACAAAAATTAATGCAGAAGAAAATATTAAAAATACTGAATTAGCAATAGATTCAGCAAAAATTGCATTTCAAAATGCTGAAAAATCATTAGATAACACTCAAAGTTCTAGTGAACAATCTATTCAGAATGTTTATGATAACATTCTGGTAACAATGCAAAGTAATTTATTAACCATAAATACAGTATTAATTGTTGTAGGTGATATAATTGGTGAAGAGCCAGGAATGACTAATGCTAATGATGATTATGAAGATGTTCTTGGTGTAAAAGATATGCGAAGTCTAAATGACACTGAAAGTTTATTTTTGCAAACAAAAATTAATTATGAGAATGCTAAAAATAATTATGATAATCTAAACACTTTATCTTTAAATAATGAAATAGATTCAATAGCTAGTGATATAGCTACATCTTTAAGTTTAACAAAAGATGTTTTGGAGTCGGCTTTAGTTATGCTTGATAATACAATTACCAAAAGTGACTTTACTCCTAGTGATTTATCCATATTAAAAACTTCTATTAATACAAATTTAACAAATGTAAATACCGCTATCAGCACACTTCAACTTAGTCAGCAAGCTATTATTAGCTCTAAATTATTGGATACGAGTAGCAGTGATAATGTAGTAGCTGTTTATGAATCTGCTAAGAAAAATTTAGAAACATCAGAGCAGGGTTTAGTGTTGGTTGAAACACAGTCTAAAATGCAGATTGATGCATCCGAAAAGCATCTCAAGTCAACAGAAGCAAATTTAGAAAGTATTAAAAAAAGATCCAAATTGCAAATTAATTTAATTGATGGTCAAATTAATTCAATTAGTGCTCAATTAAAAAATACAACGATTATTGCTTCCATTTCAGGTGTTTTAAATCAAGTCTTGGTTGAAGTTGGAGAAATGGCGATTGCGGGCAAACCCATAATTAGTATTGTTAATACTGAAAGCATAAAAATTGAATTAGCTATAACAGAATTTGATATTGGACGAATATCAAATGAACAAGAGCTAAAAATTCTATTATCTGCTTATCCAGAAGAAGAATTTTTAGGACATATCTATTATGTTGGTTTAGTGGCAGATCAAATAAGTAAAAAATTTCCTATTAAAATTCAAGTTTCCAATGAAAATAAAAAAATTAAAGCTGGCATGGTAGCACAAGTTGAAATATTACTTGAGGAGCAAAAAGATGTTTTAGTAATTCCAAAAACAGCAGTATTCACAGAGGAAAGTTTTGAGAAAGTTTATACTATTGATGAAAATAAGTGTGTAAAGATACTATCAGTTAAGACCGAATTTATTAATGAAGAAACAGTGTTAGTCAAAGAAGGATTAGCTGAGGGCGATACAGTTGTAGTTAATGGTAATTATGACTTAAAAGAGGGCGATAAAGTTAATATAAAATAGTTAGAATTATTTATGGAATATAGAAATCATCAAAATAGAAAATGGTTACATTTAATTTCTACTCCTATTGTTTATGGTATGATTATTCCTTTGTCTTTTCTTGATCTTACATCGGGAATATATCATAACATTTGTTTTAGATTATATGGGCTTAAGTTGTTGAAAAGATCAGAATACATAAAAATTGACAGACATAAATTAGAATATCTTTGTTGGTATGAAAAAATAAATTGTGCTTATTGTGGTTATGCGAATGGATTAATAAATTATATTCAAGCGATATTTGCTGAAACAGAAAAATATTGGTGTGGTATAAAACACAAGAAAGATAAAAATTTTATAGAACCAGAATATCATCAAGATTTTATAGATTATGATGATGAACAAAAATATAGAAAAACGCCAGAAAGGTAATTTTCTATATTTGTGATAAAAAATATATTATGAATTTACCAAAATTTTCAGTTGATAAACCAGTAACTATAACAATGATAGTTTTAATTATTGTTGTTTTTGGTTTCATTTCTTTTAGTAGATTAGGATTAGATATGTTGCCTGATATTGAATTTCCAGTAGTATCAGTTATTACATCATATAATGGAGTAAGTAGTGAGGATATTGAAGACGTTTTAACTAAGCCTATTGAAGATGCGGTTAGTACAGTTAAAGATGTTAAATTAGTGTCTTCAATTTCACAAGAGGGAGTGTCAGTCGTGATGGTGGAATTTAATAGTGGTACTAATATTGATTTTGCATCTCAAGATATTAGAGACAGAATTGGATTGATAGAGGATTATTTGCCTGAAGATTCCAATAAACCGATGGTAGTTAAAATGGATGTTGGTGCTATGCCAGTCCTAGCTTAC
The DNA here is from genome assembly GCA_023142215.1 of Candidatus Parcubacteria bacterium. Classification (GTDB taxonomy): domain Bacteria; phylum Patescibacteriota; class Patescibacteriia; order Patescibacteriales; family UBA12075; genus JAGLJW01. The sequence continues at coordinate 4,612 of JAGLJW010000013.1, forward strand.
GGTATTACTTCGGATAGTATAGACATTTTAGAATTGAAAGAGATATTAGAAGATAATATTAAAGACAAAATTGAAAGATTAGATGGTGTGGCTTCTGTTGAATTGCGTGGCGGTAAAGAAAGAGAAATTTTAGTTAAATTAAACAAACCGCAATTAGAATCCTATGAAATAACGCAAGATCAGATTGTTCAAACTTTGCGTAGAGAAAATGTTAATTTGTCTGGTGGATTTATTGAACAAGGATTACAAGAATTTTCTTTGCGAACTGCTGGGGAATTTAAGAATTTGAAAGAGATGGAAGATACGGTTATTATTGTTAAAAATAATGTGCCAATTTATTTAAAAGATGTAGCACAAATTGTTAATACGCACAAAGAAACAAGGAGTCATTGTCATACTAATAAAAAAGATAGCATTTTATTATTAGCAAGTAAGCAGTCAGGAGCTAATACTTCGCAAGTTGTTGATGCAATTAAAAATGAAATACCGAAATTAGAAAAATCTTTATCCAAGGATATTGATTTTAAATTAGTAATGGATCAAAGTCATTTAATTAAAACCTCAACTAATTCCGTGACACAAAGTGGTGTGATTGGTGGATTATTGGCAATGTTAATGATTTATGTTTTTTTACGAAATTGGCGACCAACTTTGGCTATTGCTATGGCTATTCCTTTGTCATTAATTGCTACTTTTATACCTCTTTATATTATTGGTTATTCTTTGAATTTAATGACTTTGGGCGGATTGGCTTTAGGCATTGGAATGTTGGTTGATAATGCTGTAGTTGTAATTGAAAACATTTATCGTCATTTGGGAAAAATTGGCAAGAGACGAAAAGCAGCTATTGTAGGTGCTAAAGAAGTTGGAATAGCAATTACAGCGGCTACTTTAACTAGTATTGCTGTATTTCTACCAATGTCTTTAGGTACAGGTATTGCAGGACAAATATCAAGGGGATTATCTCTGACAATTATTTTTGCTTTGTTTTCTTCTTTATTTGTTGCTTTAACATTAGTGCCAATGCTTGCTTCAAAGATTTTCAAAAAAAGAGAAAAGACGGAAGATTATAAAAAAGCATCGGATGAGAAATATTTTATCAAAGTAAGAAATATTTATAAAAAAGTTTTAATTTGGTCATTAAATAATCGTTTTAAAACCATGGCTATTACGATTATTTTATTAGCTAGTACAGTTGTTTTAATTCCATTTATCGGTACAGAATTTATGCCTGTTAGTGATCAGGGTATGATGTTATTAGGTGTGAAAATGCCTATTGGTACATCTTTAGATGAAACCGATAAAATTATTAATCAAATAGAAAGTGATTTAATTAAAATTGATGGAATATCAGTTATTACTAGTTTTGTCGGATTAGATGAGTCTAGTAGAAATGACAGTGTTGCTTTAGGATTGGGTTCAGCAGGCATTAATGAGGCTCAAATTTTTATTAGATTAGAAGACAAAAAAGATAGAAAATATTCAGCTGAAGATATCCAAGAAATCATTAGACAGAAACTTCCGAAAATAAGAAATATAGAAATTAATTTTATGGATATGAGTAAAATTCTAATAAGCGGTTCAAGTTTTCCAGTTGAAATAAAAATTTTTGGTAAGGATTTAGCTATATTGAAAAGTGTATCCGATGAAATTGCACAAAAAATTAATAATGTGGAAGGTCTTCGCGATGTGGATACTACCTTAAGTCAAGGTAAACCAGAATTAGTTGTTACTATTGATCGTGAAAGAGCTTCTTATTTAGGATTAACTGTTGGTCAAATTGGATCAGTAGTAAAAGATTCTATGCAAGGCGTGGTTGCTATTCAATTTCATAAAGGAGGAGAAGAAACAGATATTAGAGTTCGTTATGATAAAATTTATAGAGATGATATTAAACAAATAGAAAATTTAACCATTATTACTCCAACTGGAAATAAGATACCATTAAAACAAGTAGCCAAGATTTCTAAAGGTGAAGGTCCAGTAAAAATTGTTCGTGAAGACCAAATAAGAAAAGTAGCAGTTACAGCCAATGTGTTAAACAGGGATGTTGGCAGTGTTGTTAAAGATATAAAAAATATACTAAATGATTACAATTTACCTTCAGGATATTTTATAGAATATGGTGGTTCATATAAGCAAATGCAAGATACTTTTGGCACTTTAGCTTGGGCATTAGCTTTGGGAATTTTATTAGTTTATATGGTAATGGCTTCACAATTTGAATCACTAATTCATCCGTTCATTGTTATGTTTGAAATACCCCTAGCGTTTATTGGGATTAGTATAGCTTTATTTATCACGGGGCAAACTTTATCTTTGCCATCTTTTATGGGCGTAATAATGCTGGCAGGTATCGTTGTAAATAATGCAATTGTTTTAATTGATTATGTTAATCAATTAAGAAAAAAAGGCATGAGTGAATTTGATGCTTTAGTAGAAGGTGGAGTTACTCGTTTAAGACCAATTCTGATTACATCTATAACTACTATATTAGGAATGTTGCCAATGGCTTTAGCAAGACAAGAAGGTTCAGAAATTATGCGACCAATGGCAATTGCTGTAATTGGTGGACTATTGGTGTCTACATTATTAACTTTGATAATTATTCCTGTGATTTATAGTTTAATAGAAAAATTTTCAAAACGAACTTATATGAAATTTGAAAAAGTGATAAATGCAAAATAAGTAAAAAGTATTATTGAATCAAAAAGATGGTTGTTAGCCCATTTGACATTTTTTTGGTTATTGTAATATGGGTCTGTTGCTTCAAACACTGCTATTTAGTTGCTAGTGCTTGTAATGCGAAAGCGGTTGGTAAAGATTTATTTGTAAAATATCGTGGTTTTGTTCCTTCTCGATAAAGTGCATCCATTGGCCATGATCCTGCTTTCTCTTGAATACTAAGTAAGACATTTTTTTCTTTTTGATTTTGTATTCCCAGTGTGTCCGCAATGACATTTCTCATAGCCAAGTCTAATGGATTGTTTGTTTTACCGATTCTGTTTTTAAGTTGTTCTTCTAAATTGGTTTTTAGTTTCTTTTTTATTTTAGGAAATTTCATAAGTCTACTGAGTGCATACAAAAAACACTCTGGTGAATGGTAAAAACGTGATCCTTCAAGATATTTTCCAGATTTCAGCATTGTGGTTATCCATTCTTCTGTTGACTGTATGTCGTCTTCTCTACCAAGAAGATATGCCAAATAAGCTACATTTGTAGCAACAACATGATCTAAGCGATTTTTTCTTTCTTGTGAAAGCCAAACCTGTATCTTTCCTTCTTTATCAATATATTCTAATATAGTATTTAATATTTTATTAGCTTGTTCAGAAGTTGTGCGTTCGTTTTCAAGAAGGACAGAATATCCCCATGAATTTGTATCGGAATCAGGAGTAATCAATGATCTATCCTCAAAAAAACTTAATTGTCCTTGTTTGGATTGGGTTTCAATATGTTGCAAAATAGTATTTCTTAACTCATCATGTGAACTTCGTTTTGGTAAAATATCAGCGATTACAATAGAGGAAAATATTTCCTTAGGAGCCTGGTTTGTACTTAATTCAGAACGATTAGAAGCAATATAGGAGGGAAATACTCCTTGTTGGCTTTCTGATTTTAAATATTGCCATGCATTTTCTATAGCTTTTTCTTTTTCTGCTCTGTGTGATTCTGTTTCAGGATTTTTTGAAAAAGTTATTGTGGAAATAGGATATGTTACTATAATGTCATTTTTTGTTTCTTCGTATTGTATATATGTTTGGTTTTCTAGAATGGTTTTGATTTTTGATAAATCGGGTTGATCTATACCTTTTGTTGCAAATCGGTCTTTCATGGAAATATGCATGTTAAATGATTGCTTGTCAGATACTTTGGCACCTGAATTTTGTATAAGTGACTTCAGTTCTTGAAGTGTGGGTACGTATGTTACATCATTTTTTCCTTCTAGGTTTGCAACTTCGGTCTCAATGCGATTTAATATATCTTTTTCTTCTACTGTTCTAGCGAAATAATCTTGCAAAATTGTTATTCCATTGGCATTGATAATGCGTGTGTATTCACATAAAATTAGTGGATAATCATCTTTGCTCACATTATTCAGACCACCTCTACAAAAAACTATATCAAATGAATCATCTGGTAAACCTATTTCGGTTGCGTCTGATAAGATACGTTCATTGTCCTGATATGCACCTGACTCTAACATTTTTGGACTTTTGTCTTGGTAAACAATTTTGATTTTATCAAAAACTTCTTTAATCTTATGACCAATAATTCCCGTTCCAGCCATAGAATCAAGGCAATGTAAATTTTCACCTTTTTGAGTGATTTGTTCTTGTACTTTGGTAATGATTTGTTGGAGTGATTTTGAATCACGAAATGCCTCAAAGGATTCAAGGTATTCTGGTTGTCTAATTGTAAATTGATCTCTTTCTTTCATATTGAGTAAGCAATTGTTTGTGTAAAATATTAAATCGTTGTTTTTATTTACAACAAACTATTTTTTAAGGTGTTAATTTCAACTTAATGTATTACGAGTTTAGCATATTTTATTAAATGCGACAAACTAATGCTACTTTTTTTATTTAACTATTTATTGTATAATTAAAAATATAGAATTTTATAAATTATTTGCATTATTTTAGTTTTAAATTTTGCATTTTAATTTTTTATTATGTATTTAAAAAAACTTGAAATTCAAGGGTTTAAATCTTTTGCGAAAAAGAATATTTTGGTTTTTCCTGGAATAGTTGATAAAAAGGCAAACAGAAGAGGAATTACAGCTATTGTTGGTCCAAATGGTTCTGGAAAATCAAATATTTCTGATGCGGTTCGTTGGGTAATGGGAGAGCAGAGTATGAAAGCTTTGCGTGGAAAAAAGAGTGAAGATATTATTTTTTCTGGATCAGTTAAAAAAGGCAGACTTTCAATGGCTGAAGTTTCTTTATATTTAGATAATTCAGACAAACAAGCTCCGATTGATTATACTGATTTAGTTATTACTAGAAGAATTTATAGAAATGGCGACAGTGATTATTTAATTAACAATTCCAAAGTTCGCTTAGCTGATATTCATATGTTACTTGCTAAGGCTAATGTTGGTCAAAAAACTTATAGTGTAATCGGGCAAGGTACAGTTGATATGTTTTTAAATTCGTCATTAGCTGATAGAAAAGAATTTTTTGATGAAGCAACTGGAGTTAAACAATATCAAATTAAGCGAGATGAGTCTTTGAATAAATTAAAATCAAGTTACGAAAATTTAGCTCAGGCTCAAATGTTGATTGTTGAAATTGAACCAAGATTAAATAGTTTAACAAGACAAGTTAATAAACTTAGGAAAAGAGGTGGATTTGAAAAACAACTTGGAAATTTGCAATATGATTATTATTCAAAAGTTTGGCATGAAAATAATAACCTTTTTAAAAATTATAATAATGAATATTTGAAATTAGAAAAGCAAAAACAGGAAAAAGAAAAACGCTTAGCTGGATTTAGAGTTGAGCTCAAAAAATTTGAAGTAGAAACAATGGAAGATGATAATTTTGCTTTTTGGCAAAAAAAACTTTCAGAAATGCAAAACAAAAAAGATGAGATTAGTAAAAAATTAGCAAGATTAAATGCTCAAATTGAAGTTAAACTTGAAACAAAAGGAAAATTTGATTTATCTTTTTTATTAAATAAGAAAGAAGAATTATCAAAGCAATTGCAGGCGGTGTTTGAAGAAATTGAGAGTATTAAAAAAAATATAAAAGCAAATGTTGAAAAAGAAGTAAATTTAAATAAAGAAAAATTAAATTTGGAAGAAGAAATTAATAGGGTAAAAATTAAATTAGATCAAATTAATGCAACCATTAATGCCAGAGCTAATTCTTATGACGATGTATCAAAGAATATTAATATTTTTTTAGAAGAACTACTTGAGCATGTCAATAAAATAAAAGTTGAAGAGGATGTAATAAAAATTAAAGATGTAATTTTGAAAATTGAAAAAAGACTTCATAAGGCTTTAAAGATTTCTACGAAAGAAGAGCAATATGTAGCAATGGAACAAAATAAAGAGTGGGATGGGATAAATAAAATTTTGAATTCACTTGTTTTGAGCAAGGAAGATTTAATTAAAAAAAATAATGAAAATTATTTAAAGATTTCAACCAAAAAAGAAACGGTTAGATTATTAAATGAGAAACAAACAAATTTAGAAAAAGAATTAAATCAAATTGAGAAGAAAATAAAACAAGGTTCAGTTGGATTTGATTTTGAAGGATTAAGGAATGAGAAAGAAGAACTTGAAAAGGAAATGCAAAAAATCAATAGAGAAATTTTTGAAATAAAAGAGAATATAAATGATTTAAATATTGAGGAAAAACAAAAGAAAGAAAAACTTTTTAGTGTTCAGCGTGAATACGAAGCAATGCAATTAGAAATTAATGTTGTGACTAGCGAATTAAGTAATTTGAAAGTTGATGCTACTAGATATGAAATTAAATTAGAAGATTTGGAAGTAGAGATTAGAGAGGAATATGGAGAATTGACTTTGGTGCGAAATAATAAAGATGTAAAGATTGAAAATGAAGCAGAAGTGAAAACTGAAATTGTTAAAATTAAGAGACAACTTGAATTAATTGGTGGAATTGATCCTGAAATTGAAGCTGAATATAAAGAAACAAAAGAACGTTATGATTTTTTATCTGGACAAGTTGATGATTTAACTAAAGCCGTTGCTTCTTTAGAAAAAATAATTAAAAAACTTGATATAGTTATTAAAGAAAAATTTGATAAAGAATTTAAAATTATTTCAAAGAATTTTGAAAAGTATTTTAAAATTGTGTTTAATGGCGGTTCGGCTAAAATTGAAAAAGTAGTTGAAGACTTAGAAGATAAAACAGAAAGCAATCAACAGATTATAAAAGATGGAGAAAATGCCGAGGTGAAAGAAAAAGAAGTTAAACAAGAACAGGTTTTACCTCCAGGGGTTGTAGATCCAAAGAAAATTAAATTTTTGAAAAAACATAATGCAACTGGTTTAGCTGGAGTTGAAATTCAAGCTCATCCACCAGGAAAAAAGATTGCTGCTATTTCAATGCTTTCGGGCGGCGAACGTGCTCTAACAGCAATTGCTTTAATTTGTGCAATTATCAGTGCTAATCCAGCTCCATTTGTTTTTTTAGATGAGGTTGATGCAGCACTTGATGAAGCAAACTCAGAACGTTTAGCTAATATTTTTGAAAGTTTGGCTACTAAAACTCAATTTATAGTTATCACACATAATAGAGCGTCAATGAAAAAATCCAATGTTTTATATGGTGTCACAATGGGAGATGATGGAGTAAGTAAAATTTTCTCTGTGAAATTGGATGAAGTAGGCGCTGCAAGATAAATTAAAAAAAATAATATTATTTATGGAAAATTTTGGTGTTAAAATAGAAGCTAATCAAATAAGTCAAACGGAGAAAGATAATTTACTTGAAAAATTAGAAAATTCTTTTTTTGATTTAGATATTTACGGTGAAAAGAAACAAGAATTCAATATTAATGATATGAAGATTAATTTTGAATTTTCTGAATGTGAGTTTAATTATGTGATGGATAAATTTCGAGCAGTTCCAAGTACTCATTATAAAGATGAATATGCAGAAGAATGGAAAGAACTTAAAAATTTAAAAATTAAAACAGAAACAGGAACTATTTCGTTTTTAGAATGGTTACCAGATGATTGGAAAATTATTGTAGATTCTGAAATTCCAAAACGTGACAGAAATGGTGATACAGATTTTAATGAAAAAATAATTTCTTTAGGTGCTGTTGATCTTTCGTCGTTACAAGGAATTATTACTTTGGCTCATGAAATTGGCCATGTTGCTTCAACAATCAATACTAGTGAAAGTGAAATGAAAAAATATTTTAGGAACATTGAAGAATTTACTAGCGGAAGGGTATATAAATTTCCCATTAACAAAGAAGCTGCTGAAGATGTTATTTCTAAAGAAAGAGATGCTTGGGCAGTTGCCTTCAAAATATTAAAGCCGTTGATTAAATCAGGTATTCTATCAAAAAATAATCTTGTTGATTATGTACATAAAACGTCTAAAGAGTCTTTGTCTAGTTATTCTGATCATTTCAAGTGGTACATTGATAACGAATTATTAAAAGATTAATTTTTTGTTAAGTTTTTTAGTTTTTGTACAAAATTGGTCTTAAATTCTATGAAAATAAAAAACTGTAACTACAATTAAGCAGTTACAGTTGGAAAAATTCATTTTGGATTATTTTTTTATCCGAATATAAATTTTGTAAGTTTTGGTGATTTCTTGAAAATATTATCAATAAACACTTTGGCGATAACTTCACCGACGCTTTGAAGATACATGAATGGTTTCCCCTTTTGGTTTATTATGAATACGTTAATAGACAAAAGAAGAACTATCCCCAAGCCAAGAAAAAAATATCTTGTAATCATTGTTTCCATTTGAATCTCCTTTATTTTTTTGATATTTTGAATGACCAACCTAATTAACAGAAGCTTAGCATATTAATCTATTTTTGTCAAATTTTGGAATAGTAATTGCTCACTGATTATATACTGTCACTGTGGCTTTGCTATCTGGCGAATGAGTGGCAATCTTACAAACCAAGGAACAACAGTCTAGCCGAGGAGATTGCCACGTCGCTCCGACTCCTCGCAATGACAGTAAAGTTAGCTAATTTTGTAGCCTCAGTAAGTAATTACCTGGGATATTATAGCAATTAGTGTTCAATAAAAAACTCACAAAAATAGAAAAAACCTTTAAGCTTAGGTATAATTGGGATGCGAATCTAGTGAAACATTATCAATAATCTTGAGATGTTGCAAGCTTCGCAGATAATTATTTCTGTGGAGTCTTTTTTTTAAATTAAATTACTAAAAAAATATGTGTTGAAAATAGTAATTTTAACGTGAATTTGTGTGAAATTTATACAATATTCACGGTATATTGACAAAAAAACGTGAATATAGGCAATATTTTAGTATAATTCACGTTTATGGTTGACAAAACCGTGAACGGTGCTATAATATAAGTATTAATTATAAAATAATTATTATGGCAAAACAAATAGGTATATATAAAAAAATAGATTTTCTTCGTGAAAGATATTATAAAGTGGTTATAGGCAAAGAAGCTCTTATGAAAATAATTTCTGAAACTGAGGTTGCGGAACAAGTATACAATTCTAACGCTATTGAAAATAGCACATTAACACTTGAAGAAACAGAAAAAATTCTTTTGCAGATTGATTTAGAACGATATATTAGTGAACGAGAATTATTTGAAGCTAAAAATTTAGCTCGTGTTGTGGAATATACAAATAAGCGTGCTAAGGATCAAGAATTAACATCTGATGTTGTTTTGTTGTTACATAAAATGTTAATTTCAAATATTAGAGATGATATTGCGGGAAGGTTCAGAAATAATAATGAGTTTGTGCGAGTAGGAAACCATATAGCTCCAGCGCCACAAGAAGTTGCGTTATTAATTGAAAAAATGTTTACAGAATATAAATCCAAGAGTTCTGAAAGTATCATAAAAAGGATTGCAAAACTACATCTTAATTTTGAGTATATACATCCGTTTGTGGATGGTAATGGTCGTATTGGTAGAGTGCTTAATAATTATTTATTAATTAGAGAAGGTTTTGTGCCGATAAACATTAGGGTTATTGATCGCGTAGAATATTATGAAGCATTTCGTGAGTTTGATATAAAGGGCAAGACTGTTATTATGGAGGAGATTGTAGGTAAGGCTTTAACCAATAGTTATCACAAAAGATTAGCGTATTTAGAAAGTAAAAAAATTATAACTCTTTCTGAATATGCGAAAAATAGTAAATCTTCTTTCTCAAATTTATTAAATAAAGCGAAAAGGCAAACCATTCCTGCTTTTCGTGAAAAAGGAGTTTGGAAGATTGGTGTTGAGGTTTAAATATTGATACAATACAATTAATATATAGATGAATTTTATTTTAAGTTTATATAAACAAATAACAAAAATAAAAGTTTATTATTTGTTTATATGAATTTTTTGCTAATTATAGTGAAATTTTGAAAATGGTGTAAAGTGTTGACAAAGGAGCTGTATTAGTATAAACTTGTTGTAGTGATAGTTCACTAAATAAATAAGCTTTATTAAAAGGTTGTTTTAAAAACTCTTTTAATAGATTGTATCTAAATAAAAGAAAGTATTTTAACGGCTTTAGTAAAGAAGAAAGGATTTTAAATTTCAACAGAACTAAAAAGTATTGATATGTTTTTAAAACATGTTTATTTGCTGGGTTTTGTTACTCCAGTTTTTTTGTATTAAAATCCAAATTATTGACCGCTGAAAAGTTAAATAACTTATTTAAGTCATTAGAAAATATGAAATTTATTTTAGGGAAAAAAATTGAAATGACACAAGTTTGGAAGGACGAAAAGTCAATTGCAATAACTAAAATCCAAGCCGGACCATGTGGAGTGGTTCAAGTAAAGAATGAAGAAAAAGATGGTTATAAAGCAGTTCAAATTGGTTTTGGAATTAAGAAAGAAAAGAATATTAAAAAACCACAAAAAGGACATTTAAAAGGATTAGAAAATTTTAGATATTTAAAAGAGTTCAGAATTACAGATGAGCAAGTCAAGAAAGGTGATATTATTAACGTTTCAAGTTTTGCAGTTGGTGATATTGTAAGAGTTGCAGGGACATCAAAAGGTAAAGGTTTTCAAGGTGTTGTTAAAAGATGGGGATTCGCAGGACAAATTAAGACTCACGGTAATAAAGATCAACTTAGAATGCCTGGTTCAATTGGTGCGACTGGTCCAGCTCATGTATTTAAAGGTACAAGAATGGGTGGAAGAATGGGAGGCGAAAGAGTTACAACAACAAATTTAGAAATCATTGATATAGATTTAGATAACAACATTATTTCCATTAAAGGTTCTGTACCAGGATCAAGAAATGGTTTAGTTGAAATTAAAGGTGAAGGTGAATTGAAAGTTATTGTAAAGGAAGAAAAGAATGATAATGCGAATGCAACGAATTAATATGCGAATTCCGCGAATTAATTAAATGCTAATGATTATAAAATGATAATGTAAATGCTGCGAATTAGATTAAATGCGAATGATTTATAAATTTGTAATTCGTGTAGTTATAAAAATTTGCGGAATTTGCATATAATTCGCAGATTAGCATTATAAAAAAAATGAAAATTAAAGTTTACAATAAAAAAGCAGAAAAAGTTTCAGATTCTGAAATTTCAGATAAAGTTTTTGGATTAGATGTTAATGAATCTTTGATTCATCAAGCTTACGTGAGACAGATCAGCAACGAAAGACAGATTTTGGCCCATACCAAAGATAGAAGTGAAGTTAGAGGTGGTGGAGCTAAACCATGGGCACAAAAGGGAACTGGTAGAGCTAGACATGGTTCAAAACGATCTCCGATTTGGATTGGTGGTGGTGTAACTTTTGGTCCTAGCAAAGATAGGAATTTTAGTAAAAATATTAATAAGAAAATGAGACAAAAGGCATTATTGATGGTAGTTTCTGATAGGGTAAAAGATTCTGCTATGTTGGTGATGGAAGATATAAATATGGATGAATATAAGACTAAAATTTTTAATGAAATAGTTACCAGTTTTGAAAAAAAGGTAATTAAACTTGATGAGAAAAAGAAAAGAAGTATTTTAGTTATTAATGATAAAAAAGACGATAAAGTAAAAAATTCAGGACGAAATTTAACGGGAGTAAAAGTTATTAATTTAGATAATATTAATATTGTAGATTTGTTAAAATATAGAAATTTGATAATAACACAAGAATGTGTTAAACAATTAGAAGAGAGATATGTGACAAAGAATTAAGAATTAAGATTTAAGATTGAAGATTCGCTCCGTCTCCGCCAGCTGGCGGATGGTGAAAAGAATTAAAATAATATGGCATTATTTGGGAAAAAAGATAAAAATAAAACTGAAGAAAAGAAAGATGTGAAAAAAGTTTCAGCGAAAAAAACTGTGGCTAAGAAAGATGCGAAAAAGATTGAAAAAGAACCTGTTAAAGCTAAAGCTAAAACTGAAAAGAAATTTGGTACAGCTTATAAGATTTTGATAAAACCTTTGGTAACGGAAAAAGTTGCGAAAGAGACTGAATTAGGTAAGTATGTTTTTGAAGTTTCTGTTGATGCTAACAAAGTTGAAGTATCTAAGGCTATTAAAGAAGTTTATGGAATGAAAGCAGTTAAAGTAAATATTGTAAATATGGAAGGAAAAAGAAAAAGACTTGGCAGAAGTTCAGGAAGAAGAAAAGACTGGAAAAAGGCAATTGTTACTTTAGAGAAAGGAAAGAAAATTAATGTTTATGAAGGAGTTTAGAACAACAATTAACACTTAACAATTAATTATTAACAATTAATAAAAATAGTTTGCGGAGAATTTGAAAATTACGAATTATCGCAAATAATTAAAATAAGATGGGAGTTAAAAAAGTTAAACCGACAACACCAGGTAGAAGAAGTGCAACCTATGATGATTTTTCAGATATTACTTCTACGAAACCAGAAAAAAGTTTGGTTAAAACAAAAAAAAGAATTAGTGGAAGAAATAATCAAGGTAGGATAACGATTAGACATAGAGGTGGTGGAGTGAAAAGAAACCTTAGAGTTATTGATTTCAAAAGAGATAAAAATGACGTTCCAGCAAGAGTAGCTTCAATTGAATACGATCCAAATAGGGGAGCTAGAATTGCATTATTATATTATAGAGATGGTGAAAAAAGATATATTGTTGCTCCGATTGATTTGAAAGTTGATGATGTTGTTGTAAGTTCAAAAGAAAAACAAGTTGAAGTGAAACCAGGAAATGCGATGCCAGTTGAGTTTATTCCAGCAGGTATTCAAATTTACAATGTTGAACTTAATCCAAACAGAGGCGGAAAAATTGCTAGAGGAGCTGGAAATAGCGTAGCAGTAATGGGAATAGAAGGTAATTTTGCACAAATTAAGATGCCATCAGGAGAGATTAGACTTGTTAAAAAAGAATGCATGTGTACAGTCGGAAGAGTTAGTAATCCAGATAAACGATTAATTAAAATAGGTAGTGCCGGAAGAAAAAGAAAATTAGGATGGAGACCAACAGTTCGTGGTACAGCTATGAATCCAGTTGATCATCCACATGGTGGTGGTGAAGGAAAGCAATCAATTGGTATGAAACATCCAAAAACACCATGGGGACGTCCAGCATTGGGAGTAAAGACTAGAGATAAAAATTCTAAGTCAAATAAATTAATTATTCAAAGAAGAAAAAAGAGAAAATAACCACGTAACACATAACACATAACACATAACAAAATTGATATTTATAATTTATTACGTGTTCCATGCTATGTGTTATGAGAGAAATATGTCTAGAAGTTTAAAAAAAGGTCCATATATTAATGAAAGATTATTGAATAAGGTTAAATCAATGAAACCTGGTGATAAAACAGTTATTAAAACATGGGATAGATCATGTACGATAACTCCAGAAATGGTTGGTTTTACAGTTGGAGTTCATAATGGAAGAAAGCATGTTCAGGTTTATATGGTTGAAAATATGGTAGGACATAAATTAGGAGAATTTGCACCAACTAGAAAATTTGTTGGACATGGTGGCAAAAAAGCTAAAGCATAAAAGGTAATGCGAATAATTATAAATAGATAATTCGTGAAATTTACATTATAGAAAATATGGAAATTAAGGCTAAAGTAAAAAATATAAAAAATTCACCAAGAAAAGTTAGGCTTGTTGTTGATGTTGTACGAGGCTTAAAGGTTGGTGATGCGTTAAATCAATTGCGATTTGTTAATAAAAAGGCAGTAATTTCGGTTACAAAATTATTAAAATCTGCTATTGCAAATGCGACTAACAATTTTGAACTTGATGAAAGTAATTTGTTTGTGAAAGAAATTAAAGTAGACGAAGGTGCGACAATGAAAAGATGGATGCCAAGGGCAAGAGGTAGAGCTACTCCGCTTAGAAAAAGAACTAGTCACATTAATATTGTTTTAGGTGAATTAGTTGATAGTGGTAAAAAAGAAGCTAAGAAGCAAGAACTTGAAGCACCAGTAAAACTTGATGAGATGGCAGGTGGAACAGATACAAAAAAGACAGGTAAGAAAAAAGAAGATACTAAAAAAATTAAAGGACAGAAGTCAGAGAAAGGAACATCAGGTAAAATTTTTCAGAGAAAAGTAGGATAGTAACAGTTAACTATTAACAATTAACAATTAACTATTGTTTATAATCATAACAAGATATGGGTAAGAAGATAAATCCAAAAATATTTAGAATATCAGCGACAAGAGTGTGGCCATCAAAATGGTTTGCATACGGTAAGGATTATGCTAGAAAAATTGAACAGGATGTAACGATTAGAAGATATGTAACTAAAAAGTTAATTGAAGCTGGAATTGATAAAGTAGAAATTGAAAGAACTGCTAACAAAATTAATATTAATATTTATACAGCTAAGCCAGGTATTATTATTGGAAGAGGCGGAAAAGGTGTTGATGATTTAAAAAAAGAAATTCATAAAAAGTTTTTATCTCGTCCAGCAGGAATTAAGACTGGTGATATAAAATTAAATGTTTTTGAAGTTTCAAGACCAAATTTAAGTGCACAAATTATTGTTCAATCAATGATTTTAGATATTGAAAAAAGAATGCCTTTTAAAAGGGTTATGAAACAAGTTGTAAATAGAACTGAAAGAGCTGGTGGACTAGGAATAAAAATTGTTGTTGCTGGAAGGTTAAATGGTGCAGAAATTGCTAGAAGTGAAATGTTAGTATCAGGAAAAATTCCATTATCTACACTTAGAGCTGATATTGATTATGCAAGAGGTATGGCTAGTACGATTTATGGTGCGATTGGAATTAAAGTTTGGATTTATAATGGAGAAATGAATGATAAAAAAGAATCAAAGAAAGGTGATGTAGTTGGGAAAAAAAGATAATTTTGAAAGATTCTTGTGATAGTTAAGATTTTTAAGATTCTTGAGATAATTTTTTAAAAAAGTTGTCCTAAGAATCTTAAAAATCCTAAGAATCTCAAGGTTCTTAAGTGAACAAAATATGTTAATGCCAAAGAAAACTAAATATAGAAAATCACATAAAGGTAGAAGAGGTGGAAAAGCGACTAGAAAAACTACTATTGCATTTGGAAAATTTGCTTTGAAAAGTATGGAAGCACATTGGGTTACAGCTAGACAAATTGAAGCAGCGAGAAGAGTGATAACTAGATTCACTAAAAGGGGTGGTAAACTTTGGATTAGAATTTTTCCTGATAAGCCAATTACTGCCAAAGGCAATGAAATGCCCATGGGTAAAGGTAAGGGTGCTGTAGATCATTATGTTGCAAAGATTAGAGCTGGTGAGATTATGTTTGAACTTGAAGGCGTATCTGAGGAAATTGCAAAAGAAGCAATGCAATTGGCAGCATATAAAATGCCAATAAAATGTAGATTTATAAGTAAATAGCTTTAGTTTATTAGGAATAATAATATCAAAGCTAAAAGTTAATAAGCTAGAAAAATGAATTTTAAAGAATTAAAAAAGAAAAAAGAAAGTGAATTACATAATTTATTAGCTGAAAGCAGAGATAAATTAAGAGAGCTAAGATTTAAAGACGCTAATAAGCAGTTAAAAACTGTTAATAAAATTAGTGAATTAAAAAAAGTAATTGCTAAAATATTGACTATATTAAATGAAAAGAAGAAGGTAGTGAATGGTTTGTCTAATAAAGTTGTTGAAACTAAAGATAGTAAGTAAAATTTATTTTTGTTGATTATTTATTTGAAATTATTAATTGATTAAATATGTTAAAAAAAGAAGTAAAATTAAATAAGGAAAAGGAAATAATCAGAAAGAAGTTTGATGGTATTGTTGTTAGTGATAAAATGGAAAAGACAATTGTTGTAAAAGTTGATAGCGTAAAGATTCATTCAAAGTATAAAAAAAGATATACTGTAAGTAGAAAATATAAAGTTCATGATGAGAAAAATCAGTTTAAAATCGGTGATAAAATATCTTTTGTTGAATGTAGACCAATGTCAAAAGATAAAAGATGGAGAGTAATTAAGTAATAATTGTAGATACGACCCGCTGGGGCGTATATGTAAATTAAGTATATGATTCAAGTAGAGTCAAAAGTTAAAGTCGCAGATAATTCAGGTGCTAAAAAAGTGCTTTGTATTAGAGTTTTGGGTGGATATAAAAAGAGATATGCAGGAGTTGGTGATATAATTACTTGTGCAGTAAAGGAAGCTACACCTCACACTGCTATTAAAAAAGGTGATGTTGTACATGCTGTAATTGTTAGAACTAAAAAAGAAATCAGAAGAGCGGATGGAACATACGTAAGATTTGATGAGAACGCTTGTGTGATTATTGATAAGGCTAAAAAAGAACCAAAATCAACAAGAGTTTTTGGTCCAATTGCTCGCGAAGTAAGAAGAAAAGGATTTTTCAAAATCGCTTCGCTTGCACCAGAAGTATTATAGATTAATAAACCGTAGATGCGTCCCCGCTGGGGCGTATCAAACAACAAAAAACGTAAATGCGTCCCCGCTGGGGCGTATCAAATAATCAAATATTTACGAATTAAGAATATGAAAATAAAACGTAATGATAAAGTTAAAATATTAGCGGGTAAAGATAAGGGTAAAATTGGAAAAGTTTTACAGGTTTTTCCTGATGGCAATAAGGCGAGTGTTGAAGGTATTAATTTGTTAATTAAACATTTAAGACCACAGAAGCAGGGAGAAAAAGGTCAAAGAATTGAATTTCCAGCACCAATGAATATTTCAAACTTGATGATTATTTGTCCGAAGTGTAATAAGGAAACAAGAGTTGAGTATACTATTGTTAAGAATGAAGATGATACTTCAGCAGATTCAGTACGAGTAAAAAATAAGAAATTTAGAAAATGTAAAAAATGTCAAGAAGTTATTGATTAGCATAAAGTAAATATGATTTTAAAAAAATATAAAAAAGAAATAATACCAAAGTTGAAGAAAAAGTTTGGATATAAAAATATTCATGAAGTTCCTAAATTAATTAAAGTAGTTATTAATGTTGGATTTGGAAGACATACGAAAGAAAAAGCCTATATTAAAAATGTTGTTGATTCACTTACAAGAATTAGTGGTCAAAAACCAATTTTAACAAAAGCTAGATTGTCAATTTCATCATTTAAAATAAGAGAAGGAATGACAATAGGTGCTTGTGTTACTTTACGTGGGACTAGGATGTATGATTTTATAGAAAAATTGGTTGGAACGACTTTTCCCAGAATCAGAGATTTTAGAGGTATTGAAGTTAAGAATGTAGATAGGACTGGTAATTTAACGGTTGGTTTTAAAGAACATTTAGCTTTTCCTGAAGTAAGACCTGATGAAGTTGATAATATATTTGGATTAGAAGTAAGTATTGCAACGACAGCCAAGAATCACGATGAAGGATTAGAATTATTTAAATTAATGGGATTTCCATTTAAGAAATAATAATGCGAATGCAGCGAATTAATATGCGAATGCTGCGAATTAATTAAATGCGAATGATTATAAATAATTTGCATTATAGTAAAGTATATGGCTAGAACAGCATTAATAGCAAAATCAAAGAAGACACCAAAATTTTCAACAAGAAAAGTAAGAAGATGTTGGAAGTGTGGTAGAAATCATGGATATATGCGTGATTTTGATTTATGTCGGATTTGCTTTCGCGAATTAGCAGAAAACGGAGATCTTCCAGGAATTGTAAAATCATCTTGGTAGATAAATATAAAATATTTGTAGAATTTGCATATTATTGTAGATTTTCATTATAAGTTAAATTATAAAATTATGACAGATCCAATTGCGGACATGCTAACAAGAATAAGAAATGCATCAGCAATCAATAAAATTGATGTAGTTTTACCTATGAGTAAGACCAAACATGCAATTGCAAAAATTCTTAAAAAAGAAGGCTGGATTGAAGATGTTCAAATTCTTAAAGTGGACAGTAAGAAGAATAAAACAAATGCGTTTGATGAATTGAAATTGATATTGAAATATGAAGAGAATAAAAAATCAGTTTTCAAATCAATTAAGAGAGTTAGTAAACCAGGATTAAGAATTTATTCTACAAAAGATAGATTGCCAAGAGTATTAAATAATTTAGGAATTGCAATAATTTCTACTTCTTCTGGAATGATGACTAATAAAGAAGCCAGAAGAAAAGGTTTAGGTGGAGAAGTTATTTGTGAAATATATTAGAACAATGCGAATTTGCAAATTAATTTGCATCATTTGAATTATAATTTTATGTCAAGATTAGGAAAATTACCAATTAAATTATTAGATGGAGTAACAGCTAAGGTTGATAATGGTTTTATTATTGTTAAAGGACCTAAGGGTGAGTTGAAACAAGAACTATTAGATTTAGTAAAAGTTGAAATATTAACTGATGGTATTCAAGTTAGTGTTGATAATAAAGAAAATAAAAAAGAAAAAGCTTTTTGGGGATTGTATTGGAGCTTAATTAGAAATATGGTTACTGGTGTTACCGAAGGCTATGAAAAAAAGTTAGAAATTATTGGTGTTGGTTATAAAGCAGCTCTGGCTGGACAAAAATTGACATTGAATGTTGGATTTTCTCATCAAGTTAATTTTGTGTTGCCAGAAGGAATTAAAGGCACAGTAGAAGGAAATATTATTACAGTAGCCGGGATTGATAAACAGTTAGTTGGTGAAACGGCTGCCAGAATTAGAAAAGTTAAAAAACCAGAACCTTATAAAGGGAAAGGTATTAAGTATATTGATGAAATAATTAGAAGAAAAGAAGGTAAGACAGCAGGGAAAGAGTAGAGTTTGGATTCGCCAGCTGGCGAATAGATTTAAGAATTAAGATTTAAGAATATAATATTTAAAATTGAAGGTGATAATTTATTGCCTGTGCTTGAAAAGTATTTGAGCGGATATTTTTAAAGAGATTTATGAATAATAAAACAAGTATTAAAACAACAAGAAGAGATAGAAGGCGAGGTAAAATTCGATCTAAAATTTCTGGTACAAGTATACGACCAAGACTTAGTGTTTTTCGTTCAAATGCAGGAATGTTTATTCAATTAATTGATGACGCAAAAGGAACAACTATTATTGGTGTTAATATGAAGGAAATAAAAAAAGGAACTAAGATGGAAAAAGCATTTGAAATGGGAAAAGTTATTGCTAAAAAAGCATTAAAACAAAAGATTGAATCAGTTGTTTTTGATAGAGGTGGATATAATTATCATGGTAGAGTTAAAGCAGTAGCCGATGGAGCCAGAGAGGCAGGACTCAAATTTTAAAGATTTAAGAATATTATATATGTCTGAAGAAAAAAAATCACAAAGTACTCCAGCTAAAACAGGTGGTGTAAATAATAAAACAGTTAAACCAATTGCAAAAAAGGTTGACAATAAGGTTGGGAATGCTACAGCTAAGAGTGTTTATGGTGCAAAGAGAAGTGCAGGAAAGAAAAAACCATTTAAAAGAAAAAGAGAAAAACGAGATGATTTTGAACAAAAAATTGTTGATTTAGCACGTGTTACTCGTGTAATGGGTGGTGGTAAAAGAATGAGATTTAGAGCCTGTGTTGCCGTTGGTGATAAAAAAGGGAAAGTTGGAATTGGACTTGCAAAATCAATTGATGTTACAACAGCAATTAATAAAGCTGCAACTAATGCTAGAAAAGCGATTATTGATGTCGCTACTGTAAACGATACAATTCCGCATGAAGTATTTTTAAAATTAGGAGCTGCAAAAATATTATTAAAACCAGCTAAAAAAGGTAAAGGTGTAATTGCTGGTGGAGTTGCTCGTACTGTTTTAGAATTAGCTGGAATAAAAAATGTTACAAGTAAAATTTTAGGAACAAATAATAAAGTGAATATTGTTAAATCAGTTCTAATGGCTTTAGAAAGTATGAAGAAAGTGCCTAAAACACCAAAGACGGAAATTAAAGAAGAAGTTAAAACAGAAAAGAATACAAAAAATAAGGAAGTTGAAAAAACAACTAAAAAAGAAAATAAATAATTATTTCTAATAAGCTAATAAGCCACAAGCTAAAAAGCTAAATACAATGTCATTATCATTAAATACAATTAAACCAGCAGAAGGTAGTACTAAAAATAGAAAAAGAATTGGGAGAGGTAATGCTTCTGGAACAGGTACTTATGCAGGAAAAGGTCAAAAAGGTCAAAAATGTAGAAGTGGTGTAAGTAATCTAAAAAGACTTGGTATGAAACAAGTATTGCTTAGAACTCCTAAACATAGAGGTTTTAAATCTTTTCATCCTAAAAATCAAGTAGTAAGTTTTGAATCGTTAAATGAGGTTTATAAAGACAAAGAGGAAGTAAATCCAGAAACTTTATTTGAAAAAAAAGTAGTCAGTACTTTAAAGGCGCCTGTTAAGATTTTAGATAACGGTGATTTAAAAGTTAAGGATTTAAAATTTAAAAATATTAAAGCCAGTAAGTCTGCTTTTGAAAAAATTAAGAAAGCAGGAGGAAAGTTTTAATTAATACTCAACAATCAAATGGTTTTTGATAAAATATTTCAAATTTGGAGAGTTAGAGAATTGCGAAATAGCATTTTGTTTGTTTTGGCAATGCTTGTTGTTTTTAGATTTGCGGCTAATATTCCAATTCCTGGTGTAAATAGAGAAGCTTTGGCTAATTTTTTTAGCAATTATCAAGTTTTTGAGGTAATGAGCATGTTTTCTGGTGGTGGAATGGAAAGGTTTTCTATTGTGATGATGGGTATTGCTCCGTATATTACAGCTTCAATTATTTTTCAACTTCTTGGTATGATTGTACCAAAATTAGAAGAAATGCAAAAAGAAGAATCAGGAAGACAGAAAATTACAATGTGGACTCGTTGGTTAACAGTTCCATTGGCTGGTATGCAAGCTTTTGGTATGATTACTTTATTACGAAATTCATCATCCCAAATTCTTGGTGATATATCATTCTTGACTATGATAAGTATGATTATCGTTATCACAGCTGGAACAGTGTTTTTAATGTGGATTGGAGAACTTATTACGGAAAAGAAAATTGGAAATGGTATTTCTCTTTTGATTTTTGCTGGAATTGTTTCTGGATTACCACAAATGTTGCAAAATGCAAAGGCTCAATATTTGCCAGGTGATTTTATGATTTATGTTATATTTGCAGTCTTAGCAGTATTAACTGTTATTGGTGTTGTATATTTAACTGAAGGTCAAAGAAATATTCCAGTACAATATGCTAAACAAATGAGAGGAAATCAGTCATATGGGGGAAGCACATCTCATTTGCCGCTTAGGGTAAATATGGCTGGAGTTATTCCAATTATTTTTGCAATATCAGTTGTAATTTTTCCTTCAATGGTTGCTCAGTTTTTTGTCGGCGCTAAAACCGCTTGGATAGCTAATTTTGCTACTTGGACGATTGACATATTTCAAAACCAATTAATTTATGGGCTTATATATTTTGTATTAGTGTTTGCGTTTACATTTTTCTATACAGAAGTAGTTTTTCATCCAAATCAAATTGCTGAAAATTTACAGAAACAAGGAGGTTTTATTCCTGGAATTAGACCAGGAAAACCAACCAGCGAATATTTATCACGCATTGCATATCGTATATTATTTGTAGGAGCATTATCGCTTAGTTGTATTGCAGTATTACCACTTGTGCTTAAAGCGTTTTATCCTCAAAATCAAGCCATAGCGCTTGGTGGAACTAGTTTATTGATTGTTGTAGCAGTGGTTATTGAAATGGTAAAACAAATTGAATCACAGTTGAGTATGAGAGAATATGATAATGTAGATTAAGTATAATTTTTAAAAAAATATATTTTAAATAAAAAAAATTCGTTAGAAATAACGAATTTTTTATTATTTAAATCTTATCTTTTTTACATATTCAAAATAATTTCATTTAAAATTTCATCAATTTCATCCATTTCTTCATTGGAAAATCTCATTAATACAAACTTTTCTGCTGGGATTTTTTCTTTTAATTCATTTTTAATTCCGATACGAATTCTTTTAAATTTTTTAGTTTTTAAATGATTAATAATTGATTGTACACCGTTATGTCCACCACTTCTGGAATCAATTGAAGTTTTTATTTTTCCTTGATTAATATCCAAATCATCATGAATTACTGTTAAAATATTTGATAAATCACAGTTTTTTATTTTTATAAAACCTAGTTTTTTTGGTAAAATTTTAAAATAACTCATTACTGCTTCAACTGCTTGACCCGAATTATTCATAAATGTCATTGGTTTAATAAGAATAGTGCCATCTGTTTTTATAATTTCAGCATTGATTTTTTTGTCAAAATTAAATCGGAGATTTAATTTATTAGCTATTTTATCCAAAGCTAAAAATCCAACATTATGTCTAGTTTTTTTATATTTATCGCCTGGATTACCGAGACCGATGATGATTTTTTTGTATTTCATAAGTGTGTGTAGAATTTTCAATTTTCAAATAATTTTTAATGATGTAGCTATTTACTGATTATAAAAAATCATTGTCATTCTGAGCTTGTCGAAGAATCTCGTTGTTGATGTTGTCCTGCGTAATTATCGGGATTCTTCGACTATCGCTCAGGATGACATTTAAGATTAGTGAGGAGAATTACTATTATTTATTTTTTCTATTTTTCATTTTTTCCTTATTTTTTTCTAATACATCCCACGAATCTTCTTCGCTCATCCCGTGGATTTTTTTATTTTTTGTAACGCTTACTGAAACAGGAGTTCCGAAGAAATCAAATTCTTTTCGTAATTTATTTTGAATAAATCTAACATAAGAGTCGGAAAGAGAATCTTTAGAGCCGATACGAATTTGAAAAGCTGGGGGGTTGGTTCTTGTCTGTTTTAATTCATAAATATATGGATATTTTGTTCCGCCTGCTTTTGTTGGTTTGTGTTGTTTGATTAATTTTTTTAAAAATCTAGTTAAATAATTTTGATTAATTTTCGTTTTTCGTTTTTCGTCAATTTTCAAAATAATATCAAATATTTTTTTTACTTTTTCGCCTGTAAGAGCTGAAACAAATTGAATAGGTGCCCAAGTTGCGAAAGGTAAATGACCATAAATTTCTTGTTTAGCTGATTTAGTATCATGATCTTCTATTAAATCCCATTTATTGCCAACAATAATTAAACCAATATTCCTAGTAATAATTTCTTCAACGATTTTAGAATCTTGATGAGTAAGTCCATCTTCAACATCTAAAATTAATAAAGCAATGTCAGCTTTATTCAAAATTTTAAGAGTTCTATCAATACTATGACTTGCAAGAGTATTTTTAGTCTTAGATTTTTTTGTATTTTTTTGTCCTTGTTTGCTAATTCCAGCAGTGTCAATTAAATTTATTTCTTTATCTTTGTAGCTAATCTTAGTATCATTCGGCTCACGAGTTGTATGAGCAATTGGACTAACAATAATTTTTTCTTCACCAAGAATTGAATTAACCAAACTTGATTTTCCAACATTCGGCTTACCAACAATACAAACATTTATCATGTTAGATTCTTGATTTAGAATCTCTTCTTCTTTGTTATGTGTTATGTGTTGTGTGTTATGTGTCGCGTGTTGTGTGTTATGTGTTTTAAGCTTTTTTACAATTAAATCCAACAAATCACCAGTTCCTGATCCAGTAGAAGCTGAAATTAAATACGGTTTACCAAGCCCCAGTTTATTAAATGCACTAGCTTCGTTTCTAAGATTGAAATTATCAGTTTTATTAGCAACGAGTAAAGTTTTATCTTTTAATTCATTTCTTTTTTGAATTTCTTTAGCAATATTTTGGTCTTGTGGTAAAATTCCGTCATGTGAATTAACTAAGTATAATATTAAATCTGCTTGCTCTAAATAATTTTCAGCGAGTTGTTGAACTTTTGTATCTAAATCGGCGAGTGAATTAATTTGTTTAATTTTTTTCTTTTTATTTTTGAATAAATTACTGATTTCAATAATTCCGCCAGTGTCAATAATTTCAAATTGACATCTATTCCATTCAACTGTGCCAGTATTAACATCGCGAGTAGTTCCATGAATATCACTAACCAAGGCAGAATGTTTTTCTGTTAAAGTGTTAAAGAGAGTAGATTTTCCGACATTGGTACGACCGAAAAGGACTACTTTTGGTAAATTGTTTGTTTGTTCTTTCATGGTGTTTAATTATTACATTCTTAAATCTTAAACCTAATTTTAAATCTAATCTAAAATATTCTCAACCCCACTTTTACTTTTGTCAGCATCTCGTCCTAATACTAAAATGAAATCAGGTTGAATTGATTTTGATTCTTTTGATATTTTTTTACTTATATCATCTTTTAACCAATCAGGCAAGGAGAAAGAAATATTGGCATTTGTTTTATTTTTAAGAACTGTCAAAGATTCTATTTTTTCTCCGTAAGTTAAATCATAAATTACAGATTTTTGAAAATTTTGTTTACTTGAATTTCCAATTCTTAATACTATAAAACCATATTTTTCTATGTCTAATGATACTTGTGAAGCAAGACCATTAATCCAAGTTCCATTATAAATTTCTACAGTAGTTTCTTCTTTTATAACCTTTATTTTTTTTTCTTTTGGTGCATCAGTAAAAATATTATTTACCATATATCTTATTTCTTCAAAGTCACCACTTTTTGGAGTAAGTACATAAGCACCTATTTCATTACGTTTTGCAATTAGTAAACCATTAGGACTATCATCTAAAACTTTACTACTAATATTTTCTTTTTTAATATTTTTGGCAATATTCCAAAGTTTAAACATTTCCCAAATTTTTAAATTAGTACTAACATGTTCGTTTAATTCGTGAATAATACCTGTTATTGCTTTTGGATTTAAAAATGTTTTTGAAGAAAGAGCTTTTTCTTTAACAGCTGAAATTACTAATTGTTGTCTTCTGCTTCTTGCAAAATCTGATCCTTCAATTCCAGTTCCATGTCTAGAACGAGCATATTTTAGAGCCAAAGTACCATCCATTTCAGTCAAGCCTTTTTTAATATAAAGATGCTCAAAACGTGATTTATAATCTTCAGCTTCTTCGCGTCCCATGATTGGATAACTGTAGTCATTTAAAATATTTTCAACGTTTATTTCAATACCGCCAAGTTTATCAACAATATCAATAAAGCCTTGAAAGTCTATTCTGAAATAATAATCTATTGGAGTTCCTAAAATATCACTAATTGCTTGTGATGTAGCTAAACCGCCACTTCCTTTTTCATCCATTTCGGCATAGGCATTGACAGCATTGATTTTTTGTGTTTCCATGTTTTCAATCGGAACAGACATATCACGAGGAAATGAAATCAAAGAGACTTTTTCAGTAGATGGCTCAATGCTTGCAAGCATAATTGTGTCAGTTAAATTTCCGCCTTCATGTGTTTTTCCGCCCATTCCGAGAAGTAAAATGTTAATTCTGTTATTTTTTTCACCTTTAAGTTTTCTGTCAGCACTTTCAGCTAACTGACTAATTTGTCTAATAATAGGCAAATTTTTAAACCAAGAAACTGTTCCATGTTGAGAATCACTAACTATAATTTGAGACGAAAAAATAGCCACTCCTGTTATGAAGAATATGGCAATATATATTGTAATTTTAGTTATTTTTTTAAATTTATTTGATTTTTTTTCTTTTGATTCATTGCAACTTTTGTTGAGTTCTGAATCATTTATGTGTTTTTTTTCTTGCATGATATTATTATAATGAATTGATATAAAAAATACAAGTACTTGATTTATTTTGTAATTAATGTTATATTCAATTAGTAATTAAATATAACATATTATTCTTTGAAATACATGAAGAAGTTTTTAATTTTTGTTTTAGAATTAGTAAAGATTGTAGTAATATCACTTGTAATTATTATACCAGTTAGATATTTTTTAATTCAACCATTTTATGTTAAAGGTGCTTCAATGGAACCTAATTTTTTTGATCATGAATATTTGATTATTAATGAAATTTCTTATAGATTTAACGAGAAAGAAAGAGGTGATATTGTAGTTTTCAGGTATCCAAGAAATCCACAAGAATATTTTATTAAAAGATTGATTGCTTTGCCTGGTGAAGAAATTAAAATTGATGATGGTAAGGTGATTATCTATAATAAAGAAAATCCAGATGGATTTATATTGGAAGAAAGTTATTTAGGTGAAGGAATAATTACAAATGCTGTTAATAATGATAGAGTTAAAATTGATGAAGATGAAATTTTTGTTTTAGGAGATAATAGACTTCATAGCAAAGATTCCAGAGTTTTCGGACCGGTAAATAAAAGTTTTGTTATAGGGAAAGTAATGTTAAGAGGATGGCCGTTTAATCGTGCAAAATTTTTTGAAACACCAGAATACTCATATTGATAATTTAGATTTAAGAATAAAGATTTAAGAATAAAGAATAAAATAAAAATATATGCCTAGACCGATGAAGGGGAAAGAAGATAACGTAATTATAAAAGTAAATAAAAAATATGCTCGTCTTAGAGGGATGAAAGATGTTTTATTTGATGAATATAAGTATTGGGATTTGGTAGAAAAGAAAATTACCAACTTAGCTAATGTCTATGGTTATAAAACAATTGAAACACCAGTACTTGAAAAATTGGCATTATACAAAAAAGCGACCGGTGAAGATACTGATATTGTTTCTAAAGAGATGTATACATTTTTAGACAAGAGTGGAGATAAGATTGCTCTTAGACCAGAAGCAACTCCTAGTTTAGTAAGAGCCTATATTGATCATGGAATGTTTACTTTGCCTCAACCTGTTAAAATGTTTTGGATGGGACAAATATTTAGACACGAAAAACCACAAGCTGGAAGATTAAGACAACACACTCAAGTTAATTTAGATATTTTTGGTGAAGAAAATCCATTTGCTGATATCCAACTAATTTTGATTGCTTATAATTTTTTTAAAGAATTACAAATTAATGTTCAAGTTCAGATAAATAGTATTGGCTGTTCTGAATGCAGACAAAATTATATTAAAGATTTGGTTGAATTCTACAAAGAAAGAGGTAAACGTTCTAAACTTTGTGGTGATTGCAAAAAACGTTTTGTAAAAAATCCATTAAGACTTCTTGATTGTAAGGAGGAAGATTGTATTGAGGTGCGAGACGGAGCACCACAGATTGTTGATTTTTTATGTGATGGCTGTAGAGATCATTTAATTAAAGTTTTAGAATATTTAGATGAATTAGAAATTCCATATAATTTAAATCCATCTATGGTTCGTGGTTTAGATTACTACAACAGAACAGTGTTTGAATTTGTACCAGTAGAAGATGAGGCTGAAGAAAATGAAGATAATAAAAAGAAAATAATTTCTTTTGGAGGAGGCGGTCGTTACGATGGACTTGTTGAGCATATGGGAGGTCGTCCAACTTTTGCTTGTGGATTTGGAATTGGAGTTGAAAGAGTGGTAGCTAAAATAAAAGAAATGAATATTCCATTAAAAGAAGATAAAAGTAGTTTTGTTTTTTTAGCACAACTTGGTGATCAAGCCAGAAGAGAAGCTTTCATTCTTTTTGAAGACTTAAGAAGATCGGGGTATGATATAAGACAGGCATTAACTAAAGATAGTCTAAAAGCACAATTAGAAGAAGCAAATAGAATAGGAGTAAGATATACTTTAATTCTAGGGCAAAAGGAAATAATTGATGGAACTATTATTATTAGAGATATGGAATCAGGAAATCAAGAAGTGGTTGATATTAAGAAAGTTCAACAGGAATTGAGTAAAAGACTTGATGATGGTGAGAAGAAAGAGTAAGATGTTATTGGTAACAATAAAGATTTAAGATTTAAGAATAAATTAAAAATTATTTAATAATAATATTCTTAAATCTAATTTTAAATTAATTATTAAAATAAACTAGAAAGGATGGTGTTGTTATGGTAGAATTTAAAAGAAAACAGAGTGAAAATTTTGAAGGTTTTTTGCGAAGGTTTAATAGAACACTTATTAAAAGTAGAAAATTAGCACTTGTAAGAAGTAAGAAATTTTTAACCAAAAAGAAAAATAAATTAAAGCAAAAAGATCAGGCTTTAAAAACTATAGATTATAAAAAACGAGATGAATATTTGATGAAAATCGGTAAGATTAAAGAAGACCCAAGAAGAAAATGGTAAATTAATTTTGTAAAATTTAAAATAGTTTAACAAAACAGACATTTTTGTCTGTTTTGTGCTATAGTATAATTAGATTCGCCAGCTGGCGAATAGATTTAAGAATAAAGAATTAAGATTTGCCTCCGCCAGCTGGCGGACGGCGAAAAGATTTAATAATAAGATTTATATTGTTGTAATTTGTATTAGATTAATAATTTAGCAATATAATTGTATATTTATGTTAATAAATCAAGTTATGGAGGATTTAAAAACTGCCATGCGAGAAAAAAACAAGGAAGAATTAGGTTTACTTAGAATGCTTAGTGCGTCTTTTAAAAATAAAAAAATTGATTTAGGTAATAAAGATGAATTAACAGAAGAACAGGCCGAAGGAGTTGTTAAGAGTGAAGTTAAAAAAAGAAAAGACTCTATTAAAGCTTATGAAGAAGGCAATAGGGAAGATTTGGTTAAAATTGAGAAAGTAGAATTAGCTATTTTGGAAAAATATTTGCCAAAACAAATGAGTGATGAGGACTTAGAAGAAATTGTGAAAGATGTTATAAATAGCATGGGAAATGTGACTATGAAAGAATTTGGTAAGATTATGGGTCAAATTATGGGTAAAGTAAAAGGTTTGGCTGACGGCGATAGAGTAACTACAATGGTAAAAAAGATTTTGAATGGTTAATGTTCATAGGAATTTATGAATATTGATTAAAGATGTCCTATTTAGGGCATCTTTTTTATTTTGTCATTTCGAATCCCCCTTGCGGGGTGAGAAATCTCTTTAATATTAATTATAATATTAAGTATGCTTTGTTTGTACTATTCATATTGAAGAGATTTCTCACCCTAAAGGGATTCGAAATGACAAATGTAAACTATTACTTTATTAATCAACTGGACAATTCAATCTACAATTGTATTATTATATATGATCCAAATTTTATCCACAGAAATATAGAATTAAATTTAAAAAAATTGATTATTTATTGAATTTTAACTTTTTATACTGTGCATTTCTTTGTGGATTAACTAAAATAAGCAGATTGTCAAGACCTTGTCTAACGCTATATCTTGTGGTATAGTTAAATTAACTACCACAAGATATAGTGTTAGTTAGTTTAAAGAAAAAAGTAATATTTATTAACTTTAATGAAATGTCCAATATGTTATCATCAAGATACAAAAGTGGTTGATTCGCGAGTAGCGGTTGATGGTTTTTCCATCAGGAGAAGGCGAGAATGTTTAAAATGTGGGTTTCGTTTTTCAACTTATGAAGAAATTGAAATTTTAGATTTAACTGTTATTAAAAATGATGGCAGAAAAGAAAGTTATCAAAAAGATAAATTAATTAGAGGTTTAAAGAAATCACTTGAAAAAAGAAATGTAGCAGATGATAAATTTAAAAAATTAATAAATCAAATTGAGAGAGATTTGCAAGCAACTAGGAAAAGTGAGATAAAATCTGGAAGAATAGGGGAGATAATAATGAAACATTTAAAAAAGTTGGATAAAGTTGCCTATATTAGATATGCCAGTGTTTATAAGCTGTTTGATGATTTAGAATCGTTCCAAGATGAATTAAATAATTTAATTAAAAAAAGAAGGAAATAGAATTTAATAAGAGATATGCCTACAATTACAAAGATTATTAAAAGATCAGGTGAAATTGCTGATTTTGAACCAGAAAAAATTTCAAATGCTATTTACAAAACAACTATTGCAATCAATAGAAAGAACAAAGCTTTATCAGAAAAATTAACTGAAAAAGTTATTGAAAAAATTAATGAAAAATTTCATGTTCGGAGTATCCCGGCTGTAGAAGAAGTACAGGACATTGTTGAACAAGTTATTATAAATGAAAATCATACTAAAATTGCAAAAGCTTATATTATTTATAGAGATCAGCATAGACAACTTAGAAATATTCAGGATGATGGACAAAAATTAATGGAAGATTATTTGGCAAGATCTGATTGGAGACTGAATGAAAATTCCAATATGAGTTTTTCGGTTCAAGGTTTAAATAATTATTTGGCTTCAAGTGTGTCTGCTAATTATTGGTTAAATAAATTATATCCAGTTGAAATTAGAAATGCTCATGTGAATGGCGATTTTCATATTCATGATCTTGGGATGCTTGCTCCATACTGTTGTGGCTGGGATTTGAAAGATTTATTAATGCGTGGTTTTGGCGGTGTTGGTGAGAAAATTCAATCTAAACCCGCAACACATTTTAGATCAGCTTTGGGCCAAATAGTAAATTTTTTATATACATTGCAGGGCGAAGCAGCTGGAGCTCAAGCATTTGCAAATTTTGATACTTATTTATCTCCTTTTATTCGTTATGATAATTTAAGTTATAAAGAAGTTGCACAAGCTTTGCAGGAGTTTATGTTTAATGTAAATGTACCAACTCGGGTTGGATTTCAAACACCATTTACAAATGTGACCATGGATGTTATACCAACTGGAGCTGTTGCAGAGGAGCATGTTATAATTGGTGGAGAAATAAAGTCAGAACAATACAAAGATTTTCAGAAAGAAATAGATATGTTTAATAAGGCTTTTGCGGAGGTGATGATTGAGGGTGATGCAACTGGGCGAGTGTTTTCTTTTCCAATTCCAACATATAATATAGATAAAAATTTTGATTGGGATAATGAAGCTTTAAAACCAGTTTGGGAGATGACAGTAAAATATGGTATTCCTTATTTTTCAAATTTTATTAATTC
>JAGLJW010000014.1 GCA_023142215.1 Candidatus Parcubacteria bacterium
ATAATGCAAAAATGCTTTACCTGAATAATATAAACATCCAGAAACTATAAAAATAGTAAAAATAATTATTACTTTTTTCTTCCATCCAAATTTTTTATTTTCTTTTATTTCTTTTTCGGACATAATATTTTCTTAGTAAAATTCCACCCTTGAACTAATTTAAATATTAGCGTAAAAATTAGATTTTATTAATAGTACATATTCTTGGGTTTAAATGTTTACATTTATTTAGTTTTATACTAGTAAAATTTTTCTATTCTGTTAATTCATACAAAGGATTTATATTTCTAATTTTTTTAATAATTTTTGGTAAAACCTGAATTAATTTATCTACTTCTTTTTTAGTATTATATTTTCCTAGCGTAAATCTAATTGAACTATGGGCTATTTCTTTTCTAATTCCAATTGCAATTAATACATGAGAAGCTTTCAAATTTCCTGAAGCGCAAGCAGAGCCTGTTGATACAGCAATTCCTTCAAGGTCAAGTGAAATTAAAACTGACTCACCTTCTACTCCAAAAAAAGTAAAATGAGCATGACTGGGCGTGCTAACTTTTCTATCTGTATTTAATTTTACATCTGGAATGTTTTTAATGATTCCGCTAACAAGTCTATCTCTAAGTTCAGTAATTTTAATATTATTTTTATCTCTAGTTTTTGAATCAATTTGAGCAATTGCTGAACCTAATCCAACAATTCCAGGAACATTTAGTGTACCACTTCGTATATTGTTTTCATGGTGTCCTCCGCATTGCAAAGCTTCAAGTAATATCCCCTCTTTTTTATAAAGTGCTCCAACACCTTTTGGTCCATATATTTTATGAGCTGAAAGTGAAAGTAAATCAATGTAATTCCATTGCACATTACAATCTATAAAATTAACAGCCTGAGTAACATCTGTATGAAAATATATTCTTTGTGGCTTATCTCCGCGACTAGTTGTTTTGCATTTCTTCCAATTATTTAATCTTTTCCCATTTACTTTTTTAATAGTTTTTCCAATTTCACGAATAGGTAGAATTGTACCAATCTCACTGTTAACAAACATTATTGATACTAAAATAGTATTATCCTGAATAGCATTTTTGACTTTTTCTATGTTAACCAAGCCATTTGATTCAACTGGCAAAAAAGTAAGCTCAACTCCTTTTTGTTCCATTTCTAAAAAAGGTTCTAAAACAGCATCATGTTCTATGACAGAAGTAATTATATGAATTTTTTTATTGGGATTTTTTTTACGAAATGCTTGGATTAAACCTTTGATTGCGATATTATTTGATTCAGTTGCTCCTGAAGTAAATATCAATTCAGACGAATTACAATTTAAAGAATCAGCAATTTGCTTTCTGGCTTTATCAACACCAGCCATAGCTTCATTTCCAAAAGAATGAATAGATGAAGCATTACCGAATTTTTCTGTAAAATAAGGTAACATATCATTTAAGACTTTTTTGTCTACTGGAGTTGTTGCACTATGATCAAAATATATTTTTTGCATATAATTAAACTGCTATCACCTCTTTAATTTCTGGAACTTCTTTTTTTATTTCTACTTCAATTCCTTGTTTTAAAGTAATTTGAGCCATTGGACAATGTGAACACATGCCTTGCATTTTAACTTCAACAATGCCAGTGTTTTCGTTAAAAGAAACGAATTGTACATCGCCACCATCAGCTTGTAGCATAGGTCGTATTTTTTCTAATGCTTCTTTGATTTTGTTTTCCATATTTATTTATTTTTATAATTATTAATTGCTTCACGCAAAGCATCAATTCCCAACATTGAACAATGAATTTTTGGTTCTGGTAATCCGCCTAAATCTTTTACAATATTATCTTTTGTAATCGCTAATGCTTCGTCAATCGTTTTGCCTTTGGCTATATCTGTCATGGCTGATGTCACAGCGATAGCGGCTGCACAACCAAAAGTCTCAAATTTTATATCTTTAATAATATTATTTTCAATTTGAAGATAGATTTTCATTACATCACCACAAGCCATGTTTCCTTTTTGTCCTATTGCGTCAGATTTTTCAATTTGTCCTTGGTTATGCGGATTTTTAAAATGTTCTATTACTTTTTTTGAATACATATTTTTTAAATTGTTAATTTAATAAATAAAAATAGGCGTTCCAATATTTGCCCAATTATATAATTTTTCAGCATCATTCACACCAAGACGTATGCAGCCATGTGAAACTGGTTTTCCTAAACTATCTTCTCCCTCACGATAGCCATTTGGCCATATTGGTAATTCATGAATTCCATAAGTTCCATTTCTAGTAAATCCCATCCAGTGTGGCATCCACAGTCCATAACTTGACCATGCTTTTGGATTTTTATTTTCTATTTTAAAATGACCTATTGGCGTATACATTCTAGCTCTTCCTGATGAAATTATCATTTTTCCCATTCTGATTCCATCTAAGAAATAACTTAATTCTTGTAGTGCAATATTTACTTCTATCCTTTTATCTAATTTTTCAGTATTAGTACTGTTTGGATTATAAAAATTTTTAATTTCTTCGCCGTCAGTATATCCATCTCCATCAGTGTCAGGATTAGTTAAGTCAGTACGAAAGTTAAGTTCCATTCTGTCGGATAATCCATCATTATCATAATCATTTTCTTCAAGCGTAAAAGATTGAGCCATTAGTGGCGAATAACTATTATTTAATTCTGTCCAATCACTATAACCATCGCCATCAGTATCTGGATTATTCGGATTCGTTTTATAGATTTTTATTTCGTCATTATCAGAAATTCCATCATTGTCTGTATCTACAATTATTGTTGCTGAAACTGGAAATACGAAAAGGGTAATAACAATAAAAATAATTATTTGTTGTACAAGCAATTTAAACATTTTAATTTTTATTATATTAAATCTTTTAAACTCATTCCTTTCAAAGTATCATTAATTGCTCTTTGAACATTAATTAATACTTTGGTTGCCCCACAATTACATTTAAAATTACAATTTACTTTTCCATGTTGATCAATGCAACGAAAAAGATTCATATCTTTTTCTAAAATTTCAATTATTTCAAAAATTGTTATTTCTTCTGGTTTTTTCACTAGAGAATAGCCACCAGTTGCTCCCTTTTCGCTTTTTACTAGATTTGCCTTTTTTAAACTAGAAAAAATTTGTTCTAGATATTTTAATGAAATATGCTCATCACGTGAAATAGATGCCAATGAAACATTATTTTTTCCAAATTTTTCACTAAGTTTAATCAATGCCCGTAAACCATAAGTTGTTCTTGTGGAAAATTTCATAATTAACTTTAAAAAATAAAAATACCTACTGTTTTAGTTGGTATTTAAAATATAACACAATTAATAATATTGTCAAATAAAATTTTTAAAAACCAAAATAAATAACTTCTTCTTTTAATTGAATATTAAATTTGTGGCGAATTTGTTGTTTTATGTAGCTAATCATCATAACTACATCTTCTGATGTTCCTTTGCCTGTATTAACAATATGATTAGCATGTTCTAGGCTAATTTTTATTCCTCCAATTGATTTACCTTTAAGCCCGGCCATATCTATCAAAAGACCGGCTCCGATGTTGTTTTCTCTACAAATTTTACCATCTTTAAGGAATCTATTTTTTAATTCTTTATTAAAAAATTTACTATTTTCATTTTTTATTTTTTCTAAATCAACATTTTCAAATATTGAACCAGTGCTTGGTAGTTTTGGATATTTACTAAGCCTAAAATCAAGAGCTTGATCAACTTTATCTTGAATTGTTTTCTGATTGCTCAAAAATAATTTTAAAATTACTTTCCAAATAATATAGTTATTTTTTTGTTTAAATAAGCTTGTTCTATAATCAAATTTACACATTCTATTGCTTAAAAATTCAAATTTTTTACTACTTTTATTAAAGACTTCTACATTTTCAACAATATCAGCCATTTTTGCACCAAAAGCTTCAGCATTGCCTCTTGTTGCACCACCAATGGTTGCTCTTGGAATACCACAACTCCATTCAAGCCCGCTTAAATTATTAGCAACTGCCAAGCTATTTGCTTGACTTAAGGTAGTACCAGCTCCACATTCAATTCTGTTTCCCATGATTTTTTTATCTATATTTTTCATTTGGATTACCAATCCATCAATTCCTTTGTCTGGTACAATTATATTGCTACCACCACCAAGAATAAATATATCAATATTTTCTTTTTCTGCCCAATTTAAAGCATCTACAAAAGATTCTCTATTTTTAGCCTCAAAAAAATATTTTGCCATTCCCCCAACTTGAAAAGTATTAAGATTCTTAAGTGAAATATTTTCTTTAATTTTAGCTTTTATATTCATAATTCAATTGTACATTTTATATTAATAATTGTAAATATTGACAAAAAAATAAAAATATGTTAGACTGTGTTTACTTGGTTCGTTTTACATTTAATTATTAAAAAACAAATTTTAGGAGAATAAAAATGGAAAAGCCAGATTTGTTGGTAATAGAGGATGAAGATTTTAGAATCGGTGATGTGATACAGCTTGAAGTATCCAAAAAACCTCATTCTGACGAGCTTTTGTTTAAGCCAAACTTTGAATTTTGGGACAATCTATTCAATTACGAAGAGTCGTCCGTCCGTTTTTTTGTTCCGAACCACTATGTTGAATTGTGTGTCGGGGAAATCTGGAATGCAAGAATTAAAAGCATTAAGATTCTTCCTGGAATAAAAAGGACAAAAGACAGAAGAAGAATCGTTAATGTCTTTGTTGATGTATCAGACAGGAAAGAGGAAAAAAAAGTATCCGTTAATATGCTAGGGAAAACCATAACGGTTAGAACTGTGAGCGGATCTCGAATTCTTGATAAAGTTGTTTTTGGTCTTAACAAAACCAAAAAAGATTATCTTTGTAAAGATGGTAATCAGCAATATGTTGTTGAGTCCGAAGTGTTTATGGGTAATAACGGTGAAATAGTTGGAGTGGTTGCTGGCAAATATCACCGACCTGGAGATTATCTTGAAACTAAAAGAGACATATTGGGCAGAGTTGCCCCGCATGATTTAAGACCGATGCTTGATAGACTTCCCAAAATCAACAGATGTGATTTTTTATCACACTATTAATTATCAACAGCCGTGAGGTCATTCAATGACCTCACTATTTTTTTATTAAAATTGAATATGCTTATATTTCAATCTAATAATTTATTCCACATCTCCAACTTCCTGTAATTTTAATAATTTAGAATAAAGTCCGCCATTCTTTTTTGATAATTCAATATGATTTCCTTGTTCTACAATTTTACCTTCTTCTAATACAACAATTTTATTTGCTTTTTTAATGGTGCTTAATCTATGAGCAATTATTATTACAGTTCTATTTTTCATAATTTTATCCATTGCATCTTGAATTAATTTTTCACTATAACTGTCTAAGTTACTTGTAGCTTCGTCAAAAATTAATATTTTAGGATTAACAAGTATCGCTCTGGCTATCCCAATTCTTTGTTTTTGTCCACCTGAAAGTTTTACACCTCGTTCACCAACTTTAGTATCGTAATTATTTTTTAACTTTTCAATAAACTCAGAAGCATTTGCAATTTTTGCTACTGCTTTTATTTCTTTATCGCTAACATTTGATTTTCCGTAGGCAATATTATTTCTAATACTCATATCAAAAATTTCAACTTCTTGTGGTACAATAGCAATGTGTTTTCTGAATGAATATAAATCATAATCTTTTAAATTAATACCATCAAGCAAAACTTCACCCTTTTGTGGATCATAATGACGATAAATCATTCTCGCTAAAGTTGTTTTGCCTCCACCTGAAGGACCAACTAAAGCCGTAGTTGAGTCTGGAATAATTTTAAAATTTATATTATTAAGTACTTTTTTATTGTCACTATTATATGAAAAACTTAAAGAACTAAATTTAATTTCCCCTTTTGTGTTATCTAACTTAATTCCATTTTTTGGATTTTGAATTGTCTGTTTTTTGTTAAGCAATAAGATAAATCTAACAACTGCTTCTTTTGCTTCTTCAATCTTGTCATAAAAACGTGATAAACGATATAGAGAAAAATATGCTCTTTCGGATAATGAAATAACAAATACTAATGTCCCGATTGTAATTTTGTTATTTGAGATTAAAAAAATTCCCAAAAGCAAAACCACAATTCTGCCCAAATCAATAATGAAATTTCTTCCGATATTAAATTTAATTAAAGTAAGAAATTCGGTCAAATTTCTTTTTTTAATTATATCTCTAATTTTTTTATACTTTTTAATTTCTTTTTCTTCTTGAACAAAAGACTTTACAGAATTAATATTAATTATTGACTGACCAATTATGCCTGATGCAATTTCATAATTTTTGTGTCTTTCTTTTCGCGATGGTTGCAATTTCTTATTTACTTTAATTGTAAGCCAAATAAATAATGAAGCAAAAATTATAAATGACAAACCAAATCTCCAATCAACCATCAATAAAACAGTAAAGGCAATAATTGCTTGGATTAAAGTTGGAATTACTTGCCAAAAAGTATTATCAAATAATTCAACAACTCTATTTACGCCTCTTTCAATTTTAGTGATTTTATTACCTGTATTTTCATCTTCATGATAGCTAAGCGGTAAATACATTAATTTTTTTTGAGCATTGAGTGGTAAATAATGTTCAATATTGATTGATGCTTTAAGAATTAGTTTATCAAAAAAATAATGTACAAAAGATATAATTTGTAAAATAAAAAACGTCAATAATATTAAAATTAATATTATTGGAATATCTTCAACTTGAAAGGTAATTAATTTATCAATTATTAGTTTTAACAAATAAGGCTCTAAAAGTCTTACTAATTCTAATACAATTATTAAAACGAATAGTTTTTTAATTGATGTTCTGCTTGGTTTCAATAATTCCCACAAATCAATCCAAAAATTATTATTATTTTGTTTTGTTTTTTTCATAAACCACAAAAAACAAGAGAAATTCTCTCATTTTAATTATTTTAGTTGTTCTTGTATAATAATACGTAATAATCAAGAAAAGGTTACAGTTTTATGATTGTTATTATAAAATACATTTGATTTTATTAAATCTTAGCCATATTTGACATAATTTTTCCATTATGATACAATATAAAAAGTTAAAAAATAAGTTTAAATACTTTAGCTATTTAGCTAACTTTTTTTGTTTACAAAAAACTAAAAAACTACAAGCTACAAGCTACAAGCTAAAAACATATGGCACATAAAAAAGCTGGTGGATCCAGTAGGAATGGACGAGATTCCGCTGGTAAAAGGCTAGGTGTAAAAATATCAGATGGTCAATATGCAAAATCAGGGGCTATCATTATTAGACAAAAAGGAACAAAATTTCATCCAGGATTAAATGTTAAAAAAGGAAAAGATGATACCTTATTTTCAACAATTACAGGTATTGTTAAATTTACAACTAAAAAAATGATGAAATTTAACAATAGATTAGTTGCTACTAAATTTGTAAACGTTGTAGTTCCAGAATCAAAATAAAAATCAATTCATTATAAATAAAAACAAACGCTTTTGGCGTTTGTTTTTATATTATTATAGAAATTAACTATTTATTTTCTAAACAAACTTTTACAAACTCTATAAATAAAGGATGTGGATCAAGAGGTCTTGAGATATATTCTGGGTGAAATTGTACGCCAATAAAAAATGGATGATTAGTAATTTCTACCGCTTCTACAATTTGATTATTAGGGGAAGTTCCAGCGATTGTTAAACCAGCTTTTTCCAATTTTTCTCTATACTCATTATTAAATTCATATCTATGTCTGTGACGTTCTGAAATAATTTTTGTTTTATCAGTTGATAAAATAAATTTTTCATCATAAGCCTTAGCAAAATGAGTTCCTTCTTTAATTTGACAAGGCCAGCCACCAAGACGAATTGTTCCTCCGTATTGTTTTTTGGCAAGTAATTTTTTTTGTTCAGGCATGATATGTATTACTGGGTTGGTGGTTCCTGAATTTACTTCTTCAGAATTAGCATCTTTAAGTCCTAAAACATTTCTAGCATATTCAATAACTGCCATTTGCATACCATAGCAAAGACCAAAATATGGTTTTTTATTTTCACGACAATATTTAATAGTGTCAATTTTTCCTTCACTTCCTCTATTCCCCCATCCTTGGGGTACAATAATACCATCAAATTTTTCTAATTCTTTAACTCCATTTTTTTCAATTTCTTCAGTATTAATCCAGCACAAATCAGCTTTACAATTATTTGTTATACAGGCATGTTTTATTGCTTCAATAACTGAAATATAAGAATCAGATAATGAAAAGTCACCAGTTGTAAAATATTTTCCAACAATTCCAACTTTAACTTCTTTATTGTATTTTTTACTATTAACAACCATTTCTTTCCATGAATCTAAATCATCTTTTTTGGCTTTGAGTTCAAATTTATCTAGAATTCTAGTTCCTAAATTATCCTTTTCAAAATTTAATGGAACATCATAAATTGAATCTATATCAGGAGCTGAGATGACAGCATCACGAGCGACACTACAATGAATAGCAATTTTTTTTCTTCGTGGTTCATCAATTTCTAATCTTGATCTAGCTATAATAAAATCTGGTTGAATTCCAGCACTATTTAAATTTCTAATAGCATGTTGAGTTGGTTTTGTTTTCATTTCTCCAATTTTTGAAGGAATAGGAAGATAACTAACAGCTACAAATAAAACATCGCCAGGATTTTCAAATTTCATGAATCTGGCTGCTTCTAAAAATAATAAATTTTCATATTCACCAACAGTTCCACCAATTTCAATTACCATAATTTCTGCTCCTGTTTTTTCTACTGCTTTTTCTATTCTATCTCTAATTTCCATTGGAATGTGTGGTACAACTTGCACACATTTCCCTTTATATTCCAAATTTCTTTCTTTTTGTATTACAGTTTGGTATACACGACCAGTTGTCATGTAGTTTTCTTTGTAAATGTTTTTGTTTAAAAATCTTTCATAATTTCCAATATCTTGATCTGTTTCAAGTCCATCTTCTGTTACAAAAACCTCGCCGTGCTCAATTGGATTCATAGTACCAGCATCTACATTGATATAGGGATCAACTTTCATAGCACTAACATTGTAACCTTTAGATTGTAAAATTTTTGCGATTGATGAAGTGGTAATTCCTTTGCCTACTCCACTCATTACACCACCAACAACGAAAATGTACTTTGCATTTTTAATAACCTCACTTTTTTCTTTTTTCATAAATTTTAAAACAGATTATGGACAGCACCAATCACCATTTTATTAATTATTATCTTTAATTTTTAATTTTTTTAACTCTTCTTGAGTAGCCATTACTGCTAGTCCTTCGGGAATTAAATAATTTGATGCAAAACCAATTTTTACATCTTTAATTTCTCCTTTTTTTCCAAACTTATCAATTTGTTTTTTTAAAATAACTTTCATACTTTTTTATTATGGGTCTGTCGCCAAACTACAGTTTTGGCATAAATTTACCGAAATCTGGGAATTTAGGTCATGTTGTAGTTTGGTGACAGACCCATTATTACTTATCAATTTCCAATTTTTTAATTTCTTCTTCTGTACTGCTAGCTGTCTTATTATCTTCTGAAATAACGTTTTCTCCATTCAAAATTTTAATCGCTGCATTCATTTGGGGTTCTCTATCTTCTTCATAATCTTCAAGCGTATAATCAATTATAATATCTGGTGTAATTCCTTCGTCGTTAATACTACGTCCTTTTGGTGTTAACCATTTTGCAACTGTAATTTTAAGCGATGATCCATCACTTAAATTTTCTAAACTTTGCACTGAACCTTTTCCAAATGTTTGTTTCCCAACAATTGTTGCTAAATCATAATCTTGCAATGCTCCAGCAACAATTTCTGAGGCTGAAGCACTTCCCCCATTTACAAGAACTACAGTTGGAATATTTTTTATTCTTGCTCTACCTCTTGCTGGATGAGGAGTTTCTATTCCCTTTTTTTTGCTGTATTGTTCTGTTACAATTGTACCATTTTCAACCCATTCACTGGCAATTTCAATAGCAGTTTCCAAGTATCCACCTGGATTATTTCTTAAATCTAATATAATTCCTTTTGGATTTTTTTCAATTATTTCTCTTGTTGCTTTATTGAAAAGCTCAACAGTGTCATTTCCAAAATTTGATATTTTTATTGTATAAATTTCATTATCAAAAGTAGTTTTAATACTGTGTATGATAATTTTTCCTCTTTTAATTGTAATATCTTGAATATTATCTAAACCGTCTCTGGTAATTGATAAAATCACATCTGTTCCTTTTGGACCTCTTATTTTATTTACAGCTGCATCAATTGTAATTCCGAGTGTTGATGTTCCATTGATGGCTAAAACTTTATCACCTGCCATAAGTCCAGCCTTTTCGGCTGGCATATCAGGCAAAGGTGCAATGATTGTTAAAATATCATTTTTTATACCAATTTCTGCTCCTATTCCTTCAAATGTTCCTGCTAAATCTTCTTGAAATTCTTTATTAATTTTCGGATCCATAAATACTGTATATGGATCACCTACGGAATTAGCTAGCCCTTTTAAAGCTCCATAAAACATTTTTTTTTCAGTTACATCTTCTTTGTCAACATAATTTTTCTCTAATGCCTCCCAAACATCCCAAAATAAATCAAAATCTATATCTTGAGATAATTTTCCATCTACTGCATCTTGATATTTTCCAGATATTTTTCCAATATAAACTACTTCATCTTCAGCTGTCTTTTTTAATACTTCGCTTTTTCCTGTTATATAAATACCTGCACTAAAGCACATTAATCCAAACAACAAAAAAAAGAAAAGATAGAAACCTTTTTTGAATATTGAACTTTTATTTTCTGATATATTATTAGTATTTTCTTGATTATCCATTAATTTAGTTTATTTAAACTATAAAAATTTTAACATATATGAATATTTAAAGCAACTGTTAATAAAATAAAAAATATCAAAAAACTACTTCGTTTGAAGTAGTTTTTTTGGTGACAGTTCTTATTTATTTGAATAATTTTTTTTATAATAATCTTGATATTTACCGCTTTTAATCTTTCTCCACCAATTTTGATTATTTATTAGCCACTTGATTGTATTTTGAATTCCTTGTTCAAAAGAAATTTTTGGTTTCCAACCTAATTCATTTTTAGCTTTAGAATAATCAATCGCATATCTAAAATCATGCCCTGGTCTATCTTTTATGTATTCAATTTTTTCTTCACCAAATCCCATTTCATCTAGAATCGTCATTGTAATTTGCATGTTTGTTAATTCATTTCCACCACCTAAACAATATGTTTCACCAATACGTCCTTTATGAATAACAGCATCAACGCCTTCATTGTGGTCATTAACATGAATCCAATCTCTAATATTTTGACCATTGCCATAAATTGGAACTTTTTTTCCTTCAATTAAATTAGTAACAAATAATGGAATTAATTTTTCAGGAAATTGATATGGACCATAGTTATTTGAACAATTTGAAATTGTAATTGGCAATTTATATGTATAATAATAAGCTCGTACTAAATGATCAGATGAGGCCTTGGATGCACTATATGGGCTTCTAGGGTCATAAGCTGTTTTTTCCGTAAAAGCTAAATCATTCAGACTTAAATGTCCAAACACTTCGTCAGTTGAAATATGATGAAATCGAACATTTCCATTGTTTTTAGCTGCTTCAAGCAAATTTCTTGTACCTTCAACATTTGTTCGTACAAATTCTTCACTACTTAAAACAGATCTATCAACATGGGTTTCGGCTGCAAAATTTACCACTAAATTTACATGTTTCATCAAAATATTAACTAATTTTCTATTACAGATGTCGCCTTTTATGAATTTATAATTTGAATTATTTTCTATTTTTTTCAAATTCTCTAAATTTCCAGCATAAGTTAATTTATCCAAATTAATAATTTTATCTTTAGGATATTTTTTTAACCAATATTGAATAAAGTTAGATCCTATAAAACCAGCCCCGCCTGTTACTAATAAAGTTTTATTTTTTTCATTATTATATGATTTTAAATCAAAATCAATTTTATCTAATAAAAATTTAGCCTCATTGCTAGTAATATTTTTTTTGAAAAGTAATCTTTTAATAATATTATTTTTTCTTTCTAAAATATTCATGCAATAACTTTAAACAAAAAATTGAATTTAGTCAATAAGAACTTTTGTAACTACTCACTGACTATAAAAAATCATAAAATCATTGTCATTCTGAACGAAACTTCGCTAGCTGGCGGAGTGTAGTTGAAGAATCCCGTTGAGGATGCAATGTCGCATAGTTATCGGGATCCCCGCCTGAACTTGGACGGGCAGGCTTCGGCTATCACTCAGGATGACACTTTAAGGTCAGTGGGCAGTTACGGATTTTTAAGACTAAGATTTAATAATTAATTAATGATTCCATCGCCTTCGGCAATTTCATCATCTTCCAATTTTGTAGTTTTTGCTTTTGTAGTTTCTTTTAGTTCATCGTCTGTTTCGCTGTCTTTTGCTTCAACTGTTGATCCTGTAAGTAAAATCATGATTTTATTCTTATCCTCTTCTTGCGGTTTTACTTTAATATCAAATTCTGCTTCAGCACTGTGGATTGTGGCTGGAAGACGTCCAATATTCCATTCAATTTCTCTTGTTTCTTCATTGAATTGAATTACTCCAACTGACACGCTATCACGTTCACCCCAGAATACATAGTTAGGTAATTTTGTTTTTATAATTAAATTATTTAGTTCATGCAAGCTATTTGTTAGATTCCAATAAACTTTGTAACTAGTTTCTTCGTCCACTTTTGGCGGATGAGGCCCGATACCAACCGGAAT
The DNA here is from genome assembly GCA_023142215.1 of Candidatus Parcubacteria bacterium. Classification (GTDB taxonomy): domain Bacteria; phylum Patescibacteriota; class Patescibacteriia; order Patescibacteriales; family UBA12075; genus JAGLJW01. The sequence continues at coordinate 12,872 of JAGLJW010000014.1, forward strand.
ATTATCATCACTAAAATATCTAACTTGTTCATTCAATTCTAAATTACTATTAATCTTCACAAGAATTGTATTACTTTGACTGTTTTCACTTACAACACTTGCCTCTTCACCAACGCTGTATTGTATATAATTATTTACTTTATATTCAGCGCCATCAACTATTTCATCAAGTTCAGAAATAAAAATTGAATAATCAATAACTCCCTCCATCCCAGATTCTAAATTTTCAAGTTCAGGAATTTGTTCTTTTGTCCAAGAAATAGTATTGCCTTTTTCAATTCCTTCATTTTCGTCGGCTAGAGTATCCCATTCTAAAAATTCGCTTTCCATAACAGCAATTAAAATAATATCTTTTATTGGTGCCTCGCCTTTATTTGAATAGACAATTGAGTAGTTTAATTTTTGACCAAATTCAATACCTTGTTCGTTCCTAGAGCCATTAATAATTAAAGCTAAATTTAAATCACTTTTCATTACTTCAAAATCTAATTCTTTTTCAAAAAATTTATATAATTTACCATCTTCGCTCTCCTTGTAAAAATTAAAAACTAAATTTTGATTATCAGAAATCTTTTCTGTAAATTTTAATTTAATTGGTAATGTTTTATTTTCAGTTAAAACTTTATTGATTTGCCAAACACCAGGTCTAATTACGTCAAAACTTAAATCATTATCATCATTCTTAGCTTCAAGGATCTTAATATTCTCTTGAGGGTCAAAAGAAATTCTAAAGTTATTCATAAAGCTAATATCTGGAATTTTCAGCTTAATATCGATAGAACTCTCTTCTCCAATTAAAACAGTTTTTATAAAATCAAACTCAATGTCCATACCTAGGTCTTTTACAATTGTTGCGATTGAAGCATCTTTTTTAAATTCTGAAGAAAAATTTTCTGGTGTGTATGTCATATAAGTAAGCAAAACATTAGTATCTCCACGAAAATCAATAATTTTTCCTTTAATTTTTATTTTACCTGTATGTTGTGATTTAATTTCAGACAATTCCCAGATATTATTATTCTGACTAACTTCAGGTTCGCTATCTAAAAATATAAAGTTATCAGGAAATTTAACTTCCACTAAAACATCTTTAATGGCAATATTACTCAAATTTTTATAATGAATAGTATAAACAAACTCTTCACCAGCAAAAACCTCATTTTTACCATCTACACTGAATTCAATATCTGATTTTCCGTCACTAGATTTTAAATAAATATTATTATAAATATAAGCAAAAACACCCATTCCAATGAGTATTAAAAAAATAAAACCAAAAAACCAAAACAAAAATCCTCTTCTTTTTAATACATCCATTTTACCAACATTAACCATTTCGCCTCTATCATCTTGATAAATTTCATTTAAGCTTTCTTCAATTTGTTCATCTTTTGACTCTGTCTTTACATAATCCTCAAAAACCTTTATTTGTTTTTCATTCGGCAATGGCCTTTTTGTAAATTCCAAAAGAGATGACTCTTTAGCGTTTATTTTAATAACACCATTATTGTTATTATCGTCATCTTCTTCTTGATTGTCACCGTTTTTAATTTTTATCATAAATATCTAAAATGTAAATTATTTTTTTAAATTTATTTTAAATTTTCAAACAAGACAGAATAAAATTTATCAGTTTTTAAATTTGAATTAAAATTTATTTCATCATTTTTAATATCCAAATTTTCAGGATAACTCCAGGTTAATTTGAAATTTTTGTGATAACTGATATTACTTTCAAATTTGCTACCAATTGATCCAGGTTGTTTTTGAACTAATAAAGAATACTTAAAAGATTTATTGTCTTTATCATTTTCTGTGTCTTCCTCAAATTTAAAAGGTAGTTTATATTTAAAATAAACTTCAATTTCTTCTTCGGGGTCAAGTTGTGTCCAATTTGCGAAAACAGTTTTTCCTGATTCGTTGTATATCTTTGTTTTTGTGTTAACATCAATAGTTGCCCTACCTTCATTATCCATAACTTGTGGATCGTTTTTCCATTTTTCATTTGGTTCGCTGAAATATTTCTTGTCAGGTATAGAGAATCCATCAGCATCAAGAAATTGACTACCTTGTGGAACATAGACTCTTAACCAACTGTTATTTCTTACTCCAGTAAAAATTGTTCCTCTTTTTGCTGTATGAATTCTTTTAATTGTAACAGTGTTGATAATTGAGCCATCTTCTAAAATTTCAGTATCGTGATATATTTCTTCTTGAATATCCTTGTCGCTTTTTCCACCGGCAATATTTGTATTTACTACCATTAAATAATCACTATTTGTTTCTTTTAACTCACCAGCAAAATCATGTTTTATCATAAACTCTTGCACTTCATTATCATGGGAATAAACTAAAATATGTTTTTCGCTTAAGCTTTCTTCTGTAATCTTTAAAATATCTAAGAACATAGCTTTATCTATTCTTTTCGGAATTTCTAAAATTATTTCATTCATTAAATCGCCAATAATTTTTTTAGGCTTGTTTGTGATATCTTCTTTTTGTTCAGAATAAGTTTGAGTTATTATCCAAAAATTTTCAGAATTAATTATTACTCCATATTTTTCTTTCATATCAATTGGTCCAATAACATTCAATAATTTTTCAATTACTGTTGGAGTGAAACCAATTATACCATCAACAGTAGTTTTTCCACTACGTTCATAAAACCATTCTAATTTTTGAGCTGATAATTTCCAATCTGGCCACCAATTAGCATCCCAAAAATGCCACAAAGGATTTACTATATGTAAAGGTTTTGGGGCTATAATTCTTTCATAAAGTCCCCCTTCTGTGTCATAACTTCCGCCTCCAGGAATATCCATATCTTTTATTTCACCGTCGCCAATATCAACTACTGCAAAACTACCAATAAAACCGCCGCTTGCTCTTATTTCTGTGTTATTTTGAAAAACTAATAAATATTTTTTATCATATTCTAATCCCAAAAATACTCTCATGATTTTAAATAAATTTCTTGTCTCTTTAGTTTGCCTGTCAATTATTGATAATTTATCATTGAGTAAAATAATGTAATCTTTATATTTTTCAGGAATAACATTTTTATTAATTTGAGATACTTTATTTTTCAAGTCTTCAATTAGAATTGATATTTCATCTATTTTTGGATCAAGGTAATTAATAATTTCTTTAATACTGTCCCCTTCTTTGTTGTTCCAATAATCTAGACTTTGTGCAATTAAGCTAGCAATTTCAGAACTAATTATTCCTGATGATAAAATTAGATCGGATTCAGAAGCCATTTTTATCTTCTCATTAGGTATTATTCTAGCAAATAAATCAAGCACCTTACTAATTTGAGCCACTTCATTTTTTGCATCTTCAAAAGCGATGCCAGCTTTTGTAAAGCTCAAGTTAGCTTCATCAAATTCTTTATTTTGTAAAGATATAGTTGCACTTTTTAAATCATTAATTGCAGATTCTGTTACACCTAAAACTCTTCCTTCTAAATTTTTAAAATTATAATAATAAGTAAAAGCTTTAAATGGAATGATTAGTATAAATAAAATTAATCCAAAAGCTAAACTTGATTTTAATGCATTAAAGCTTGGTCGTGGAAAAAGTTTAGATATAAAATAAACAATATCAGTGATATAATTTATGAAATTTTTAAAATAGTTTTTCCTTTCTTTCTTGATATCAATTTTTTTAATATTTTTTCTTGTTTCAAATTGTTGTTTTAAAATAATATTTTGTCTTTGTTTTTTAATTTGTGTTTTATTTCTTTCTAACTTTTTTGCATTTAGGGATTGTTTTGCCAGAATAATATCATTCTTTAAAACTCCAAAGTATTCTCTAAATGAGGGAATTTTAAATATACATCTACGTATAGTAAAATAAGTGAAAAAATAAGAAAATTTTAGAGTAAATACAATTCCTAAATAAATACGATAACAAAAAATAAAAACATTTTTGATAACAAAGAATGAAAATATATAAATTATTTTTATAATTTGATAAAGAGCAAGCTGTTTAATTTCTTTGTTATTCTTTAAAAAATTTAAAAATTTAAAAAATAGATGGAATTTATTATTTTTTTTATGAAAAGCTAAATCTAATTTTTCAGACTTTATCTTGGGAGCTTTTTTAATTTTTTTATTAAAATTTTCAGTTTGTTTTTTGAAAAACTCAAAGAGTTTAATAAGTTTAATTTTAGTATATTTAGAATAATCATTTAAAAAATTAGAAAAGTTAAAATCATCAATACTGTCTAGAAAATCATAAAAATCAGAAGAACTATTTTTATTGCAATTTTTTTTCTTTTCCTTGTTTAAATCAAGTAAAAAAGGAGAGGGAGAATTATTTCCTTTTATTTTAATATTTGATTTATTTTTAATGGTTTGCATGAGGATTTTAAATTAAAAATTTTAAATCTTTTTTAAAACTTTATTATATTCTTCTAGCGTTTGGTTAACACAATTATCCCAATTGTATTTTTTTATTTGCTTATGTCCTTTTTTAATTTGAGAATCTCTTAAGACTTTGTTGTCCAATATTTCAATTATTTTTTCTTGTATTTCTTTTTTGTTTTTTGGGTTAAAATAAACTGCTGCATCTCCAAGAATTTCTGGTAAACATGATCTATTAGAACTTAAGACAGGACAAGCATAATACATTGCTTCAAGTGGCGGTAGGCCAAAACCTTCGTAAAGCGAAGGAAAAATGTATGCCTTGGCGTTATGATAAAAAGATGCTAATTCTGTGTCAGGAATAAATCCTGGAAATTTAATATTTTTGTTTTCAAATTTATAAGCAAGATTTTTAAGACACTTAAAAAAATAATCATCTTTACCAACGATCACTAAATCTAAATTTTTATTATTTTTATTAATTTCATTAAAAACTTCTACTAAAATTTCAAGATTTTTGTGCGGATAAGCACTACCAACATAAAGCAAATAAGGCTTATGTAAATTATACCTTAAAAGTACTTTTTTGTCATCAATTTTTTGAGGATTAATCTGTTTTGAAACACCTTCATAAGTTATGGTAATTTTTTTTTCTGACGAATTAAATTGTTCAATAATATCATCTTTAGTAAATTGCGAAACAGTTAGTATTTTTTCTGATTTTTTGATAGTATTTTTAATTAGAATCTTATAAGCAAAGTCTTTAATTTTATATAAAATAGGATGTAATGTACTAGCTCTAAGGGTTGGAAATTTTGTTAAAATCAAATCATGAATTGTCACGATAAAAGGAACTGTACAAAAAAGTGGCACATTAAAATGTGGAAAATGCATTAAATCTATTTTATGTTTTTTTATTAGATATGGCATTTCAAATTGTTCACACAAGCTGTACCATCTAGATTTAACTAAAACTTTTCTTATGTGTGGATTATTAATATTAAAATTATTATAGTTATCCCCACTTAAAAAAATTATATATACATTCTTTTTGTCTTTTAGAATAATGCTATCAACAATTTCTTTAATGTATCGTCCAATTCCACGACCAACATCTTCACCATACAATCTGGCATCAATTCCTATTATTTTATTTTTATTTAAATCTGACATAACTTAATTATAGCACAAATTAAAAATATCCCAGTAAATACCAGGATATTTTTAATTTTATAGAATATATTTTCTATTCGTTGCTCGTTTCATTATCAGTGCCGTCATCAATACTTCCATCGTTTTCGGCATCATTATCATCATTCGTGTCGGTATCATCATCAGTATCTTCATCAACATCAGTATCAACATCAGTTTCTTCTTCGTCTGTAACGATTACTTCTGCAGTACTGTTAACATCATTAATTAAAGCTTCTTCATCTTCTTCAATTTCCGGTAATGCACTAACAACTACAATAGTTTCTGCATTGATTAATGGCAAATCAACATGTCTAGTACCACGTACCCTTACTTTATCGCCGTTTTTGATATCTGAGATAGTAGCATTCTGGTTTGTTCCAATAATAATTGTAGTTTCATCTGAAATTTCTACTTTCATTTTTTTAGTAGGCATTCTTTGAATTAAATCCTTTATTTTTATATTTTGATGACTAATTCTTTCAATTGCTATTTCTCTGACTTTTAATTTTCTCTTTATTGTACCAATAATTTCTTCTTTAAAGCTTAGTACTTTGTTTTTAATTCTATCTCTTAAGGAAATTTTATTTACTTGATAAAGAGTTGGTGTTGCTTCTGTGGATAAATCAGGATCAGTTTCGACCATTTGAGCAGTTACTGTTGTATCGTCTGTTGTATCGTCAGAATTCAATTTAATTTTAAGTTGTTCCTTTGTAATATGTTTTATAGGTGTCCAGTTTACCATTATATAGTTTTCATTTTCATTTACATCTGTAACAACACCCGCATGTGCTTTTAGAGCAGTTTGCCAAATTGAATCATTTTTGAGTAACTTTGCATCTATACTGCCATTATCATTTACACGGCCAACAATTTTTAATTTATCACCAACTGAAAATTCTTCAAGTTTTGTTTCACCAAAGTATTTTCTAACTATTTTAGTATTTTCATTAACATAAACTGTAACTAATGCCCCATCACCGCTAATTAGATTATTAACATCACCAGATTTTAGTCCAGGTGTAGGTAAAATTTTGACTTCAAGAGCAGCGGGAACTACCGTTGTGTCAAGTGCCACTAATTCTGCATTTGGTCTAAAAGTTCTTATTTTCATAAAGAGATTTTCACCTCTTCTAAGGACTACAACAATTTTTGCCTCTGAATTAACGAGTCTTCCTCTAATTCTGTCATTTACTTTTAAATCATTAGCACTGGCAGGATTTATACCTCCAACCACAAATCTTGTGTCATCAGTATAGCTAAAAGTATGTTCTATATTTGCCCATTGATAAGTAATTTCTTTTGAGCTTGTGCTAATATTTGTAATCCATCCATTTATACCATTATTATTTCTTAAACTAATTGAAACATTTTCAAGACTTTCTGTTTCAATATTTTCTGTATTTTCATTTTTAGCACCTTTAACTTTAATTTGATCTCCTGGTATCCAATCCGAAAGAACGGTACCATTTAAATCAGTTTCAGAATCAAGTTCAACTGTGTAATCATGTTTGGTCTCATTGTCACGAATAATTACAGTTGTTGGCAAATCAGTTGATCCAATTTCAATCAACATACCAGCAAAAGCAATATCTGTTGTTGCTTCAAATAAACCATCTTCACTCGTTGGATTTGTACAAGCAAAATTATATGATACATCAACTTCTGCTGTTCCAGCAGCATCAGTAGAGACATAAGTTATTCCATCAGTACCACAAACTTGACCATCAGCGGCGTTTAAACCAGTTAATGGTACAATCGCTGGTACAATTAACATCAATGTTAAAATTGAAGCTATAAACTTCTTCATAAGCATTTGTGAATTATCTATTCAGTATGACAGTGAATTTAATTTCATTATCATACAAAAAAGGATAATCCAATTATTTATTTATTTACAAATACATTATAACACATATTTTTTATTAATAAAAAATAGAAAATTTAAACTACTTATTGACCTTTATCCATGGCATCGTTGGCTAATTTATCAGCTTCTTTGTTGAATTCCCGTCTAACATGATTATATGTAATTTTTTTAAAATTCAAAGAGTTGTTATAGATTTCCACAAATAAGGGTTGTAAATTTTTATTTTTTACTTTATATTCTCTATTTAATTGTTTTACTACTAATTCACTGTCTAAAAAGAAATCAATTTCATCTGGATTAAATTCTTTGGCTTTTTTTATGGCAGCGAGTAATGCTTTATATTCGGCTTGGTTATTTGTTGTTTCGCCGATATATTCAGAAATTTCACATAAAATTTTACCCTTTACATTTTTGATTACGGCTCCAATTCCAGATGGTCCTGGATTGCCACGTGAGCCACCATCAGTATATACAATTAATTTATTCATGTTTTTGTTCTTGATTTAATTTTTAATTTAGATATTAATATTCCAAAAATCCAAGCTAAGGAAAGGACTTGGTATTCAATCCAAGAGTGCCATTTCTTGAAATATTTTAACTGTGAATTTTTAAAATATTTTTGTGTTACACCTCTTGGAACTTGTCCAAAGCTTTGACCAATATAATCAGTACATTTAGCAATCGGTGTATACCAAACTTCTTTATTTTTTTTCTTGAGTTGTTTACAAAAATCAACTTCTTCAAACCAAAGAAAATATCTCTCATCAAGTAATAAGCTGATATTTTCATTCTCATCATGATTTGTTCTCATCATAAAAAAAGCTCCTCTAATAGAATCAACTTTTTCTGTTTTGCTATAATCAAAATTTTTTTGTAAATAATTATTTAAAACAAAAGGTAAAACATGAGGAATTTTAAGTATAATCATGAGTTGATTAAAAAATGTAGGAAATTTTCTAACATGCTTAATGATTTCTCCTTCTTTATTAACTAATTTGCATCCAGCCAAACTTGCTTGTTTATTTTCATCCATCCATTTTATTATATTTTCTAATGTATCACTAAAAACTTTCATATCAGGATTAAGCAATAAAACATATTCCCCTTTTGCTTTTTTAATTGCTTGGTTGTTTGCCTTTGCAAAACCAAAGTTTTCTTTATTTTTAATCAATTTAACTTCCGAAAATTTTTCTTCAACCATTTCAGTGGAATCATCAAATGAATTATTATCAACAACAAAAACTTCAAAATCAAAATTTACTTTGCTTTTAAATAATTCTATTAAATTTTCTTCTAGTTTCTCTTTTGTGTTCCAAGAAACTATAATGACACTTAGTTTTAACATTTTTTATAAAAAATAATTTTTTTTTTCATATACCATAATTTTGGTAGTTCTAATAATAAATACTGTTCAAATAATAAAATAAAAATAAACGATTTAGCTTGATGCCATATTAAAATTAATTTATTTTTTAAATTAATTGTGTTCCAGAATTTATAATAAATTAATTGTTGATTTACAAAAGACCATTTTTTTTCTTGTTTGTTTTTATATTTTCTGGATTTTATAATATTCCAAATTCCCTCTCCTTTTCCAGTTACGGTTCTGTCGTGATAAATTACGGCGTCATTCACAAAAGCTGAATTGTAATTTGCTAAATATAATCTATAAATTAAATCACAATCTTCTTTATACATAAACATGTTTTCATCAAAATATTGCTCATTTTTTTTAATTTTTATTAAAGCATCTATTTTTATTAAAGCACAAGCACCACTGGGACCAATAATCTTCTCATTTTCAAATTGATTATTATCAATTTCGCATTGTCCAAGATCAACGAATCTTAAACCGGGTAATAATTTTATTCCGCAACTATCTATAATATTAGTTTTTTTATTGTTTTCAAAATCCCATTTTAAAATTTTAGGTGCAACAGAGCCTAAATTATCATTATCTTCCAAAGCTTCAATCATTTTTAAAATTGCATTCTTATCAAGTAAAACATCAGGATTAATAACCAAAAAATATTCACTATCTAATTTCTCTGCTTTTTTAATTAATTTATTATAAGCTCGTGCAAAACCAATATTTTTTCCACTCCATTCAAAATCAATTTCAGGATAATTTTCTTTTATATATTTTTTATTCTCATTTTCTTCTTTATCTGTATTGTCTTGAACAATAATTTTATAATCATGAATTTCATCTAAAGCATTTTTAAGAGACGGCAAAAAAAATGGTAAATATTTTGAGGTAGACTTGCCATACGTTATAAAACCTATTGTTAATTTATTAGACATATTATTTTTTACCTTCAATTTCATTAAAGAATTGACTAAAATATATTTTCATAAAATCATGACGTTCTTTGGCGACTTTTTTTCCAGTTTCGGTAAGCATTTTATTTTTAATGTGTTTTAATTTTACTTCATATTCTAAGTATCCAGAATCTTCGTTTGTATATGAATAATCTTTTCCTGTCTTTACTATTTCTTTTTCATTTCCTGTATACATTTTTCCAGAAGCAGCATTCCCAGCAAAAAGAAAAGTTCTAGCTATTCCAACAGCTCCAATTGAATCAAGTTTATCAGAATCATACAAAACGCAAGCTTCTATTGTTTCTGGTTTTTTATTATTACGATAACGGTGTGTTGAAATACAATGAACAACGTTATTAATAACATCATTGTTTAAATTATATTTTTTCAATAAATTCAATGCCATTTCGGCACCTTTTTCAGCATGGCAAAAAGTGCCTTTAACTTCCATTTCTTGTTTACGGGCAATATCATGTAAATACGATGCTAATTTTAATATATCCAAATCAGCATTTTCTTCTTTTCCGATTTTTTGTGATAAATTATGTACTCTTTCAATGTGACTCCAATCATGACAACCACTAGCATCAACAAAAAAAGTCTTTGCTTCATTTTTGATATCAGTAATTATTTTTTTATTATCCATATAAAAATATTTAAAATCTATTTTACAAAATATCCTTTTTTCATTTCATTATTATCTTT
>JAGLJW010000015.1 GCA_023142215.1 Candidatus Parcubacteria bacterium
AATGTTCACGCCAATACTTTAGCATCTCTCCATGAAGTGGATAAGCAACACCCTGATAACTAACACGTGGATTCCAAACATATGGATTTAAAACCATAATACTTGTTAATGGTGCATCATTAACGTTAGAAAACGAAGTAGTTGAAAAGTCTTGTATCCAAACTGGATCCATTGCTGGACAACCATAAGGATTATCTTTAGGATGATATTCTTTAACCCAACTTATTGGATGACCAAAAGTATTAACTCCTTTTAGGTGGTAATACGTTAATGAAAATGGTTTTGTACGTGGTATAAAACCTGAATCTACAGAACCACCATATAAACGCCAGCCATCATCTCCTTTTGAGAATTTACCTACTCTGTAATCACTTAATTTACAATAGTGATTTGCAGAGGTATATAAACCACCCTGTTTTGGAATTTCTTGGATAGCTTTATTGCCCCAAACATCTATAAATGATGATGGAATAGATTCACCCCAAATACTGTTACTATTTTGTACATTGTAATGAATATGAGATCCTGTACTACTTGATCCTGTACTTCCGCAATAGCCAATAATTTGACCTTGCGAAACAACTTCACCCACGGTAACTTCTAATGGACAATTAGTTGTGTTTAATAAATGACAATATTTTCCATACTCACTATTGCCATAATTAATGATAATTGTGTTACCTATTATAGAATTGTATCCTGCATATACAACAGTACCTCCGGCAGAAGCAGAGATGGGGTATCCCGACGGAATAGCAAAGTCCCAAGAATATTTCCATTTATCTTTATGTGTGAATGTCGTATCATTCCCTTGCGTACATATCCATGTTTCACCACCAGGGAATGGCAACATCTGTTGAACAGCATTAGCACTACTAAAGCATACAATCAACCACAGAACTGCAAAAATAATAATTTTCTTTTTCATGATTTAATCTCCTTTTTCTGTTTAAAATAATTATCAACTTTCCTTAGATTTTCTACTTTAGTATTTAATTGTTAATGAACATTTTTCTACCCTCCTTTATATTTATTTTTATTTCAGAACAATTAAAATTGCTCTTTGGGAAATACAATTTTTTATTATATTTACCTCAAGAATAATATTAATTTGTTTTAAGTCTATTGCGATATAAATTTTATTGAACTCGCTATTTTTTCAATAATGCTTCTATAATATTTATCATATTCTTCATCATAGCCAATAATACTAATTAAGTTCATTATTGAATTATCCCATTCTTTGAATTCATCTTTAAGCTTACTTCCATTAATACCAGTTTGCCATTGTAAAATAATCATATTCTTTTTATAAGTCTCATCAGCTGATTTCATATAAGTTAGCAGTAAATCCGTATTAATATCATTAGTTTGATATATTTTTTTTTCAATAGAACCAAATGGCTCTAAACCAACTGCCGGCATAGGAATATGAATCATCATTTCATTTTCTCTAATTTCACTGCGAAAAGTTATATGTTTATGTCCTAATTCTTGTTTTTTTATTGAATATGACCATTTTTCAGGATATTCAAATGTAAAATTTACATCTTGCTCTTTAAAGATTTTCCAATTATCAATATTGTTCGATATAAATTCAATAGACTGCACCATTTTATTTATAATATGACTAGCATTACATGCACCATCTATTATTATTGTATAATCATCTTTCATACTCTTAATATAAACCTTATCAGCTCCATTAACAAATGTTACTTTCTTAACAATATAATCTTTAACTGGAATTTCTAAAATTGACTTTATATCCCATCCAGCACGATAATTTTTATTTTGTAATACATTTTCTAAACTATCATTAATGGTATAAATCGATATCGTCCAATCACCTAGAACTTTTTTTGAAATATATGATGTCCCTAAAATCAAATTTAATGCTGAATTACTTGATCTACTTTCTTCATGAATAGGACTTTCCACAAACCATCCTTTGGGATATTTGATATTAAATCCGTATTTTTTACTACTGAATATAGACCATTCTTTGATTTCCAAAACAGTTTTTTGCGGTACATGTTTAGTTTTGAAAAATTTTAATGATTTTAATATTTCTCTACTTATAGCATTGTCCATCATTTCAAATGTATATTTCATTGAGTTTATATCCATAAATATAAACAATTTCTTCCCATAAAAAGATAAATTTCTTAATTTATCATTTAAAGAAAATAAAAATAAATGCTTACCGTCAACTTCAATTTTTTCTAAAGGACTTATATTATTGCTATGATTATTTAATTTCCAATGGTACCTTGCGTAATCTTCCAAAGACAATCTATTAATTTTTATTATTTCATCTAAATTTTTACTTCCACAATTATTAAAAATAAAATCATCCTCATTATAAACTGAAATATATGCAAAATCTTTATCATCAAAATATAAATTTAAATTAGCAGTAGTTGAAGTAGAAAATAATGGATATAATACATCTATTTTTATATCTTTTGGATATTTAAAACTATATCCATAAATTAAATTTGAATATAACAACCAATCTTTTTTTTGTTCAGAAATTTTTTTAAATCTTGATTCATTTTCTTTTTCCCATAGCTCATCTTCAATTCTTATTTTTCCATCCTTTTCTTCACTACTAGTAGCAATTTTAATTTTATCATTTTCTATATTAGTGCTTGAAGTTTTTTTAGTATAATTAATAAAAGCAAAAACAATCATAAGTAATAAAATTAAAACTAATGATAATGTAATTGAAAGTACAGCTATTTCTTTTTTGTTCATAAAAATTAATATTTTTCTCTCTTTTTAGTCCCCTTATATCCTGTACCAGATGGAATTAATCTACCGATAATAACATTTTCTTTTAATCCTTCTAAATAATCAATCTTACCACTTACAGCTGAGTCAATTAATACCCTAGCTGTTTCTTGAAAAGACGCTGCTGATAAAAAGCTGTCGGTTGTAAGAGATGCTTTAGTGATACCCATCAAAATTTGTTTTACATCAGCTTGTTTTTGATTTTTTTCAAGTGCTTTGTGCGCTCGTGCCACAACTGCATGTTCAACGATTTCACTAGGTAGAAGTGCTGCATCATTTGACTCTACAACAACATAACGAGAAAACATTTGTTTTGCAATAATCTCAATATGTTTATCACTAAGAGGTTGTCCTTGTGATGAATATACTGCTTGAATTTCCCGAATAATATATCTTTGTGTTTCAAGTCTACCTCTAAGTTTATAAAGTTGCTGTAATTCCATACTACCATCAGTAAGCTGATCACCAATTTTCACTTCATCACCCACCTCAACTAATATAGTTGTATCTTTTGAAATATTAAACTCCTGAACTTTTTCAACATTTGTGATAATTTCAACAAATTTATCTTCGTTTATATTAACAATTCCGCCATTTTTTGCTTCAATTTCTTTTGTACCAATTTTAAAAATTACAGCTCCAGTCTTGATTTTATCTTTATCTTTAACCATAACTTTAATATCTTTTCTGGTAACAGTTTTTTTAGCTCCTTCTTCTTTCAATTTCAATTTAGCTTCCTTAAGAACAGAAACAAAAGTATATTTATCAGCATCAGCACCTCTGTAGTAAATTTTCAATACTTTTGTTAAAGGTTGATTACTAACAATAACTTTCCCTTTGGCATCTTTTATTTCTCTTTGAGCTGTTTCAATTTTTACCTTTCCATCAACTTCTGCAAGAATCGCTTTACCTTTAGGAGAACGTGCTTCAAAAATTTCTTCCACACGAGGTAAACCTTGAGTAATATCCTCAACTCCAGCAATACCACCTGTATGAAAGGTTCTCATTGTAAGCTGTGTTCCAGGCTCACCAATTGATTGAGCAGCAATAACACCAACCGCTGTTCCCATTTTAACTAATTTATTATAACCCAAATCCCAACCATAACATTTAGCACAGATTCCTCTGTCCATCTTACAAGTTAAAGCTGAACGAATTATAACTTCATCAAAATCTTCACCTTTATATTTATCAAGCAAATCTTCATCAATTAATTCACCTTTTTTAATTAAAACCTTTCCTTTTTTGTTCTTTAAATCACTAGCTAAATATCTTCCTAAAACTCTATCCATTAAATCAATTCCCATTTTTTCACTTTCCGCTCTAGTAACTACAAGTCCCTCCTTATCGCCACAATCGTCATCAGAAACAATAATATCTTGAGCTACATCAACTAAACGTCTTGTTAAATAACCAGCATTAGCAGTACGCAAAGCTGTATCAGACAAACCTTTACGCACACCATGAGTTGAAATAAAATATTCAAGCACTTGAAAGCCTTTTTTGAAATTACCCTTTACAGGCAATTCAATAATATCTCCAGAAGGTGATGTTACTAAACCTTTCATACCAAGAATTTGAGTTAATTGTGCCCAACTACCACGAGCACCAGATTCAATCATTGAATAAACAGGTCCTTCGTCTGGTAATCCTTTTTTACAAATTGAAGTAACCTTATCTTTTGCGGCAGTCCAGAGTTCAATAACTTTTGCATATCGTTCTGATTCAGTTAATAAACCTTCGTCAAATTGTTCTTGAATTTCTTCAACTTTCTTTTGGGTAGAATTAATAGTCTCATCTTTTTCATCAAACACTGGAAGGTCTCCAAAACTCCAAGACAAACCTGATTTTGTAATATAACCAAAACTCTTATCTTTTATCTCGTCAATAAGTCTAGCTGTTTCTTCTAATCCATAATAACGATAACAGTCTTTAATTAAATTTTTAATCTTATTTTTATCAACAACTTCATTTATATATCTTAATTTCTCAGGCAAAATACTATTGAAAATTACTCTACCCACTATTGTTCTTGTTAGTTTGCCATCAATTATTAATCTTATTGGATCATTCAATCCAATTTTTCCCATATCATAAGCGAGCGAAGCATCTTCCATTGACGAAAACACTTTCAAATCTTTATCTTTCAAGCTATTATTTTTCTCTTCAGTAATATAGAAAATTCCCCAAACAATATCTTGGCTTGGAGCTACAATTGGATCACCAGTTGCAGGTTTCAAAAGATTTTTCGAAGAAAGCATTATTTCAGCAGCTTCTTTTTTAGCTTCAGCCGTAAGAGGAACATGAACAGCCATTTGATCACCATCAAAATCAGCATTAAATGCAGAACAAACTGATGGATGAATTTGAAGAGCTTTTCCTTCAATTAAAATTGGTTTAAATGCCTGAATACCAAGTCTGTGCAAAGTTGGAGCCCGATTAAGCATTACATATGCACCATTCACAACATCTTCTAAAATATCCCAAACAACATCATCACCAGTTTCAATAAATTTTGAGGCACTTCTTACATTATGAACAATTTCTCTTTTAATCAATTCACTAATAATAAATGGTTTAAAAAGTTCAATAGCCATTATTTTTGGTACACCACATTGATCTAATTTAAGTTTTGGATTTACAACAATTACACTTCTACCAGAATAATCAATTCTTTTACCAAGTAAATTTTGTCTAAAACGACCTTGCTTACCTTTGAGTGAATCAGCCAAAGATTTCAACATTCTTTTTTGACCAGTTGAAGCGATTACAGTTTTACCATGACGAGCAGAATTATCAATCAAAGCATCAACAGCTTCTTGCAACATTCTTTTTTCATTTCTACTAATAACTTCTGGAGCATTCAGTTTCATGAGTTGTTTCAAACGATTATTTCTATTAATAACTCTTCTATATAAATCATTTAAATCTGAAGTCGCAAAACGTCCCCCATCAAGAGCCACCATTGGTCGTAAATCAGGAGGTATAATTGGAACAATTTTTAAAACCATCCATTCAGGTCTTACTCCATTAACTTCTAAACTTTGAAATAATTTTATTCTTCTTATTAACTTTTCTTTTTTTGATTCAATACAAATTTCAAGTTCATCTCTTAAAGCTTTAATTGTCTTTTTTAAATCAATTTTTTCTAATAGGCCTCTAATAGCTTCAGCACCTATACCTGCTTCAAAAATATGACCATATTTTAAACTTAAG
This sequence comes from Candidatus Parcubacteria bacterium, assembly GCA_023142215.1. GTDB lineage: Bacteria > Patescibacteriota > Patescibacteriia > Patescibacteriales > UBA12075 > JAGLJW01. The sequence goes on from JAGLJW010000015.1 coordinate 6,013, forward strand.
TTTTGATAATCAGCTTCCGAAATAATTAACAAAGGTTTTAAATCTTTTAATTCTTTTTGTGCCTGTGAAAAAGCGTCTTGTAATATTTCAAGTTTTTCTTCTTTGGCTTTTTTAAGTGATTTAATTTCCTTATCTATAATTTTATCAACTTCTTTTTCATTAATATCATCTTGAATTAATTTAGATTTTTTAGCCTTAATCTCATTTTTCTGACGAACAAAATCAGATTCAATAGCTTTTTTCTTTTGTTTGTGTTCATTTTTAATTTGATCAATAGTAGCTTCTTTCAAATCTTCATTTACATCAGTAACTATAAAATTAGCAAAATAAATCACCTTTTCAAGCGCTTGCATTGAAAAACCAAGCAATAAACCAATCTTTGAAGATAAACCACGCAAGAACCAAATATGTGTACATGGTGTCATTAATTCAATATGCCCCATTCTTTCACGTCTTACAACACTTCTAGTAACTTCTACTCCACATTTGTCACAAACAATTCCTTTGTAACGAATTTTTTTATATTTTCCACAATAACATTCCCAATCTTTTGAAGGACCAAAAATCTTTTCGCAAAATAATCCTCCTTTTTCTGGTTTTTGAGTTCTATAATTTATAGTCTCTGGTCTAACAGCCTCACCATGAGACCAAGATAGAATAACTTCAGGTGAAGCTAATTTAAGTTTAATAGCATCAAAACTTGATGTTTTTATTGGATTAAGCATATTTTATTATTAGCTTTTTAGCTTGTAGCTTATAGCTTTTTAGATTATTAATTATTCTTTAGAATCTTCTTGTTTTTTATCTTTAGATTTTTCTTTATCATTTTTATCCGTATCAATTTTTTGTTCTTTAGTATCTTGATCATCTTCGTTTTTATTCATATCATCACTTTCTTTAATTCCTCCAAGTAATTCTACATCAAGTCCAAGACCTTTTAGCTCACGAACTAAAACATTAAATGATTCTGGCACATTTTGTTTAATAATCGTATCACCCTTAATAATAGATTCGTATGCTTTACTTCTTCCTGGAACATCATCTGATTTAATAGTTAATATCTCTTGAAGCGTGTGTGCAGCACCATAAGCCTCTAATGCCCACACTTCCATTTCACCAAACCTTTGTCCACCAAATTGTGCTTTACCTCCAAGCGGTTGTTGTGTAATTAAAGAGTAAGGACCAATTGATCTTTGATGAATCTTATCCTCAACCATATGATTAAGTTTAAGCATGTATTTAATACCGACTGTAATTCTATTATCATAAGCTTCACCAGTTTTACCATCAAAAAGTTCAACCTTTCCATCTTCAGGAAGTCCAGCTTTTATAAGTTCTTCTTTAATTTGTTCTTCAGTAACACCATTAAGCACTGGGGTAGCAATTTTATAACCTAATTTTTTCGCCGCAAAACCTAAATGGGTTTCAAGCAATTGTCCAAGATTCATACGAGAAATAATACCAAGTGGTGACAAAATAATATCAATTGGTGTTCCATCTTCTAAATATGGCATATCCTCAACAGAAACAATTTTTGAAATAACACCTTTATTACCGTGACGACCAGCCATTTTATCTCCAGCTTGAATTTTTCTTAAATTCGCTACAGTAATTTGCACTGATTGAATAACACCAGCTGATAATTTATCACCAGCTTCACGTGAAAATATTTTAACATCAATTACTTTGCCCTTTTCTCCGTGCTCTAAATAAAGTGATGAATCACGAACATCTTTTGCTTTTTCACCAAAAATTGCTCTAAGTAATTTTTCTTCTGCTGATAATTCAGTTTCACCTTTTGGAGTAATCTTACCAACCAAAATATCTCCAGAAGAAACTTCAGCACCAACCCGAACAATTCCACGATCGTCTAAATCTTTTAGTTTTTCTTCAGAAATATTTGGAATATCACTAGTAATCATTTCTGGTCCAAGCTTTGTATCACGAATATCAATTACTTTATCTTCAATTTTAATTGATGAATAAGTATCATTTTGAACTAATCTTTCCGAAACAATAATCGCATCTTCAAAATTATAACCTTCCCAAGTCATAAAAGCTACTAACACATTTCGCCCTAAAGCAAGTTCTCCATTATCAATAGAAGGTCCATCAGTCAGTACAGAACCTTTTTCAACTTTATCACCAACATTTACAATTGGTTGTTGATTAATACAAGTTGAAGCATTAGATCTTAAATATTTTGTAAGATTATATTCAATCTTTTTATCTGCACTAGTTTTAAGTTCAATATAACCACCATCAACTTTAGTCACTACAGCATCTTCTGGGGCCAAAATAATATGCCCAGAATCACGAGCTGCTCTAGCTTCAACACCAGTTCCAACAACAGGAGATTCAGCTTTTACTAGAGGAATTGCTTGACGTTGCATGTTCGTTCCCATTAAAGCACGCTGTCCATCATCATGTTCCATGAAAGGAACTAAAGAAGTAGCAACTGAAATAATTTGATTAGCAGCTACACCAATAAAATCAACTTCATGAACTTGTGTAGTCCCTGGTTGACCATATTTTCTAACCTCTGTCTTTTGCACTAAAAAATTTCCTTTATTATCAGTCGGAGTTGTTGATGAGGTTGTTATATATTTTTCCTCCTCAAAAGCATCCATGTAAACAATTTCGTCAGTAATTTCTGGTTTAATAGCAATTGTAGTTTCTGTGTCTAATTCTTTTTCCAGTTTTTTAGCATCACTAGAGCTAATTTTTGATCCAGCTTTTATAATTATTTTTCCTTTTTCATTTTTAATATCTTCTCTAGCAATTTTTCCTAGAGTTATTTCCGCCTTATTTTCAACATCATGCAAAACTCTTCTATATGGAGCCTCTAAAAAACCATAAGAATTTAATCTAGCATAACTTGCAATATGTCCTACTAAACCAATATTTGGACCTTCAGGGGTTTCAATTGGACAAATTCTTCCATAGTGAGTTGTATGTACATCACGAACATCAAAACCTGCTCTTTCACGAGTTAAACCACCAGGACCCATTGCTGATAATCTCCTTTTATGCTCAAGCTCAGCTAATGGATTAGTTTGATCCATGAACTGTGATAACTGAGATGACATAAAAAACTCTTTTACTGCACTAATAACAGGTCTAGCATTAACTAATTTTGATGGAGTAATAGTAGCAATTTCTGCTGTACTCATTCTATCTTTAATAATTCTTTCCATTCTAGCTAATCCAACTCTAAACTTATTTTGAATAAGCTCACCAATCGCTCTAACACGTCTATTTCCTAAATGATCAATATCATCTTCTTTCCCTTGAGTCACATTTAATTTAATAACTTCTTTGACAATTGCAACCAAATCCTCAACTCTAAGAATTCTTGTTTCTTTTTTATTTGGAATATTAAAACCAAATTTTCTATTTAATTTATAACGACCAACTCTATCAAAATCATATCTATCAAATCTAAAAAACATGGCATAAATTAAAGATTTTGCATTCTCAGCTGTGGCTAAATCTCCTGGTCTAATTCTTTTGTAAACTTCTTTAAGTCCTTCTGCTTGATTTTTTGCCAAGTCCTTATTAATTGTTGCTTCAACATAACTACCATCACCTTCTATATCAACATCTTTAAATAATTCTCTAATCTCTTCATCTGTTTCAATTTCAAAAGCTCTAAGAAGTGATGTTACAGCAACTTTTCTTTTTCTATCAATTCTAACCCAAATTACATGATTAGCATCTGTTTCAATTTCTAACCAAGCACCCCTATTTGGAATAATTTTAGCTCCATACTGTTTTCGCCCTTTTACAAATTCTGAAGAAAAAATAGCACCAGCTGATCTAATAAGTTGAGAAACAACAACTCTTTCAATTCCATTAATGATAAAAGTTCCATTATTGGTCATTAATGGAAAATCTCCTAAATAAATTTCTTGCATCTCTGATTCTTTTGTTCTATTATTTTCAAGTCTAACTTTTACTCTAAGCGGAGCCTCATAAGTAACATTCTTTGCTCTACTTTCTACTTCATTAAATTTCGGCTCATCTAAATAATAATCATCAAAATAAAGTTCAAGATCCCTTCCTATAAAATCTTTTATCGGAGAAATTTCTTCAAAAAGATCAATTAAGCCTTCTTTTAAAAACCAATTGTAGGAATTTTTTTGAATCTCAATTAAATCAGGCATTGGCATAATTTCTTGAAAATCCGTAAAGAATTTTCTTGTTTGCCCACCATCGAGAATTTTTTTCTTGTCTGCCATAAATGTTTAAGTATTTCTAGTGATTTTTATGATTTCAACACTAAATAGACTTAATAATATGTAAATTAATATATTAAACTATAATATGAATCAGCGAATTATATGCGAATTCTGCGAATTATTTATTACACGAATTTAAATAATAATTATTTATTCGCATTTTAATTAATTCGCAGAATTCGCATTATAATTCGTAACATTCGCATTATCGTGCATAGATACAAAAAAACCTCAATACCTTTCGGTTTGAGTTTAATTTTTTTAAAATGTTTAACTAAGTACTTTTGTCACTTAACTTACGCTAAACTATAAATTATTTAATTACATGGGATTGTTTGCCAATACTAGCAAAATAAAAAAACGATATTTAATCAATTCTCGTTTCTCTCATACTACTAATATTCTCCCAACACTTTTTACAAATTATAGCACATAAAATCTAAAAAGTCAAAGCTTTCCACAAGTCTTATAATATCAATTTTTAAAAAAATAGTCAATAGCAACAAAACTAGCTTATATTAAAACAAACTTGATGATTTCAAAATTAAATTAATAATTATCAACAAAATAATTATGAATTCTCCTCAAAGTAATTTTCTAATTCTTCAATCTTAACTCTTAGCTAAAGCTGGTTTTATTTTACATTGTTAAACTGAGCTGTATATTCAAGGTTGTATAATGTAAACCATAAATTAAAACTATTTTAAAATCTTATAAGATGCTGTAGCTTCTATCCACTCACCCTGTTTCCTTTCTTTCCATGTTTTATCTTCAGGAAAAAAGTCACACAATTCTATGTGAACAGGTCTATTTTGTTGCCAGTTTTGGTCTTCGTATCTAGTTTCTAATACTATATATTTTCCAGTAATTTTTTCTCCAGATATTTCTTCATCTAATTCAATTACTATAGCAGTATTTTTATTTTGTCCAGGAATAAATTTTATTACTTTTCCAGTCCTAGATTGTGCAGGAGGATTTTTTAAAAATAATGGATTATAGTCATATCCTCCAAATAATTCAATTTTATCATTTATTTTTATCATAATAATTGTAGTTTATTCCATATAACATTTAAATAATCATAAGAAGTGGTACCACTTAAAATTGCACCAACTTTTAATGCTTTACTTTAAATTTAGTTCATCCTGAACATCATTTCAAGTTATGTTATTTGAGTGAAAAAAATAAAATATTATTTATAAGTTCTCTATAAAATAATTTTTCAACTCTTCAGTCTTAACTCTTACCTGTGCCATTGTATCTCTATCACGAACTGTAACTGTATTGTCTTTTTCAATAGTATCAAAATCTACTGTTATGCAGTAAGGTGTTCCTATTTCGTCTTGTCTTCTGTAGCGTTTTCCCACATTTCCATTATCATCAAATTCACACATATATTTCATCTTCAAAATATCAAAAACCTCTTTTGCTTTTTTAACCAAATCTGGCTTGTTTTTCATGAGCGGAAATACTGCGATTTTAATTGGAGCAATTGTTTTTGGAAATTTCATTACAACTCGTTCGCCATTTTCTAATTTCTCTACTGCATAAGCAGAACAAAGTGAAGTTAAAATAAGTCTATCAAGTCCAGCTGTTGGTTCTAAAACATGCGGTACATATTTTTTATTATTTACTGCATCAGAATATTCAAGTTTTTGTCCTGAAGACTTTGCATGTTGAGTTAAATCAAAATTACCTCTGTGTGCAAGTCCAAATAGTTCTCCAAAACCAAATGGAAAATTATATTCAACATCAACTGTTTTTTTTGAATAATGAGAAAGTTTTTCTTTTGGATGTTGATATCGTCTTAAATCTTCTTTTTTTGCACCGAGCATCATTGCAAACTCTTCTTGTTTATCCAACCAATCATCAAATAACGGTTCCCATTCAGCTTCTGGATCTATAAAATATTCAATTTCCATCTGTTCAAATTCACGAATTCTAAAAATAAAATTTCTAGCTACAATTTCATTTCTAAATGCTTTTCCAATTTGAGCTATACCAAAAGGTATTTTCACTCTAGTTGAATCTAAAATATTCTTAAAATCAACAAAAATTGCACCAGCAGTTTCTGGTCTTAAATAAATTGGTCCTGACACACTGTTCATTTCAGTTTTAAACATTTGACTCATATTTTTTACTTCAGTCCAATCACTTTCTCCGCACTCTGGACATTTTAATCCTTTTTGCAAAACTTTTGTCATTCCGTCTAAATCACCTTCCATGTCTTTTCCTGTTAATTCTAATACCACATGATCAGCTCTAAATCGTTTTTTACATTTTTTACAATCAACCATAGCATCATTAAAACCTTCTGTATGACCAGAAGCCTCCCAAAGTTTTGTATTTAATAAAATTGGTCCATCCATTCCAATAATATCTGATCTCTGTTTTACAAAAGTATCCCACCATAACTTTTTAATATTATTTTTAAGCTCAACACCATAAGGTCCATAACTATAAGAGTTAGCCAAACCACCATAAATTTCACAAGCTGGAAAAATAAAACCTTTTCGTTTCGCCAAAGAAACAATCTCCTCCATCAAATTTTCTTCTTTTTTCATATTTTTTATTTAATTTATATATTATACACAGTATATCACTTTTTTATAAATATACTACTAGAATTTATTCTTAAGCTTTTTTAGTAATTTAATATGGGTCTGTCACCAAACTATAGTTTTGGCATAAATTTTCAGATTTTGAGGAAATTTCTTCAAAAATCTTTTCGGCAATATAATAATATTGGCTAAAATATTTTTGGAGAAATTTACCGAAATCTGGGAATTTAGGTCATGCTGTAGTTTGGTGACAGACCCATTATTACACAAAGTTATTTTCTTAAAGCTTTTTGCCAATTCCAAGCGTCTATTAACGCCTGCTCAAGCGATAACTCTGTTTTCCAATTAAGCAAGGTTGTAGCTTTATCTACATCTGCAAAAATTTTTTCAATATCACCTTCTCTCCTTTTTCCTACAACATAATTTAGATTTACATTGTTCGCAGATTGAAATGTTTCTACAATCTCCTTAACACTATTACCATGCCCTGTTCCAATGTTAAAAACATCATAAAAAGTTTTATCCTCTTGCTTGTTAAGATATTCAAACGCTTTTACATGTGCTTTTGCTAAATCAATTACATGGATATAATCGCGAACACAAGTTCCGTCACTAGTGTCATAGTCATTTCCAAATATAGTTAATTTTTCTCTAATACCCGCTGCAGTTTGAGTAATATACGGCACAAGGTTGTCTGGAACCCCAAGAGGCAACTCTCCAATTAGCGAAGATGCATGCGCACCTATTGGATTAAAATATCTTAAAGAAATGATTTTCAATTCAGCATTACTTTTTATTACATCCTCAATTATATCTTCACAAATTTTTTTTGTATTACCATAAGGTGATTCTGCTGGTTTTTTTGGAGCTACCTCTGTAACAGGCAACTTATCAGGTTGTCCATAAACAGTACAGGATGACGAGAAAACAAAATTTGAACAGTTATAATTTTGCATTATTTCAAGTAACGCCATAAGAGAATTTAAATTATTACGATAATACTTCAAAGGATTTTGCACTGATTCACTAACAGCTTTATGTGCAGCAAAATGAATAATACCATCAATATTTTCTTCTTCAGTAAAAATTTTTTTAAGTAAATCTCTATTACAGCAATCACCTTCAAATAATTTAACAGCTGAACCAGTTATATTTTGCAATCCTGCAAGTACGCTCTTCTGTGAATTGCTAAAATTATCAATAATAATTGGTTCATATCCTGCATTATACAGCTCAACAACAGTATGCGAACCTATAAATCCAGCACCACCAGTAACAATTATTTTTTTCATAATATTAAATATTATTTACTACTTAATTTATCTATTATTTTAACAATTTTTTCTTTATCACCCTTTTTAATAACTTCACCAATTCTCTCACCATATTTTTTTCTAAGCTCATCATCATTGATCAACTTTTTTATACACTCAATAAATTTCTCGTTCGTTAAAGTTTTTTGATTAAACACTATTCCTGCATTTCTATCGCTTAACATTTTTGCATTATCCTCCTGATGAGAATCTGGCATTGGAATTATGATTGATGGTTTTTTGAGTCCTGAAAGTTCAATCAATATTCCCATACCCGCTCGTGAAACCACCAAATCCGCAATTTTAAACACTTTTATTAAACCATCTGTATTCAAAAATTCAAAACTTTTATATTCTTTATATTTTTCTTCCAGTTGAAATGTTTCATTTGTTTGCTTATTTTGTCCTGTGATATGAATAATTTGGCAAAATTTTGATAATTCATCTAAACATTCTTCAACTAAATTATTAATTACTATAGAACCTGTTCCGCCACCTAAAACTAAAATGGTTAATTTTTTACTTTGCAATCCTAATTTTTCTTGTGCAAATTTTTTGCTCACTTTAATATCAACCAAACTATCTCGGATAAAAGCACCGATATGTATCGCTTTATTGCTATAATCTTGTAAAGACTTTTCAAATGTGACAGTAATTACATTTGCAAAAGGTGCCATTAATTTATTAGCCAATCCCGGTCTGTAATCAAGTTGATGAATTAATATAGGAATACGTAAAATCCAAGCAGCCACAACCACAGGCACACTCACAAAGCTACCAGCAGAAATTACAACTTTTGGTTTATTTTTAATTAAAATTATTAAAGATTGAAAGAAACCAATCAATATTTTAAATGGATCAATAAAATTTTGCCAAGAAAAATACCTGCGAAATTTACCACTAGAAATTGATAAGAATTTAATATTTTCACGTTCTACCATATTTTTTTCAGGACCAAACTTTGTACCAATCCAAAAAAATTTTGAATTTCTAATTTCTAATTTAGAATCTTTTATAATCTCCACCATAGCCAAAACAGGCACCACTGAACCACCTGTCCCTCCACCAGTTAATAAAATTGTTTTATTATTATTATTCATAAATCTTATCTCTTTGAATATTTACTTATATTAACAAGCACACCCAAGGCTGACAATGTTACTAAAATTGATGATCCACCATAGCTTATTAAGGGTAAAGTAACTCCAGTCATTGGTAAGATATTTATTATACCACCAATGTTAATAATTACTTGAATCATTAACCAAACAACAATTCCAATTGCTAAAATTCTCCCAAAATCATCGGGGGCAGTTTTTGCAATTTTTATACCACGATAAAAAATAGCAAAATATAGAAATATAAGAATAGTGCTAACTAACATTCCTGATTCTTCAGCAATTATTGCAAAAATAGAATCGCCTGACACTTCTGGCAAATACATGAACTTTTGTCTACTTTGACCAAGCCCCCTTCCTAAAAAACCTCCAGAGCCAACTGCAATTAATGATTGATTAGTTTGATAACAAATATCATTAGTACTATAAGCAGGATTAATCATACAAACAAATCTATTTTTCAAATAGGGTTTATATAAAATCATGCTAAATACAATTAAAATACCAATTAGTATAATTAAAACGATATGTTTTATATCCCCGCCACCAACAAAATATACAATCAAAGAAGTTATACTAATAATAGCTAAAGTACCAATATCTGGTTGCAAAATCATTAATAGCGAAACAATTCCAAGCATTATTATAAAAGGTCCAAATCCTTCATAAATATCATGTAAATCTTTTTTTCGCGTTTCAAGCCATGATGATAAAAACAATAAAAAAGACAATTTTACAAATTCTGAGGGCTGTAATGAAAAACCAAAAACAACAATCCAACTTCTAGCTTTACCATAACTTGCAGATAAACCAGGAATAAAAACTAAAAGTAATAATATAATAGAAAAAATTAAAAAACCAAAGCCATATTTTTTCCAAACATGATAATTGGTCTTAGAAAAAAATACAAAAGCTATCAAGCCTAAACTGAGTCCGAAAAGCTGATGTTTGAAATAATAATAAGCATCACCAAAATTATTATAAGCCACAACAACTGAGGCAGTTGATAAACTAACAAGCCCAAATATTAAAATGACTATAATTATTATAATTAAAATATAATCAACTTCACCTGACTTTATTTTTTTTAGTTGTTTATTCAACATATATGTATCAATTTAAGTTGTTGAATGATTATATTGTTTTATCAAGTAGGAAAATAACAATACCCACGGCAGCTGAAACACCTGCTATTATCCAAAATCTCATAACAATTTTTGCTTCTGGCCAACCTTTTGCTTCAAAATGATGATGAATTGGTGCAGAATTAAAAACCTTCTTTCCATTCCTGAATTTTTTTGAAACTACTTGAATAATCACTGAAAGAGATTCTAAAACAAAAATTAAACCAATAATTGGAAGAATTAAAGCACTATTCGTTAGCATAGCTATTACGCCCAGCGTAACCCCCAAACTCATAGAACCAGTATCTCCCATATAAAATCTAGCTGGAATAATATTAAACCATAAAAAAGCTAAAAGAGCACCAACAATCACTCCGCAAAAAGCAGCTAAATCATACTTACCCATCATAAACGATATTACGCCATAAGAAGCAAAGGAGGTCAAAAGAACTCCACCAGCTAAACCATCTAGTCCATCTGTTTCATTAACTGAAAAAGAAGTAGCTATAATAACAAACATAAAAATTAATATATATGACCAACCAAGTTGAAAATTACCTAAAAATGGAATATGAAAAACATCCCATTCTAATTTAAAATAAAACCAGCAAGCACCAACCAGTGCAATAATTGTGTACACCACAAGTCTATGTTTTACAGTAAGTCCACCATTACCTTTTTTTCTAATATCAAGCCAATCGTCAAATAACCCAATAATGGCAGAAAAAATTAAAATTCCTAATGGTAATAGTGTTTCTTTTCTAGATAAAAAATTAAATTTAGTATACAACTCTGGTGATAAAAATTTTGAAAAAGAAAATAATATTGCAAGAATCAATACAGTTCCCCAAACTAAAATACCTCCCATAGTAGGCGTTCCTTCTTTATGTGCATGTAATTTGCTAAATATTGGTGTTAAACCATTATTCCTAATACTCTTCCCTAATTTATATTTATACAAAAAATATGCAAGTGTTGGAGCCATTAAAAAAGCACAAGCAAAAGATATTGTTGTTAAAAATAAAATTTTAATAATGTAAAAATCCATAATGTAATATTACCTAAAATTAATTAAATATATAGAAACTATGCCTGCTAATAAAATTATATTAATAATTATAACAGCTGACATTAAAATATGTAAAATAAATTTCCTATCTTTATGTTTTGAAAAATTTATATATAGTAAGAAATTAATCAATGCCACAAGCAAACCGAGCATTGGTAAAACATAAATTTTATCAATATCACCATAATAATCAATACCAGATTCAACATTATAATGCAAAGCAATTTGTTCTTCATCTATTTCTGAATCAATATACCTAGCTGATATCCATATTAAACTATTTAATATAAAAAAAATCAAGAAATAGACTTTAATATACACTCCATGAAATGAAGTTTCAAAAATTTCTCTAATCTTTCTATTAATTATATTTACTGTATTTGAAATTCTATTTAAGTCCATCATAAGATAATTTTACCCCCAAATAGAAAATTATTCAAATTTTAAAAAAAGCTCAATTCTTATTATGAATTGAGCAATGTTTTTTTTCAAAAGAACAATAATAAAAGATTTAATCTTTTATTTCACAATTATACTTTTAATAGCAGGAATCGATAATTCCTCTTTCGGAATATTAATATTAACACCATCACTAAAAGACGATGTTCTATTTCCTCTTATTGCAAGTACTTTGTACGTATAGGAATTACCTAAGACAACTTCTGTATCGGTATGATATAGATTATTAGTTTCTTGTATCATATTTCCATTTCTGTAAATACGATATTTTTCGGCTAATTCAACTTGATTCCAAGTCAAATTAACATTATTA
>JAGLJW010000016.1 GCA_023142215.1 Candidatus Parcubacteria bacterium
TTTTAGTGATTGGCGACAGTCCCTTTATATATTCTATTTTTCATGATATACTAAAAATAAGACTATTATTAATTAAATAAAAATTATTTATTATGCGTACATATATTAAGTCTGGTTTAAAATCACTAATATTAATAATTCCTTTTATACTATATCTACTAGTGAGGTTTTTATTCCCACTTTGTCCTGATAATGATTATATTAATATTTTAAAAGCTACTGTCCTGTTTTCATGTGTATCTATTGCGTTAACTTTTATAACATCTTTTATTACGCATTCAATAATTAAAAAACGTATTAATTTAAAAAAATGGCATGAATCTGGAATTAAAAGTTTTAATATCATAGTCCCTATATCGTCTTTACTGGCTCTTTTTGGAGTATTAGTCTTTTTACCGGGAATACTAAACACGCTGTTGCTCATTATATTCTTCTTTTGTATGACGCTATTATTAACTATAATACTTGGCATACCTATTAGTATAATAGTAACCCGAATATCTTATTTTATAAACCAAAAATAGTTTATCTATTATCACCGCTTCCTAAAATTTATCATTAATTAAATAAAAATTATTTACTATGCGTACATATATTAAGTCTGGTTTAAAATCACTAATATTTATAATTCCTTTTATACTATTAATAAGTTTTAATACACTTCATCATGCTGGCTATACTGATATTTTAAAGATTGCCACCATATTTATGTCCATATCCATTGCATCAGCTTTTATAACATCTTTCATTACACACTCAATGATTAAAAAACGCGTTGAATTAAAAAAGTGGTATAAATCTGGAATTAAAAGTTTTAATGTCATAGTCCCTATATCATCTCTAATATCTATTAGCGCATTCTCAACTACTTACAGAACATTCGGAGCACCTGACTTCTTTGCATCAGTACCTTTAAATATACTAGTTGTTGTTATTCTGTTTTTTTTCTATACACTTTGCTTCACTATAATACTTGGCATACCTATTAGTATAATAGTAATCTCAATATCTTATTTTATAAACCGAGAATAATTTATCTATTATCACCACTTCCTTGAATTGTTCCTCTTTCTAATCGTGAAAATAATTTTTCTAAGTTATTGTTTGCAACTTCATCTAAGGAAACATCTAATTCTCTTGCAATTTGAGCAACATACCACAATACATCTCCAAGTTCTTTTCCAATTTCTTTTTTCTTTTCATCTGTCATTATGCCATTGTCATCACGCATAATTTTTTTTACTTTATTTGCAATTTCACCAGCCTCACCAGTTAAACCAAGAGTGGGGTAGATGATATTTTTTCCAACATTTGGATACAAAGCTGTTTTTTTAGCTTGTTCTTGATACTCATTTAAAGTCATAAGTTTATTCTTTATTTTTAATTATCCAATAGACTGCAATTAGAGTACTAATTGGTACTGTTAAAATTAATCCAATACTACCTGTTAAAGTTCTAACTATTTCTGTTGCAATTACTTCATTGTTGATTATTTGCCCCCATGTGCCAAAAATGCTTCCACCACTTACAAACAATATCAACAAGGGGAGTGAGACACCGACGTAAGCCAGGAATAAGGTGTTCGTCATTGAGCTAATGTGTGACACGCCAACTTTATAAGCTTTATGAAAAACTTCTTTTTTAGATTGATCAGAATTAGCTTTAATTATTTGTTCTACTGCAACAACTTGTGAAATTACTACATCGTCTAAAATACCCAAAGTACCAATTATCATACCTGCCAATAATAAACCTTTGAAATTAATTACTGTTTCACCAAAACTAACCAAATAAAACATTTCATCGGAAGCAAGTCCTGATAAACAAACAAGCTCTATAAAAAACCAAGATAAAATAATAGAAATAAATAATCCAATTGATATACTGACAATGGCAATATGCGACTTGGTTTTAAATCCTTCTGTAATATAGATTATTGAAAATAAAATTATTATAGATCCAATTAAGGTTGTTAATAATGGACTATGTCCTGATATTATTTGTGGGATTAAATATTTTACAATTACTAAAAATGATATAGCCAATGAAAACAAAGAACGTACTCCTTTTAATTTTCCAACTGCTATTACTACTAAAATAAACAGGATAAACAATAAAGCTAAAAAATCAGAACGTTCGTAATCTGTTATGTAATAATTAGCTTTTCCTAATTCATCAAAACTAGCAACGACGATAACTTTGTCATTTTCTTTGTAAATATTATTTTTTATTACATCAAAATCTTTAATATTATTAATAACAATTTCTTTTCCAGCTTCATCACCATCAAGAAGTTTTATTTTGATTCTTTGCTGTTCAACTTTTTCTTCATCTGGCAATTCTTTCTCAACTTGTTCTAAAATTTCAAGAACTCTGGCAGAAAAAACTTTATCTGCAATAGCTTCTTTGTCTTGGGCTAAAACCAAAAATGGAATAAATAATAATATTAAGATGAATAATAATATTTTTTTCATACTAATGAATATTTGTTACATATAAATCAACAGGTGCATAATCATCTGTTAATATAGGCAAATCATTATCAACTTTTTTAGTCCATAAATGACTTAAGTGCTTATCAAACTCTAAATTTTCACTTTTAAATTCAGGTTTATTCTCACTCTTTAAAAAAACAACTAGAGAATTTTGTCTTTTAAAACCATCCTCAGGATATTGAACAGGGAAGATATAGGCTTGAGGAAATTTTGTTTTATAGGTAGCAATTTCAGCACGCATAAATTTTCCTTTATCGCCGTCAATGGCAGAAATAATATTAACAAGCACAACTCCGTCATCACTTAAATTATTATACAACTTGCTTACCACTTCTTTTGTTGTTAAATGAAATGGCGCAGATAGATTAGAATTAAATGCATCCATAATTATTACATCATAAACTTCTTTCATTTCATTAATAAAAGTTCTTCCATCTTCGTGATAAATATTTATTCTATCATTTTCTTTGAAATCAAAATATTTTTTTGCAACATTGATTAATTCTGGATCAATTTCAACCACATCCATTGTTCCTGTTTCACTTCTTCGTAAAAAATCTTGCGGATAGGTATAAGTACCACCACCAATCATTAAAGTTTTTCGATAGTTAGGTTTAAAATGTTCTGCTAGTCTGTAAAATCTATAGATATCAAAAACCAAATCATTATTATCATCTGTAAAAATTGCACTTTGTACTCCAAAGGGATCGGTAATATAGCCACGAATTGGTCTTTTTGTTTCTTTGTCTTTGGTTTCAATAATTCTAATATCATTATAGCTTGTACTAATTTCAATAAAATCTTTATTTGTGGTTTTCGCATTAACAAAACTTATGGCTGTTATTAATATTAAAAACGAAACAATTGTAACATGCTTTTTTTCTATTTTTTTATTATTTTGTGTATATGCTAATGCTGACGAAACCAAAAGAGAAAGCACAATAAATAATAAAATATTAGAAGAACCAATCATTGGAATTAAAACAAAACCTGCTAAAAATGTTCCAAATATACTTCCAACAGTTGAAATAGCATACATAGAGCCAATTGTTTCACCTGAGTGTTCAATTTCTTTTAATTTCAATCTAACGGCATAAGGTGAAACCATTCCAAATAAAACACTAGCCGGAGCAAATAAGAATATTGTAGCAACAACACCTGCGATACGAATATCTTTAACAAAAAAACTTAAATACTCTAAAAATGGATTTTTTATAAGTGCTGTAATGGTAATAAATAGAGCAGCTACAAAAATCATACTAGACAAAGTTAAATAATTTGGTTTTCTGTCAGATAATTTTCCTCCAATATAATAACCTAAACTTAAGCTACCAAGTATTATTCCAATTAGACTGGTCCAGATAACTAAGGATGTTCCCATGTATGGTGCTAATATTCGTGAACCAACCAGTTCAAAAATCATAACAACAGCTCCGCTAATAAAAACAATAATTTCCAATAAATATTTTTTCATAATAACATTTTTTTAATGGGTCTGTCGCCAAACTACAGTTTTGGCATAAATTTTCAGATTTCGGTCATACTGTAGTTTGGTGACAAACCCTAAATAAATTTAAAACATAATCCACTCTGGTTTAAATATTAAAAGTATTCCTAGAATGAATATAATAATTCCTCCAATTAAGTTTGCATATTTAGTGTATTTTGTATTAATTCCTTTCAATTCTAAGGTTTTCATAGCAATAACAAAAATTAACATGTCATCAAGCATGAAAATCAAAATATAAAAAACTAAATAAATATAATATTGCCAGACTGGCAAATTACTAACTGTAAGTATTTGAGCAAAAACAGCCGGTAATCCTGCAGAACAAACCAATTCAACTAAATTTACGGCAACAGCTAAAATAATAATACCTAATAGTGCCAACCAAAGTTTTTGTTCTGTAATAATTTTTTGAATTTTACAAAAAATCTTTTTTCTTTTTTCATTACCAGTTACCCTGCAAGATCCGTTTTTGTTATTTAAATAATCATACACATGATAAGAACCGCTTGCAACAGCAACAAAACCAATTAGAATACGTACCCAAAAAACGAAACCGATAAATAAAAACAAATTCAACCAAGCAGATAAAAATAAAAAATACACTGTTCCTGATGAAAAAATAAAAGTCATACCAAGAATCCACATTCGTTTTTTATCTTGCATGCCTAAAAGAAGACTAATTAAAAAAATTAAAACCCACATAGCACAAGGATTAAAGCCATCAGTTGCTGCTATTATAAACGTTAAAAAGGGTAAAGAAAAATTTCTAGCATTAATTTCACCAATGAAAGGAATACTAATAAGCACAGGGGAATTATTTTCTTCATTTGATGTATCAAGATATCTTTTAATAATTTCTTCTATTTTTTTTCCTGTTATTTCATCGGATCCATATCCAATTACATATTCATCTTCAATAATTAATAAAGGAACTCCAGTTCTTGAAACATTTAATTTTTTGACAAATTGTTTATAAAATTCTTGATTTTCAGAATTATGATAAGTTTCAAATTTATTGATAATTATATTAGGATATTTATCTTTTAACTTTAATAAAAAAATTTCCTCTTTAGCACAATGCGGACAACTATCACCATAAAAAAAATATAAATTAATTTCAGGTTGATTTGCCTTTACCGGACTAATAAAAATGTATGAAAATAAAAAAATGAAAATAATTAATAAAAATATTTTTTTCATAAACTAACTTGTTATTCTTGTAAAAACAAGAATGTATTTTATTTGTAATAATTAATATTATACACTACCAAACAGAACTTGACAAAGATTAGAAAAAGTATATAATGTATTGCAAGGTCTTTCAAGTCAAAACAAACAAGGAGAAAAAAATGGAAAATCTTTTTTTGGAAATAATAGGTTTTTGTGGCGTATGCATATATTTAGTTTCTAATCTAATAGATACTGGAAAAACAGAAGATTTTAGAAAAACTCTTTTGGAAAAGTCAGACAAACAAAATAAATTGCTTAAAAAAATTCTTGAAAAATAACATTAATCTTTACACAAGTCAAAATTATTGGCTTGTCTTTTTTTTACAAAAATTCCTCCCCGAAAAATGAGGAGGAATTTAAGTAAAAAAGGGGCACGCCTGAGTCTGTTTTAATTTTTAATATTTGTTTTAATTAATAATAATTTACATTATTATTGTTGTTTTATATTATTGATTTCGATGATACGTCCCAATGAATGATACGCCCCAGCGGGGCGCATCTACGGGGTTTATTTTTTGTTTTCATTGTCTTCT
Organism: Candidatus Parcubacteria bacterium; assembly: GCA_023142215.1. Taxonomy (GTDB): domain Bacteria; phylum Patescibacteriota; class Patescibacteriia; order Patescibacteriales; family UBA12075; genus JAGLJW01. The sequence continues at coordinate 5,769 of JAGLJW010000016.1, forward strand.
TTTTCATTTTCACTCTCTTTTTCTTTAATCAATTCGCGATTCACCCACAATATCCAAGCAATTACTGCTATTAAAAATACTGTGAATATTAGAACGCTCCATGATTTTCCTTGTCCTTGATTGTCTTCTGTCACAGCACCTGTTTTTTCAGCTGATGTTGTTGATATTTCTTTGCTTAATATTTCTTCAACATCTTTGTCTTGAATATTATCATTTTCTTTTATTTCTTTGTCATCAACCTTGTCTGTAATATTGTTTTTAATTTCTTCATCTCGTTCTGAATCATCTTTAATTCTTACCTGTGGAACAATTTCTTTTTTAATTTCTTGCTTTGGTTCTTCTTTAATTTTGTCCTCTGTTATATCAACATTTTTTTCTTTTTCAACTATTTCAATTTCCTTATCCTCTTTTATATCATAAATATATTCAGCTATTTCAGTGTCCTCAATTTTATCACTAACAGCTACTTCGCTAATCATAGGACTTAAGTCACTAGTAACTACAATCTTTGCAAAATTTGACCAAACACTCTCTTTTCCTCTATCGTCAATAGTTACAACATATACGAAATGATTTCCTGCACTTAAATCAGATTTAATCATATAAACAAAATCAATTGTACCAGATTCATGATTTCCTACTTTTATCATTCCATCCATTTTTTGATCTACAAACACTTTAACAAATAATCCATTCTTAACTAATCCTGTTACAAAAGGTCTGGTTTTGTCGGCTGTATTTGAAACAATGCTTACATTTGAAGCAACAGGAAGATGATGTTCAATATTAAATTTTAAAATATTAGAAATTTTACTTTTTCTGCCATTTTCATCTTCGGCTACAACCCAAACCGTATGATTTCCAACTGATAAATTTAAAAATGGTTTATAGGCAAAATTAGCTGTTCCTGAATCATGAGATAAAATTGATGTTTTTCCATTATACACTCCGTCAACATAAACATGTACTAACGAATTAGTTCTGGTTAAACCTTTAATATATGGTTTTACTTTAGCTATTATAATTTGTTCATTAGGAAAAATTAAAGTTGGGGCAGACAGCTCTGGAACAATAATTTCAAAACTTTCACTAAATTCTGACATCAATTCTGTATTAACTTTTTTAGCAATTACTTTAATGCTATGACTTCCAACTTCTAAAATTTTATTTAATTTAAAATAATAATTATTAGTTTCAGTACCTTTTGATTGAATTATTGCATTACCTAAAAATTTATCATTCTCATAAACTAAAACATCAGAATCTTTTTCCACTAAACCAATTATTAACGGTTGAGTTAAATTTGCTTTTTCAGTATTTACTTCAATAATCATCGGAGTTTTCACTGAAGCAGCTTGAGCTAATTTATTTGGTAGAAAAAATAACACTGTTAATACACCCAGAATAAATAAGCTTTTATAAAATCGTTTCATAAAAATTTCTTTCCCTCACTTAATTAGTAATTTATTATTATTTATAATTTTATTTTTTTTAAGAACAGTTTATTTTAGTATTTTTTGTTTATATTTGTATTTATATTTGTATTTGTATTTCATAAAAGAACAAACAGATAAAGAAAGATCGATTTATTGTTTTTATACATTAACTTAATAATATATTTTTGACAAGAGCAAAAAAACAACTATAGAAAAATAACCACTCATAACCTTAAACTGTATCATTTTGTAAGCAATAGCCAGAGAGAGTTCTGAAATTACATAAAAACTAATTCATAGCATTAGTGTACGATCGTATCTTAATGCTATGAAAAATAATTTTTATATTAACAAGTTTTTATTAAAATAACTTAAAAAATTTCTTTAAAATGTTTAATATTGGCTGTTTTATTTATTTTGTTTAAATCAATAGCAATTAAATCTAGTCTTGTTTTTTCTGGATTAATTTTATTCTTGGCAACATACATTGAAATAGCTCGAATTAAATGTTTCAATTTATTTCCAGTCATTGCATCCTCAGCTTTACTAAAACTATTTTTTAAACGAGTTTTAACTTCTACAAAAACTATTTCATCTTTATACTGACAAATTAAATCAATTTCTTTGTAACTAACTTTTACATTTTTTTTGAGCAATTTATAACCCTTCTTCCTTAAATAATCTATGGCTAATCTTTCACCAAAAACACCAACTTTTTGTTTGTAATTTAAATTATCATAATTAATTTCATTTTTCTTAAAAAACATTTTAAGGTAAATATTTTTTAAATTCTTCGTCCTTTTTTCTTTTTTCTCTAAGTTTTGGTATTTGTTTTGATTGTTTATAAATTAAAATTAACCAAAAAATCATACCTATCACCCATAATACAAACCAAAATCTAGCTGAAAAAAATCTAATATTTTCATAAGTAAAAAACAACAACAGAAGTGAAATAACAAAATTTGTTACTGTGAAAAAATGCAATCTTCGCCAAATTTTAGAATAAGATCCTTTTTTTATTTGACTTAAATAAATCGATAAAATAACAAAAATAGCTAAGATTAAAATGAAAAGAATAAAATATAATTGCATTCTTGGTTCTAGGCTACCTGGACGAAAATTTGTCCAATAATCTAATTTGAAAATATTTTTATACATACTGTTTAGTTAAATTTTATTTATTATTCTTTTAATATCATAATAAATATTAAAAGTCAAAAAAAATAAGCTCTTCATGAATATAGCCCAAACATTTTTGTTTTTTATATTTTTATAAATACCAAACCATAGTGATATTTACCAGCAAAAAATTCTTCTTCAAATTTTAAACCTAATTTTTTTGAACCTTTTATTAAATTATCTTTTTTTACTCGGAATTCTGAAGGCGGACCAAGAGGAGAAGCAATATTTTTCCACTCAACTATAATAATTTTACCTTGATTTTTAATCATTCTAGTTGATTCTCTGATAATTTCAGGTCTTTTGTGCGATTGATAAAGTGTATTTATTAAAAAAACTATATCCAAACTGCAAGTTTCAATTTTAGTAGCTCCAAAAATTTCAATATCACTCCAAATTGTTCTAACATTTCTAGTATTCTCCACTCTAGCTCTTCGAGACACTGTTTCTAGGGCTGTTTTTAGAATGTCAACAGCATAAACCCTTCCTTTTGAACCAACTATCTCAGCAGCTGGAAAAACATATCTTCCTAAAGATCCACAACCTAGATCAGCCACCTTCATATTGGTTTCAATTTGAGCTTTATCTAAAATTAAATCAACATCCAATAAAGCTCTACCTCCTGTTATATGATTCATAATATAAATATTATTAAGTAATTTTATATTTATATTATAGCCTATTTCATATCTTTTAACAATATTTTTATCAAATCAGTGTAGTTCTTAAAAAATATAATACAAATACAGGTTTATTGCAACATGCTTTTTACTGGTGAGAAACTTTTTCTATGTATAGGACATGGACCATATTCTTTTAGTGCAGCCATATGAATCTTAGTGCCATAACCCTTATGTTTATTAAATCCATATTTTGGATATTTATTATGATATTTAATTATTATTCTGTCACGTGTTACTTTGGCAATTATTGAAGCAGCAGCTATTCCAAAAACCAAACTGTCACCACCAGGAATAATTCCTTGTTTTATTTTAATATTAGGAATTGCTATGTTGCCATCCACTAAAATAAAATCTGGTTTTTGTTTTAAATTATTAATCGCTAACTTCATAGCTAAAAGTGAAGCTTGTAAGATATTTATTTTATCAATTGTCCCATGATCACAAATTCCAATTCCAATATCCATAGAACTTTCATGAATGAAATTAAATATTTTTTCACGTTTCTTTTCTGAAAGTTTTTTTGAGTCTTTAACTTCTTTTAAATCATCGCCTATTTTAAAATTATCATCAATTAAAACACAAGCAGCTACAACTGGGCCAGCCAATGGTCCTCTTCCTGCCTCATCTGTTGCACCAACAAATTTATAACCTAAATTAAATATTTGTTTTTCTATTTTTAAATCATACATAATATAAATTTTAATAACTTTAGTATATCATAAACTATCCACAATTGCTTATTTTACGTTTTTGCTAATATTTAACAAAATGAACAATTTAAGTCTCTAATTTTACACTTGTTAATAGTTTATTCACATTTTTCATACTTATGTCCACGCTAACGTGGACATAAGTATATTATTAAAAAAGATAAGTCCACGCTAACGTGGACTTATCTCTAATATTGTTAAAAATAAACGCGACTTATTAACAATATAAATAATTAATATTTAGCTAATATTTAATAAATTAAAACTTTAAATATTCTTATCACCAACTTATCAACTTTTATACACCTGTTCACGCAATAATGTGCTCATAATAAGATAAGTCCACGCTAACGTGGACTTATCTTATAAATATTAAAATAATTTGGCCATATAACATTTAGTGTGCTATTTTTTTTATATCTATTTATCTATAATAATCACAAAGTTTTTTTTCTTGCCATTCTCGTACCCGTCTACACGAATATAAACTCCAGCGGGAATCCATACCTGAACTGAATAGATAGGCGGGTTGGCAATACTGTCTTTTGTTATTATTAGATAAATTAATAGCAATTAAAAAAGGTTTTACTAAATTGAATTATCTCCTCTTTGTGGAAATGGATTCCCGCTTACGCGAGAATGACAGGGAAAAAATAATGTTTAGTTGTAAAATCAATATTAATTTTTATCATTAAGTTATACACAGTAGCATACTTATGTCCACGCTAACGTGGACATAAGTATGCTACAAAAAAAGATAAGTCCACGTTAACGTGGACTTATCTTTTTATTTTTATATTTTTTTATTCTTTATCTTTTAATTGTATATATTGATATGCTGCCAATGCTGCAATTGTAGCTTGACCAACTGCTGTTGTAATTTGCTTAAAAGGAACGTTGGTAACATCACCACATGCAAACATACCTTTGGTTTTAGTTCTACATTTTTCATCCACTTTGATTTGCATTCTATTGTCTCTTTCTACAAAATTTTCAATTAAATCCGTATGAGCTATTCTGCCAATTTCAACAAATACACCATCAACATCTAAAAACTTTTCTTTATGCTTTTCATTATTTATAATTTGAACTTTTTTAACATTTTTACTACCTATTATTTCTTTTATCTCAGTATTTAATAAAATATCAATATTTTCTCTGCTTTTTACTTCATCCACCAATACGTTAAACGCGGTAAGTTTTTCACTCCTATGTATCAAATATACCTTCTGACCGATTTTAGATAACAATTCTGCTGCATCAACCGCTGCATTACCTCCACCAACAACTGCAATTATTTTATTTTTATAAAATGGACCATCACAATTAGCACAATATGAAACACCCTTTCCTGCAAACTCTTGTTCCCCCTTAATTGCCAATCTTCTTGGAGATAGTCCTATTGCTATTATAACAGTTTTTGTTTTAAAAACTTCTAATCCAGTTTTAATCTCAAAAGAATCATTTTCTAATTTTACTATTTCTTTTACTTCGCTATTTTTAATTTCTACACCAAGTGCTTTTACTTGTTCTTGAAATTTCAAAACTAATTCATAACTATTGATAGACTTAAATCCTGGATAATTTTCTATTTCCGAAGCCATGGCTACTTGCCCTCCTGGTTCCTTTCCAATAATTAAGGCTTTCATTTCTCTTCTTGCTGCATAAATCCCCGCTGTATAGCCTGCAGGACCTGCACCAATGATAATTGTATCGTACATAATTTTATGAAACTGTCATTAAATATCAGTTTAGACATAAATTTTCAGATTTTGAAGAAATTTACCAAAATATGAAAATTTAGAGCAAATTGGTATTTAGCGATAGTCTCTTATATCAATTAATTTTAATAATCTTAAATATATAAAAACTATATAATATGCTTAAAATCAATGTTCTTTATGGAACGTGGTGGACTATAAGGGATTTGAACCCTTGACCTCTTGCATGCCATGCAAGCACTCTAACCAGCTGAGCTAATAGCCCTTATGTATAACCGTTCCATATGGAACACAGAAATAAAAAAATAGTTTGCATTTCAAAAACTTGCCAAATTTCAATATTTAAGTCCACGTTAGCGTGGACATAAGTTACCACTTTTGCTAATATTAAGCTTTTTGAGATAAGTCCACGCTAGCGTGGACTTATCTCAAAAAACACAATTAATTTTCATTTTTAAAATACAATTTTGGCAACAATTTTTTTATGTGTTCCTGGGTGGAATTGAACCACCATCTAAAACTTAGGAGGTTTTTGTTTTATCCATTAAACTACAGGAACCTTAATTCTTATAATATATTACTTTTGTTTTTCTGACAAGAAAAATATAAAGTATAAAATATTTAAAAACTTGAATAAATTAAGTATATATACTATTCTTAAGTTACTATATATAAATTATTATAAATAAAAAAACAATATGTTTAATAAAAATGTAAAAGAGGTTACACAAAATGAAGCAGAAACAATTATTGGGCCATCAATCAAGGTTAAAGGAAATTTTCATGGTGAGGGAAGTATGATTATTGAAGGTCAAGTTGAAGGAAGTATAAAAACAAAAAATTATCTTTTGGCTGGATCTAGATCGCAAATTACCGCAAACATCTCTGCAAAAAATGCAAAAATTAGTGGGAAAATCAAAGGAAATATTACTATAAATGACTATCTTGAAATTTCTTCTTCTGCTGTTATTAATGGTGATATTAGTACAACTCAAATTTCAATAGAAAAAGGAGCACAAATTAATGGAAATATTAATACAACAAAAAATGAAATTGTTGACTCTAAAATAAAATAATGCATATTTATTTATATGATTCATTTTTGAATCAAAAAAAATATAATAAAGTAATCTCCAAAATAGAAACAAGAATCACCGATTTAGATCTTAATGGAAAAATCGTTCGAATGAACACAACAAATTCCATTTATAATATTGTTAATACTGAAATAAACAATGGCTCTAAAACTATTGTTTGTGTTGGGAATAACTATACCTTAAACCAAACCATAAATTCCATTGCTAAGCTCTCAATTAAAAATCCTTTACTAAATATAGCAATTGGCTTTATCCCCGTTGGAAAAACTGATAATTCCATTGCTAATTATCTAGGAATCAAATATAACGAAAATGCCTGTAACGCTATTTCAGCCCGTAGAATAAAACGAATTTGTCTTGGAATAATTAACGATAAAGAATACTTCTTTAACGAAGCTACAATAAAATCGCAAGACACAATTGTTGAAATAAATGAAAACTACACATTAGAAACAATAAATAATAGTGTTTTTAGAATTATTAATTTACCCATCAAGAATATATCAAACAAGACTAAACTGAAAAATAATAAATTAAAATTATTTATTGAACAGAAAAATTCAACTTTGGGTTTTAATAAACCAACACATAAGAACTTATTTTATTGTGATAAAATAAGAATTATTAATAAGAATCAACCTATATTTGTTGATGATTGTGTAGAAACTAAAACACCAGCTGATATAAAAATATCAAAAGAAATAATTAAATTAATTATTGGAAAAAATTTAAATTGGGATTATCACTAAATAGTAATTTATTTAATTACTTCCCCTTCAATAATTTCGTCTTTTTTCTTGTCTTTATTAAAAATTAAGATTTGTTGAAGAATGGTTAATAGTGTTGTTACTAACCAATATAATGCCAGACCACCAGAGAACATTAAACTAAACCAAACAGTCATTATTGGCATAAAGTATTGCATTTGTTTATTCATAATAGCTGTCATATCTTCATCCTTGGAGCCTGGAGTTTTAATTTCAGGTTTTTTTGTCGACATCATTCTAACTTGATAAAATTGAGCAAGTCCTGCCGCTAAAGCTAAAACCCATACTCTTGTTTGAGATAAATCCAAAAGTCCTAAAAAAGTATGATTAATTACTTCGGGTTTATCAACAAAGGAATAAAGTAAAGTTAATGTTTGATCTGTTAGTCCATCTCTAAAAACTCTAAAAACTGCAAACAAGAATGGCAGTTGAATTAAGAGTGGCATACAAGAAGATAGGGGGTTAACTTTATTGTCTTTATAAAGTTTCATCATTGCGATACCCATTTGCTCTTTTTTGTCTTTATATTCTTTTTTTATTTTTTCAATTTTTGGTTGTAGCTCTTGTAATGCTTTTTGTGATTCAATAGCTTTTCTGGAAATAGGAAATAATATTATTTTTATTATTATTGTTAAAACAATAATCGTAATACCCATGTCTTGACCTGGGATAATATTATAAATAAAAACTAGTAAATTTAAAATTGGTTGGTAAAATAATGTTTCAAACATAGAATAAATAAATTTAGAATTTAGAATTATGATTCGCTCCGCCAGCTGGCGAATGGCGAAATGAATTTTTGATTAGTTTTATTTAATCAACAGGATCATATCCGCCCTTACTCCAAGGATTGCATCGTAGCACTCTCCATATACTTTTTAATCCACCTTTGACAAATCCATATTTTTCAATTGCACTAATTGCATAATTTGAACAAGTTGGATAATATTTACAATATCCATTTGGATATAAAAATTTAAAAAATCCATGATCAAAGGATATGGTTTTTTGGTAAAACTTTAAAATTCTTATTAAAATATATTTTGGTAAAAATTTTAAATAAAACATTATTTTTATTATACAATAAAATTTATTTTAATGGTAGTAATTATTAAAAAAATAATATTTTTTTAATACATTTTTAATATTTTTAATATTTTAACGATTGTTTGTTTGATAAATTTATAATCTTTATCAGCTATCATTGGTGATGGAATAACAATTATATCAAATCCTGATTTTAATATTTGTTCTTCATTAAATAATATTGCTTTAATTCGTCTTTTAATCTTATTTCTTTCAGTGGCTAATTTATTAACTTTTTTGCCTAAAATTACACCAAAACGATTATAATTAAGATTATTTTTAATAATTTTAATTCCTAAAATTTTATCATAATTTGATTTTCCTTTTTTAAAAACAAAATCAAATTCTTTTTTGTTTTTTAAAATATTCTTTTTTTTTAACATAAAAAGCTATTATTTAAAATGTAAAAAGCCTACTTTTTCTAAAATAAAAAATAGGCCTTTTTAAAAAAACTATTTTGATAATCTTTTTCTTCCCTTTAATCTTCGTCTTTTTAAAACATTTCTTCCGTTTTTTGTTAACATTCTATGTCTAAACCCATGTTTTTTCTTTGCTTTTCTAACATTAGGCTGAAAGGTTCTTTTTGGCATATTTTTTTTAAATTATTACTACAATACCTATTCTACCACAAATCAATAATTAATCAAGTTTAAATTTTAAAAATTAATTATATAAAAAAATATTAATTTCCTGTTAATTTCTATGTTTAAAAGCTGGACTTTTTTTGTTGATTATTTTTAATATTTTGTTAATAATAATTAAGTAAAGACACTTTTTAACAAACTATTCAGGGTAATATACATGTAATTTACAAGACTAATAACACTTTGTTAATGATTTATTTATGCTAATCATAAATAAAAAATAGCTTTTTACACAGAATTTCATTTCCTTATTATTACTACTATTATTTTTTATAAATATATAATATATAATATAATAAATAATATAGATTTTATGAACAAATTAACAATTTAAAATATCCACTAAGTATTAACAATTTATAAACATATTTAACTCTTTGTAAAATTTAAAATACTTGTTATACTTGTCATATAATTTAAGTTGATATAAATAATAAAGCATTAATTTTTTATTTTTATGAATAATGATCAAATTTGGCAAGCAGTTCTTGGTGAAATCGAACTAAATCTTTCAAAGGCTAATTTCACGACCTGGTTTAAGAATACTTTTATTTCATCCCTAGATAACGGAAGAGTTATAATCAGTGTCCCTAACATGTTTACCGAAACATGGTTAAAGAAAAAATATCATGATAAAATTAAAGATGGTATCGAAAGTATCACAAGTGAAAAAATAAAAGATATTGCATATAAAATTGAACAAAGGAAAAATAACCCAGTAAATGAATTATTTAAAAAACAAAACATTGCAACTGATAATATCACAGAACAATGTAATAGTAATTTAAATAATATACCACAAGTAAACCATGGAATGACAAATAAATTTGGATTAAATAAGAAATATGTTTTTGATAATTATATCGTTGGAAAGGGAAATGAGTTAGCACACGCTGCTTGTAAGGCTGTAGCTGCTAATCCAGGAACAGCTTATAATCCTTTGTTCATTTATGGCGGAGTTGGTTTAGGAAAAACACATTTAATGCAAGCTATTGGTAACGAAACAGTTAAAAATAATTTAAGAGTTTTGTATGTTACTTGTGAAAAATTTACCAATGATTATGTTAATGCAGTAAAAACAGGTAAAGCAAAAAGTTTTAAAGATTTATATAGAAATGTTGATGTTTTATTAATTGATGATGTTCAATTTATAGCAGGAAAAGAAAGAACACAGGAAGAATTTTTTCATACATTCAACGAATTACATCAAAGTAATAAACAAATAGTATTAACATCTGATCGTCCTCCGAAATCAATTTTATCCCTTGAAAAAAGATTATTATCAAGATTTGAGTGGGGAATGATTGCAGATGTTTCAAAACCTGACATAGAAACAATGGTAGCAATTTTAGAAACTAAATGTAAAGAAAAAAATTATACATTAGATAATAAAATTTTATATTACATAGCTAATAATGTGCAAAACAATATCAGAGAATTAGAAGGTGCTTTAAATAGATTAATTGTTTTTCATGAATTTAATAACACAAAACCAACAATAGATTCCACAAAAAATGTTTTAAACACATTACTTTCAGCACTTCAATCAAAATCAATAACAGGTAAAAATATTATTGAAGCAACAGCAGCTTTTTTTGATGTTAAAATCCCAGATATTATTGGAAAATCAAGAAAAAAGGAATTAGTATATCCACGTCAAATTACTATGTATTTAATGCGAAAAGAGTTAGGAACTTCGTTTCCAACAATCGGACAAGATTTAGGAGGAAGAGATCACACAACAGCAATGCATGCTTGTAATAAAATCAAAAAAGAAATTAAAGAAAACGAAAAAGTGAAACAAGATATAGAATCAGTTAAGCAACAAATTTATACATTTTAAAAGTTTAAAAAAACTATTTAGAACTATGAAAATTTCTACTTTACAAGAAAATTTAAAAACAGGTGTTTATATTGTTAGTCATATAGCTGGCAAAAATGTTAATTTACCAATATTGAGCAATGTTTTAATTAAGGCAAGTAAAGATGGAATTAATTTAATTACAACTGATTTAGAAATGGGCATAATAAGCAAAATCAGAGGTAAAGTTGAAACAGAAGGTAAGTACACAGTTAATGCAAAAGTTTTATCTGATTATGTTTCACTTCTTCCAAATCAAAAAATTAATTTAGAAAAAAAAGATAATATTTTAACAGTTTGTAGTGAAAATTATAAAACTTCTATTAAAGGACAAGAAGCAGAAGATTATCCATTGATACCAAAAATTGATAAAAATATTTATTTTAAATTAAATATTGAAGAATTTAAAAAAGCATTATCCCAAGTTATTTTTTCAGTTTCTATTTCAGATACAAGAATTGAGTTAACAGGTGTGTTGTTTTCTTTTAGTAAAAATGGATTAACATTGGCTTCAACAGATAGTTTCAGATTATCAGAAAAAAAAGTAAAAGTTACAACAAATATTGAAACTGAAGATGAGATAAAAGTAGTTATTCCATCTAAAACACTTCAAGAAGTGATTAGAATTTTATCTACAATTAGAGAAGGGGAGATAAATAGAGATGAAAACGAAATAGTTTTTTATATTTCCGAAAATCAAGTTTTATTTACAGTTAAAGATACTGAATTAATTTCTAAATTAATTGACGGACAATATCCTGATTATACGCAAATAATACCGCTAGAAAATAAAACAGTAGCTATAATAAACAAAAAAGAATTTGTTAGAGCAATAAAAGCATCTTCAATTTTTTCCAAGTCAGGAGTAAATGATGTAAATTTAGATTTTCCTTTAGGAAAAAATAAAATAATAATTTCTTCAACCTCGTCATTGACAGGTGAAAATATTACCGAGTTAGACGCAAAGGTTGATGGTGATGATAACGGAGTAGTTGTAAATTACAAATATTTGCTTGATGGTTTGAATAATATTGAAGGAGATAGTGTTCGTATGGAAATAGTTAATAACAACACTCCATGTATCTTAAAATCAGAAAAAGATGATAATTATTTGTATTTAATAATGCCGATAAAACAGTAAAATATAGAAAAACAAAAAAATACTTAATTAAAGTATTTTTTTGTTTTTATTTATTCTATATTTTCTATCGTTGAAGAACTTGTTGTATTAATATTTGAAATTATGATTAAACCTTCGTTGCTTTTTATTGTATTATTATTCCATGTTTTTATTTCCGAATAAATTTTATATGTTCCTGACTCTGGAATATTGTCCCATTGTGTGTTAAACAACATTCCTTCAACTGGTTCAACTTTTGCTATTATTGTTGGCGTATTATTTTCATCAATTATATAAGTATTAATTTGAGCGATTAATTTTGAAGAGGAAACACTATTTTGTACTTTAAATGGAAAATCAATATTTGATAATAAAGCACCATTGTTTGGGTTTATTAATGTTATTAATGGTGTTTTTATTTGTGTGTCTTGCTTTGGTAAAGCTATTTTCAATTCAACTTTTTTGGAAATACAATTTAAGGCATCGTCACATGATTCTATAGTAAGCGTATAAAAACCGTTTTTAAGAAAACTGATTTCTTTTTTTAGGTTGTATGGATAATCTTGATTTATTGATAAAAGATTATCGTTGATGTAATATTTAACATTCTTAATTCCTCTTCGTGATTCGGTTTTAATTTTTGTTGTTAAATAAGGAACATTAATAATTTGATTTTGTTTTGGTGAAGTGATAATTAAACCAGGTTTATTTTCAATTGTATGAATAGTATCATATTCCGTTGGTGCTAAAGTTAATTCCGTTGTAGATGAAATTTTTTGTTTTGATAGCCATAATTGAATAGCATCTTCCCAGAGTTTGTATTGAAAATCGTTTTCCATGCCTTCAGGTTTTTTGTTCAAAGGTTTTTCTTTGTTTATGTAATATAAAATAGAATGTGGTGATAAAAAAGTTTTTTCTTCAATTAATTCGGGTGGTGTATTTTCTGTGGCAAGCAAACCAGAAAGTTTATCTATTTTTACTATTTTTTCAACACCACTCCTACCATCTAAAACATTAATTCCTGTTTCAATATTTTCTGGCTTTTTAAATTCTTCATAGGGTGTATCGCCTAGAACTTTTTTCATATATTTATTCCAGATAGGGGCAGCAACCACACCTCCAGCTGCTCCTCTTTTCATTTCATCATTATTGTTATTTCCAACCCAAACCCCAGTTACTATTGATGGTGTGTAACCAATAGTCCAAGCGTCGTGATAATCGTTTGTAGTGCCTGTTTTTGCCGCTACCTGACGATTACCTAGTGTGAGCCAGTTATTAGTACCAAATGCAAAAGCACGAGCGTTATTGTCTGATAGAATGTCATTTATTTGTCTAGCCACTAGTGGATCTAAGACTTTTCTTTCTTTTGGTTCTGTATATTCTTCTAAAATATTTCCATCTTTGTCTTCAATTTTTAAAATAGGAGTTAAATCACGAATATAGCCCTCTCTAGCAAATATACTAAAAGCATTTACATGTTCAATCATTTTAACTTCTCCACCACCAAGAACCAAAGATAATCCTAATCTATTCCTATCTTTAAATGTTGTATAGCCAAAGTCTTCAGCTAAATCTAATACATTATTTTTTCCAGCCAAATATATTGTTTTAACAGCTGGAATATTTAAAGAACCAGCCAAGGCTTTTTTGATAGAAACAGGACCTAATTCATCTAAATTATAATTATGCGGTTCGTAAGGCTCTTCTTTGTCAAGTGAAAAATTTGTTACAACATCATATAGAATAGTGTTTGGAGTATAACCTTTTATAAAACCAGCTGCATAAATTAAAGGCTTGATTGATGAGCCTGGTTGTCTAATACTGGTTGTGATATTTACTTGTCCATCAATTTCATCATCAAAGTAATCACGAGAGCCAACCATTGCTAAAATTTGTCCTGTTTTTGGGTCAAGAGAGAGAAGTGCAGCATTGGTTGCTTTATATTCTTTGAGGTTTTTTTCACCTTGCTCTTTTATAACTTCTTCGGCAATATCTTGTTTAAATAAATCTAGCGAAGTGATAATTTTTAGACCAGCCTGTTCAACTGTTTTCTGGCCATATTTTTCACTTAGAATTTCTTTAACGTACATGACAAAATGAGGTGCTTTAATGTTTGTTCCTGGTTTTATAAATTCAAGCTCAAACTTTTTAGCATCTTCTGCTTCTTCTTTGGAAATATAATTTTCTTCAACCATTAAATCTAAAATATATTGTTGACGAATAATTAATTTATTTTTATGAGATCCATAAGGGGAATAATAAGAAGGTCCTTTTGGTAGTGATGCAAGAATAGCCGCTTCGGCCAAATTAACATCTTGAATATTTTTACCAAAATATCTTTGACTTGCAGCTTGAACGCCATAAGAAGTTGAACCATAAGGAATTTCATTAAAATACATTTTTAATATTTCATCTTTTGAAAATTTTTTTTCAAGTCTGTAAGCAATTAAAAGTTCTTTAATTTTTCGTTTATAGGAATGTTCATTGGTAAGAATGGCATTTTTTACAAATTGTTGAGTTAGTGTTGATCCTCCAGCACGTCTATTAAATAAAATATTAGTTACAGCTGTTCTAAATATTGCCCACAAACTAAAACCTTTATGATAATAAAAATCTTGATCTTCAATTGAAATTGTAGCTTGTTGAACATATTTAGGAATATTATCAAGACTTACTAAGGTTCGTTTTTCTTCTCCATGTATTTCATATAAAACAGTTTCTCCAGTTCTGTCGTAAATTTTTGTGCTTTGAGCAATTTCACGTTCAGTTAATTTATTTGGATCGGGAAGTTGTCCAGAAATCCAAAAAAATAAGGAAAGAATAGTAATTATTCCAACTAAAAATAAAACAACAAAAAGGTATAAAATGTTTTTTTTCAATTTTTTAGAAAAAAAAGATTTATTACTTGCTTTCTTTTTATTGTTCTTATTTGGATTTTTATTTGACTGAAGTTTTGTGTGTGTATGTTTCCATCCCTGATTGTTTCGTAATTGTGGAATTGGCATAAATTATTGTATTTTATTATGTTTTATTATATATATCTATATTTTATAGTAGTTTTTTGTATGTGTAAATAGTTGTTTAAAGCTTGTTGATAATGTATTAAAAATTAGAATAAAAAATTTGACATTTAAAATATTATTATGCTAAAGTAAGGAAGTAAGAAATTATTACATAAAATTATGACTACAATATTAAAAACTACTTCAAAAGGACAAATAACTATTCCTGTAGAATGGAGAAGATTATTTGATACAAATCAGTTTATTGCTACAACAAAAGGCGATAAATTAGAAATAAAACCTTTAATATTAGATGAAAAAAAGCCAGAAAAAGAGCTGACTGTTTTTGATGCTATTCGTGATAATAAAGGCCTTGGGATTAAAGCAAAAGACTTAGTTAAGTTGCTTAAAAAATAGTCTAAAGTGTATGAACAAAATAGAAAAGTTATTGCGTAAAATTTCTAAAAAAGAAAGAAATAATCTTTTGATTTGTGTGAATATAATTATTAGTGGAGATTCAAAATTAAAAACAGTAAAAATTAAAAACACAGATTTTTACAGAACTAAATATAAGCAGTTTAGAATTATTTTTCATAAAGAAAAAAACGAAATAATTATTGACAATATCAGAATGAGGAATGAAAGCACTTATAAAAATTTATAGCTTTATATTTTTTTTGTTATTCTCTAAAATATTCTGCAGCAACTTCAGGTGAAATAGAATTTATTACTAAGCCACTTCCAAGTTCAACTCCTGCCCAAATGCTGTCACGGGGTTGAACTTTTATATAAAAATGTTGATTCTTGTCTGAGATAACTTGATGCATAAAATAATTATATGACAAATCTATTTTTTTAAGTTTCGTGAGGATTTTTTTTAGTATTGAGGCGAATGATTTAAATTCATCTTGATTCAAGGTGGTAATATTATCCGTGTGTCGTTTTGGAAAAATCCATGCTTCATAATGATATTCACTTGCGAAAGGGGTGAAAGCAATAACTTGCTTGTCTTCAAAAATTAATCTTTTACTTTTTGACTCTTTTTTAATAATGTCACAGTATGGACAAGTTTTATTTTTTTCTTTGTAGTTTTGTATTAAATTTGATTCTTCTTGAAGATCTGGTGGAATAATTTCTGTAGCAAATATTTGTGAATGAGAATGTATTAATGAAGCACCAGCTTTTGATCCTTGATTTTTAAAACAAAGAATATAATTAATTTTTTTGTCTTTTGATAATTCAAGGGTTCTTTTCTTGTACATTTCTAAAACATATCCAATTTCTTCTTCTGATAAATCAGCTAACTCTTTATGATGATGGGGTGTATCAATAACAACTTCTTGATAACCATAAGCCTTGTCGTTCTCGGGTGTCATTGTCGGAAAAATATTTTTCACGCTAGTTACTTGACGAACATTATTAATTTTTAATTCATCAATAATATAATTGCCCTGTTCTTTTTGTTGTTTATCAATGCTTTCTGTGCAGAAATAACAGTCTTTAGCGCGTTTAATAATTGTTTCTTCCTTAACATCACGTGGCCTTTTAATTCGACCAGGAGTAATGACTACATATTTATTAAGTAAATATGATTTTCTAATTTCAGATTTTAAGTTCATATAAAAAAATTATTGTTATTAATTAATTATAACAAAAAATTTTAATTATAACGAATTTTTTAAAAATAGAAGCTACAATTCATTTTTATGAAAGTAGCTTTTTAATTTGAATATGTGTATGACAAAAATTCAATTATTGATTTTATGTAGCTCTCCTTGTTTAGTCTAGGCTAGTTGTTTCCTGTGCGAATGTTGTGCCAATTTAGAAATTGATCAAATAGGATTACTTGAGTGTCATCAAAAGAAGCTATAAGGTTTTTTGCACTTTTTTTACTATTCTCACTAATACAATTCTGACAGAATTTATCTTTATCTTTTTTTGAGCCAGGTGTTTTCTTTCCGCATTGTAAACAAATAATTTCCCACGATGCCAAGTTTAGCATTAACCTCAAACACTTTAAACAATATTCATGATTTTTTGGAACAAGTTTAATTTTTTTACATTTTGAGCATGTTTTTTTGTAAGGTGCTAATATTTCTTCTTTCATTTTTATACCTCCAGGTAATTATGATTTGAAAAAATAATAAAAGAAATAACTTATTTAATATGCTAATAGTATAAAAAATTATCAATAAAGTCAATAGGGGTTTAACAAAAAATACAAAAAAGGTTTTACGTTATGTAAAACCTTTCTGTTATTATAAAACTTTTTGGAAAAGAAAAAAGGATTGAGTGTTTGTGTTGGTTGAAGTTTTGTTTGGGTTTGTGTATAGAGTTTTTTGTTGGTGAGTATGGTTTTAATTCTTTATTAAGAAGCAAAACTATACTCATCAGCTCTAAACTCTATTCCCGTAAAACTTTAATCAACTCTCAATCCTTATTAATATAATAGCATATAGAAATAATATGTCAAATGACTAATGTTAGTTTAAACTCTATTAAATAGTTGAAAAATATTATAAAATAAAAAAGTTATCCACAGATAGAATTAATATAAAACATAAAAAACTATTAAAAAATAGTTCTTTTTGTTAAAGTAATTCTACTTACACTCAATATTTCAGTGGACTGTGCTTGTTTGAAGCTGAGCTTCAACGAGGTGGAGATGAAAACTGATAGTTGTCATTCTAGCTTTTTTAAGAAGAACAGGGGATACTATTTTGTTCCAAGATTATAAAATATCTTTATAGTTATTAAGCATATCAATATAAGTATGCTCAATTTTTTTAACCAGTACTTCATCTTTTAATAATTCTTCTGTTTTAGTTTTGATCTTAATACCAAGTTTTTCGTTTATACCAAGAGCAAGCCACATATTAAAATTATCCTCAACTGTTATTTTCTTTTTATCTTTGTATAAATCAACCATTATTTGGTTGTATTTTTTTATTTCATTAATATTTTCTCCATTTGGGTTGTACGAAAAAGCGAGATATTTTAAATATTTTTGAATTGGAAATTGTTGCATATCATTCATGTCTTGGATTATTTTCATTGAAGTTGATATTATCCATCTTTGTTCATCATATCCGTTATGCTTTTTAGAAAAGAACTTTGGTAATACTCTTTTTTTCATTCGGTTTTGCATTATATCGCAAATTTGATGAACTTGCCAACCTTTCTTAAAATCATCTTTAGCGAATGCTGGATTTAAAATATCATCGTTGTGAGTCAATTCCCTGTCTATTTTTGTAACATAATGACTATCAGGGTAAATTGTTCCTGATATATATTTTTCTATATCTTGCACTTGATACTTGTTTTTTAAATCAAGAGCAAAGCGAATATGTGTTGCTTCTAATGACATATTATAATTTTATCATAAAAGTTAGAATTAGTCCCGTTATTATAAAAAAAATACGTCAAATGTAATTTTTTGTAATTTTGTGGGACAATAGTATACAAAAAAAGGCTTATATAAGCCTTTTTATTAAAATAAAATTTTTTAAAAAAGAAAAAAGGATTGAGTGTTTGTGTTGGTTGAAGTTTTGTTTGGGTTTGTGTATAGAGTTTTTTGTTGGTGAGTATGGTTTTAATTCTTTAAGCAAGAAGCAAAACTATACTCATCAGCTCTAAACTCTATTCCCGTAAAACTTTAATCAACTCTCAATCCTTATTAATATAATAGCATATAGAAATAATATGTCAAATGACCAATGTTAGTTAAAATTCTATTGAATAATTGAATAATATTATAAAATAAAAAAGTTATCAACAAATAGAATTAAGATGAAAGACAAAACAGGAAGAAGTATTAATTAATTTTCTTTCTGAATTACGATAAGGATGATATGTTTTGTATTATTTTTCGTGTATTTTATTATACTAATTTCAGCAGGTATTGACTTATCCCCCATAATCCCCTATAATACCTTATATAACTAATAAGAGTTATTCGTTTGAATCCATTGCTACGAATGCGGAATATGCGAATAAATAATGAATATGATTAAAGAAAATAAATTAATAGCGAGATTAAATTGGAAAAAATTTGAAGATACACAAAAAATACAGCGATTGCTTACAGAGATTGATGAGCTTAAAGGCAGATGGATTGCGGGGGTGAAATTATCACCGCAGATTTTAAATAAATTAAAAAAATCTGTAGTTATCACTTCCGCTGGAGCTAGTACTCGTATTGAGGGTGCTGAATTATCTGATGAGGAGATAGAAAAATTGTTTAAAGGTTTGAAAATTAAAAAATTTACCACCAGAGACGAACAGGAGGTTGCTGGTTATAAAGAATTGTTGGAAAATATTTTTAATTCTTGGGAGAAAATAAAATTTAACGAAAATTCTATTAAACATTTTCATCAAGAATTATTAAAGTATTCCGAAAAAGATAAAAAACATTTGGGTAATTATAAATTTGGGAGCAATAGAGTTGAGGCGATTGATGCTAGTGGTAAAGTAATTGGTATTGTTTTTGAACCAACTCCTCCGCATCTAACTCCTAAAGAAATGTCTGAATTAATTGAATGGACTCAAAATGCCTTTAAAGAGAATTTAATTCATCCATTGCTTATCATTGGAAATTTTGTGTTAGAGTTTTTGGCAATTCATCCTTTTCAAGATGGTAATGGTCGATCTTCACGTGTGTTAACAAATTTCTTAATGCTTCAGTCGGGATATGAATATATGCCGTATGTTTCGCATGAGAAATTTATAGAAGACAATAAAGTAGATTATTATTTAGCACTTAAAAAAAGTCAGGGAGATTGGAAAAAACGTAAGAGCGATATTGTACATTGGATGATTTTCTTTTTAACAATTTTACTTGAACAGGCAAAGATGGCGATTAAAATTAATGAGAGTGAAAGAATAGAACCTTTCCTGTCAGAAAAGCAATTAAAAGTATGGCAGTATTTTGGGGAGCATGAATATGTTACTTCAAAAGATATTCGGGAGAACTTAGGAATCAAAGAAGCTACAGCGTTGCAGATTTTGAATAAGCTTTTGGAAATGAAAAAGATTGAGAGGCTTGGAATGGGAAGAGGTGTTCGTTATAGGAAAATATAAAAAATGTATAAATTATAAATAAATGTCTATTAGAAAGAAACAAGTTAATTTAACTACAAAATTAAAAGTTTACATTAACTGTGGTGGTAAGTGTGGTTTTCCAAACTGCAAAGAACATTTGGTTGAGGAAGATAGCATAGTAGGAGATATAGCTCATATAAAAGCAAGAAGTGATGGAGGCCCAAGAGGTAATATTGATTTATCGGAAGAAAAAAGAAATTCACCAGATAATTTGATAGCCTTGTGCAAGAAGCATCACAAGATAATAGATGACCATCCAGATAAATATAGTGTCGAAGATATGGAAAAATGGAAGAATGATATAGAGGAATGGGCCATAAAATCACCTGAAAAAACTGAGTTTGGTAAAAAACTAATATTAATAATGTTGTCTGAGTTGGAAAAAGAATTAGATAGAGGTAATGGAAAGTATGTACTTAAAACCATTCAATCAATTAAGATTATCTCAGAAACTCTGGAGGATGATAGCGTTAATAGTGAGCTTGAAATATTAAAGGCAAGAGTCAAACAAAGTTTAGAAGACGTGAGTGAGGCCAAGAAACTATTAAAAAGCATTTCCAAACTTTATCCCAAAAATATTAAATCTATTCTTTATTTAGCTGAAATTTTTTTAAATGAGGGCGACTACGATAAAAATGAAGAGTTATTAAAACAAGCTAAGAAGATAGATAAAAATCATTGGCTTTTTGTTATTGAACAATTGATTAGGAAGCTTCGTTTAAACCAAAGTATTGATACAACAAAAATTTATGAAAATGATTTTCCCAAAAATGAAAAACAAAAATCTATCTACTATCGTATTTATTCTCATTTTTATCAAAAAGATAAAAATTATACAAAAGCTGATGAGTTTATAGAAAAATCAATTAAACTATATCCATGCTCATTTTCTAGCTTTAATACTAAGTTAGCTTTCAGTTTAGAGAGATTAGTTGAAAAAGGTTTTCCTCTTAAACATATAGAAAAGGCGGAGGAGATATTAAATCAAATTAATGAAATAGAAATAGAAAATAGTAATTGGGATGATTTATATATTAGCAGTAAAACTATTTTAGAGTTTAGAAAGTTTTATATTTATGTAGTTCAGCAAAACTATAAAAAGATTATTTATGCTGGCAAAAAACTTGTTGACCTAATAATGCAATGCTCATTTGATTTAGATGTAGATAATTTTTTAAATTTACTTTTAACGCATTATCGTCCAGAAAAAGAAGATTTTGAGAAAATTATTAAATACTTATCAGATAAAAACATCACTTATGATCTTGCAAAATCTTTGGCTTTTCAATTTTGTGAAAGGGGTAAATTATTTGCTGATGGCAAAAAGTTTTTATCTGCAAAGAATGAAAAAATTAAAGATTTAATTTTACACATAGAAGCAGGGAAGAAAAATGAAGTAATTGATTTTTTGAAAAAAGATTTACAGTTAATGTTAACGTTTGCAAATTGTTTAAAAGATAATCCTAGTTTGAGGAAAGATATAATTGACAATATACCAGACGATGACAACATCCAAAAAGAAAAAATTTATCTATTATATTACTCTGATATAGAAGAATATAATAACGCCTTTAAAATCGTGCAAAACATAGAGTTTGAAAATGCAAATTATCTTGATTGCGAAATATCTTTAAAAGTGGTTCGAGAAAAACAAGCTTGGGAAATGGAGGTAAAAATTTTAGATAGATTATTCAAGTTAGAAAAAAATGAAAGAAAACAATTGACATATAAGTTAGACCAATTTACTGCTTGTATGAAGATGGAAGATTATTTAGAGGTAATAAACATAGGCAAATATTTGTTAAGCAATCCCCAAACTTTTGAGTTAATAGATGAAAAGAATCAAGAACTATTGTTAGGACAAACAATAACCGCTTATTTACAAAGAAGCGAAGAAAAAGATGCCCTGAGGTTGTTTCAGAAATATCCTAACATCATTAAAAGTTTTGAATTTGTTATTTCTGTAGAAGCTGAAGTTTATTTAAAAAATGAAGATTATAAAAAAGCATTATTGTCATTGTGTAATGGAATTAAAAAAATCAGGAAGCCTACTAAAGAACAATACGGATATTTATTTTTTCAATTCGTCCAATTAAGCAATTCTGGTGTTGCTAAAATTGAAACACTTGAAAAAATTACAAACAATTTTTTTGTAAAATTTAAAAACCAAGAGCAGTGGTATTATGTTGGTGATGAAGATGAGTTGGATGCTACTAAAATTAACTCCGCAAATAATAAATATAATTTGCTTATTGGTAAAAAGGTAAATGATAAAATAGAGTTTCCGGAGGATAAATATCAAACCAATAAAGAAGAAAGAAAGATTGAAAATATTTTAAATTTAGAGGCTTATATAAACTGGAAAGCTCACGATAGTTTTTTTAGTTTGTCAAAGCAAGGTAGGTGGGATATGGGAGTAGCAATTGAAGTGCCAAATGATGAAAATGGTGGTATAGATGTTAATAATGTAATAAATTTTATTAAAGACCAGCAAGAAAGAGGTAAAGAATTTTTTGGAGGCTATTGTTCGAATAATTACCCTTTTGCATTCTTGGCTTTAAGTGAGGGAGGGGTGACTAATGCAATTGGTAAAATCACAAAAGAAAATAAAGGGTTTATACGATTTTCTGATGGTTCAGTTCAGGATATAAATAAACAAGGGCAAGTAGCTGAAAAAATAATAGAGAATTCGGAAGTGTTTTTAGACGGCACAACAGCTCTCTTTTTAGCTGAAACAGGTTTATTGAAAAAAATAAAACCCTTCATTCCAAATTTAAAAGTGCCTCAATCGGTTATCACCTTTTTATTTAAAACTTTGGAGAAATTTAATATTACACCTGGACAGATTGGTCATATGGGATGTGTTGATGACAAATTAGTATCTGATAAGATTGATAAAGCAAAAAACGAAAGGATAAAAAACAACTTTAAACAAAGTATAGAGATTTTAGAAAAAGACAAAAACAATATTTTCTCCATTTCTCAAGCAAATAAATCTGAACATTTTTCAGAAAGCAATATTGCTCCTGAATTAACAGACGCTTGTATTTTAGCACAAAAAAATAATGCCATTATAATAACCGAAGATTTCTTATATTTGCAAGCCAATAATTTGCAAACTAAAAAGGGCATACCAGAATATTGCTCACTATTTTCTATAGCCAAAAAGTTGCTTGAGAAGAATAAAATATCTTTTGATGACTACTTAAATATTTATTCCTATCTATCTTCTTATAGATGCAGATTTTTAGATTTAAACGCAGACCTAATGATTAAATCTGTTTTTAGAGAAGTTGATAATATCAAATTTGAACCTCAAAAACTACACTATTTAAATCTTAATTTAACATTAACGGAAGAGTATGGGGTTAAACCAGAAAATGCCATAACTGTATTGAGTGAATTTATTTCAAGAATTATAGTGGCAAATATTGTCACCTTAGAAAATGTAAAAGAAATTTATGAGATTGTTTTGATTTCATCTTTATTTAAAGGGGAAAAGGATAATTGTTCAGCTTTATTAGAAAAATGTGAGAAGACGATAGTTGGATATTTTGAAAAGTATCATCTTTATTCTATTCCTGATTATACAAAAGAAAAAATTGCAGAATTGGAAAAACAACTAAACGTACACACTATTTCGTAAAATAAAAAAGAAATTATTTTTTAGTAAATACGATATGTCCCGTTACAAAATTAAGCTATTTCTGCTTTAATGAAAAATAAAAGAATTTTTCATCTTTTAACTCCATAGCTAATACATCTTCATAATCCGTATCTAGTAAATATTCATTCTCTTCTATAAAATTATCAAAAGCCTTTTTTTCATCTTCTCCGCTAGCAGTTCCAAGCACCTGTAAATTTTCAATATCAGGCATATTTGATTCGGTATTTGGTTGAAAAGTATAACCCTCTTGGGTTAAAAAAATAAAATGTCTCATAAATTTAGTTTAGTTTATATCTTCCTCGAGAAACGAAACTTAAATAGCCTTTATCTTGAAGTAATTGTAATTGTTGTCTAATTTTATCTTTAACGTGATTATTGTCAGGATGTTTTTTAACCCAATCTTCAGTTAAAACATGAATCTTTTGGGAGTTGCTTTTGTATTTATCTGCTATTTGGTTATTTAAGTTTGTTTGCATAACTTGTTTTTATTTACCTTCCATTATCTGAAGAATATCATCTAATATTTTAATCGTTTTTCTTTTTTCTTCAAGCAACTCTTTCTTAAAAAGATTATTATATTCATAAGCTTCTTTTCTTTGCCTTTTATTTATATATTCAGACTCAAACATTTTTTTACATTCTGGAGAATCGTTGCTTATTTTACTTGAGCCTAGAATAGATAAAAGTAAATGTTCAAGACAGGGAGTGTTTTCTATCAGCTCAATTTTCTTACTTCCAGCGATTTTTCTTGCTTCTTCAATTTCGCCTTTTGGTTTGTCATTATCCAAAACAACAACTCTTCTATCAAATTCTCCTAACACTCTACTGGCATCAATTACAATATTAGCTGAATTTCCACCCCTGCCTTTTCTAACAGTAATAGCTACGTTAGTATCACAACAGTATAACTTTTTTAAATGCTTTAAAAACATTTGCTCATTCATACCTTCGCCAAAAATCAACAAAGTTTTATTTGCTTGGCGTCTTTTTCTTTTATATGGATTTGTTCTCGACATGTATTATAGTTTAGGGACAGCACCGTAGGCACCAGCAATATATTTTGAATAATAATTATCATCAGCGCGAACACCAGTAACATCATCAAGTCGCCAAGCTTCACTTTCACCTTTTTCATTTTTTTCAGTCAAAACAATTTGATATTTATCTAGCTTACTTAATATTTGATGACTATGACTACTAAAAAGCAATTGAGCATTTTTAGGATTAGTTTCTGGTTGCATAAATAAATCAAACAAAGCTAAAACTATTTCTGGATGCAAATTAACATCAAATTCATCTAATATTGCTGCTCCTCCGTTAGCCAAAACCAGCAAAATTGTTTTTAAGAGCACAAAAAGTTGTTTTGTTCCAGATGACTCATACTTTATTGGTATATATTTTTTTTCACCACCAAAAGTGTGTGCCACTCTAACATTGATACTTAGTCCGTTATCTTTTTTTTCTTTTTTTATTTCAAAAGAATCTAAACCAAGATCAAACTGTGATAAAAGCTTTTCGGCTTCAGCTTTAATGTGAGCATTCTTTTTCTCGCTAAAAAAATCAAATGCTTCAATAAGTTGCTGATTAGCATTTGGAAGTAAATGGTTGCCAACCCAACCAGCTTCAATTACATTAGTTTCTATATTTTGCCAAAAATTAAATATTTCCAGACTTTTCTTGTGGTTAAATCGTGAAGCAACACTGATTATACTAGCATTAGAACGAAGAAGTTCTTCATATCCTTTTGGCAAATTAAACTTCTTGTCATCTAATTCGTACTTATTTTTTTCTTCATTCCATTTGCGAGAAAAAACTTTTTTAGTAGTTACTTTTTTAGTAGTTTTATTTTTTACTTTTATTTCTTCTGCAATTATTTTCTTTTCATTTAAGATAAAAGTATAAACATAAATATTACCATTAATCTCAAAATCAACAGACAGTTCAGTGGATTTATTTTTATTATTGCCAAATAAAAAAGGTTTTATTGGTAAAGGGGCATTAGGAGAGGCATTAAAAGAAGTAACTATTAACCATTTTAAAAATGGTAATATTTTTAATAGATTTGTTTTTCCAGATGCATTTGGTCCTATTACAGTTTCAATCTTTGAAAGATGAGCATCCGAGGTAGCCTGAAAATATCCATCGTTACTTGGCGCTTTATCGTTTACTGTAAAATCTATTATAGTTAAATCTTTAAATGAATAAAAATTTTTACATGAAAATGAATGTATCATATGTTTAATAAATTAAGAAAATTTATTATATATTTTGGTTATTAGGATTTTTGCAGTTAAATGCTTCATATTAGTTGAAATATTAATAGCAAGATTTATTATAAGTGTAACTTCTATGTTTAATGTTAGTGTAAAAATCCATAAAATATATCTTTGGATACCCAATAACCCAAATAGCCAAAATACACAATTATTATTTTTAAAATTAATTCTAGTTATATGGTAGCAAAAGTATATGTATATGTCAATAACCTACAAATATTTGTATGTTATTTGATTATAGGTACTATTTTTAATGTTTTATTGGTTGGTTTGTGGATAATTTATATTAATGATAATTTGTTTGTTGTAATTACGAACAACACTATAATAGATTTATATAAAATAAAAACAAAGACATAGGCCTTTGTTTTTATTAGTGTATGCGGAACGGACGGGACTCGAACCCGCGACCTCCTGCGTGACAGGCAGGCATTCTAACCAGCTGAACTACCGCTCCATATTGTTTTTTTATTGTTAATAAAAAA
>JAGLJW010000017.1 GCA_023142215.1 Candidatus Parcubacteria bacterium
ATCGGAAATAGGAAGACATTTAAATCTTCATTATTCTTCAATAAGTAAGATTGCTAAAAAAACAGAATCAAAAAATGAAAAAGTCTTAATTCAAGACTTGACCCCAGACCCAGACGTTTACTAGGAATATCTACTTGGGTGTCTGTTGGTAATTATGCAACTCAGGGAATTGTTCAAAATATACATAATATATTTTTCGAATCAAATGAATAATAAAAAAAATGGCATTAACAATTATTTCAATATTATTAATTATTATTTCGTTATTAATTAATTTCTTTACTGATAAAGATAATAAAAGAATTATCAGACATATCTTTCTATTTTTAGGTTTATTAGGGTGTGTTATCACTATTACAGATAACTACATTAATGAAAAAGATTATAAAAAGTTAGAAAGCAAACAGTCTAATTCAGAAATTAAATTATTTAGTACCAAAGAAGAGCTCGAAAAAACGAAAGCTGACTTAGTAACAGCAAACACAAAAATAATGTCCACAAATGAAGAGCTTGAAAAAACAAAGATTGATTTGATTGAATCGAGTAATAAACTTTCGGATATGGGTATAAGTCTTGGCAGAACAATGCAGGAATTGAATGAAGTTAAAACTTATGAATACATTTCAACATTAAATTTCAAAGGTACTGATTTAGATTTTTTCTACGCATCGGACCCTAACAAGCCAATGATACCGTCAGGTTTGCCAAGTATTTTATATGATTCATATACAATGGTTGAAGGGGGAATTAAAATAAAATGTGATAAAAGTTCTCTGAACAAATTTAAGAAAGCTATAGATTTTAATCAAAATTTTCCATTTAGTTATTACGCACTTGCCGTATGTGACAAAGAAAGTGGCGGTAATAATTGGGAAGGATATGCCAAAGAAGCTTTTGATATATTAAAAATTACAACAAAAATTGAAGGTCACAATCCAGAACATGACCGAGCATTTAAAATTTTAAATGAGTATAATAATTAATAATTTCATTTAGTAAAAATTGTTCCAACATTATCCCAAGCTCCGAGCAAAATAAAACTACAGAGATATCTCTGTAGTTTTATTTTGATTTCGAATCAGGGTCAAGCAAGGAAGATTTGAATTGTTGTTAATAAATAAAGATGAATATTATCTTGAAGTAATGCGGTGTATTTTATAGGTCAATTTTAAATAAAATTTTTACTGAAGAAGAACTGAAAAAGAAATAAACTAATCTATAAAGCATATTTAGATTATGGCTACAGTTTATTGGGAATAGGGAGACGCTTATATCTTCATTATTTTTCAATAAGTAAGATTGTTAAAAAAATAGAATCAAAAAATTAAAAAGTCTTAATTCAAGACTTGATCCCATGACCATAACCATGATTATTATTTATTTTATAGAATAAATCAATTTTAATCTAAATGTATATAATTGTAATAGCATAGAGCACACAGAGACAATTTTACCTTCTGTTGACAAAATGGTATAATAAACATAAGATATGTGGATAATGTTATGAGCATTGAAAACACTAAAAATAATCAGTTAATAGCGTATATTGTAAAAAATCATCCGAAAGTTTCGGTTACGGGAATAATGAAGCTATGCTATTTGATTGATTTATTCTCAATTAAAAAAGGTGGAAGTAAAATTTCTGATTTTAATTATGTAAGGTATTACTATGGTCCTTATGACAAATCAATTCGTGATGGGCTTGATTTGTTGGTTCAGGAGAAAATAGTAATTCCAACAAGTGAGTTTACTCCATCCGGGGCAGACTATGTTGTGTATAGTTTTAATGAGGATAATGATACAGGAATTGATTTTAATTTAATTGAAGAAAATCAAGAGACTATTGATGTACTCCTTGAGAATTTAAAAGGTTATGGTGCAAAAACATTAACAGAAGTAGCTTACAAGACAAAGCCTATGCTTAAGTTGGGGGCAACATTGGGAGGTGATGAAAATATTGGTGTTGAACTTGATTTGAATGCACGCTAAAATATGCAACTTCCGTTACCCGATAACCTTTTATTAAGCAGGATCTCAAATCAGAATGTATATTGCGATAAAAAATCTTTAGAGAGGAGTACTGGTATAACTAAACCAAAGTATAAACTAGCTGGTAATATTTTAAAGCCACTTGAAGTTTATGCTTTTTTTATTGCCACGAAAAATAAAAATGCTTGTAACGGTCACACAACAATTAAAATTCAGCAAAAACATTGGGAAAATAAATGCAGTGGACATTTAGCGTCTAGTATGGGCTACATTGATCTTCATAAAGTTGAAACAATGTCTGGTGATGAGATATGTCAGAAAATGAGAGATAGACAAAATGGATTTCCTTTTTCAGCCAAACTTTGTGATACAAAGTATGAGGAGTTAAAAAAATTAAAAAGTAAAGTTCATATAAGTAGAGGTAATATATCTACTGAAAAGATAGCACTTGCTGGGCTAGCCATAAAAGAAGTGGTTGATTTTTCTTCAGTAAGTGATAATATTTTAAAAAATCTTGGTCTGGATTAAATTAAAATTTTCTAAATCAAATGCAATAAGTTTCCAGTTTATTGTTCTAAACATATCTACTACGGGGAGCAAAATAAAACTACAGAGATATTTCTGTAGTTTTATTTTAGTTTCGTGGTTTATAGATTCAAACCGAAAGAATTAGGAATTAGAATTAGGAATTAGGGTCAAGTTTTGAATTAAGATTTTTAATATGGTAAGCCTCAAAGATTATATTACCTTAAAATTTCCATTGAAATATTTTCAATCCTGATTTTGATAAAATTTATGGATGATATTGTGATTCATGTATTTAATTTTTTAAGTTAAAAAAGTTCAAGCTTCATCTATTATCCTGAGTCACGAAAAATCGCTACACTCACTCGTGGCAGGCTGATAAGGCTTGCTATGGGAGTGAGCGTGGTAATTTACGAACTACTTTTTTACTAGTTTAACATATTTTTAATTATATATTGTTATATTTAGTTTACAGTATATGACAAAAGGTAAAATATAGTATACCATATAAATGTGCTTGCGGGCGTAAGCCCCGTTCGGCTAATCCTTTTGGAGTCTAAGCCGATAAGCGGGCACAATAAAAATACTCTCATATTTTGAGGGTGTTTTTTATTTATTCGTCTATAATTGTTTTTGAGCCATTTCAAATTGTTGTGGTTTAGCAAGGATTGATTTTTTAATGAGCAAGAATGGTAAAATATATTTAAATGAGATTAATACATTACCAGGATTTACACCAAGCTCAATGTATCCCAAGTTATGGTCTGTTTCAAGGTTGAATTATAAAACTTTAATTACGGATTTAGTAATGTTGGGACTAAATAATAAAGAAATTATGGCCTAAAAAGTAAAAAACTTTAATTTAAAACTTGATTCTATTTTCATTTGTAATGTAATATTTTTATTTAATATTAGTTATTTTGTTTGAAGATGTGTTGAAAATACAAATTTTACAGCTTACGAATTTGACAGTTATTTCAAAATATGCTACATTGGTACAATTGTGATTTTGCAATCATTGTAGTTTGAAAATAGAATAGTAGTTTAACTAATTTAACGGAGGAGGTATTAAGACATGAGAGAACGAATGACAGGTAGTCTGTTAATGGTGTTTTGTTTGATGATGATTTTTATTTCAGGTTGTTCAGATTATGAGCCTCAATCTTCAAAGAGTGGTGCTGTGCAGGTTCAGAACTTTCCTAAAGTTCCCCAGAATGCAAATGGTCTTACGTGTGAACAACAAAACATTTGGGATAGAATAAATGTAACCACTAATCCCACAAAGATTATGTGGATACACCTTATTGCTCTTGATGGTAAGATTATCAAGAGAATGCCAGTGAAAAACAAGGTTACTAGTTCTGGTAAAAGGCTTGAACCGAAACATGCTGCATATGATGGCACAAATACTGGTTTTCCTAACTCAGGTTTTTTACAGCCAGGTCGTGATGGGAATAAAGATGCAGGCTATTATCGAACAGATGAATTTATTGGTCCTGACGGCACTTACGGTCATTCAGATCCATATATTTATTGGTTTGATCCAATGAGTCGTTATCATCAGTGGGGAACAGCTGGTGGTCTTGGTTATCTGAAAACTGATTATCCTATTGATTTGGAAAATCCAGTTGATTCGGTGACCGGTCTCTATAACATGCACAAAGTCGCTCGTGAGTGGCAACTTGAACAGGAAAAAAAGCTGGAAATAAGTGAAGCAAAAGGAAAAGAAGCCCATACTGCCAAAATGGAAGCTCTTGAAGAGCAAGTTAGAAAGGCCAATGAAGAAAAAGGAGGAAAATAATTATGTCTTGGAATGAATATGAAAAAGCAGCCGAAAAAGGTCCTGGAGCAATTTTATGGAAAGTGTTTTTACTCATTGTTTGTATCTCTGTTGTTTTAGGTGTCACTGGTTACATCTTTGGATGGTTTGGTGAAGCTGCCAAGGTGGCTCAAAACGAATTTGGTCCAGAAAGAGCTTTGCAAAAATACGAATGGTTCATTGATCAGGCCAATGCCATTGAAAAAATGGATCAGGATGTAATTCTGTTTAGGGGTCGTGTTGGAACTGTTACCAAGAAGTATCAGGGATATGGTGATGATATGATTTTATGGCCACCACACATCCAGGCACAGTTTAATAAAGAAAAACAACAAGCCGATGAAGATTTGTTGTCCGTTGCTTCACAGAGAAATAATTTAGTGAAGGAATACAACGCACAGTCTGGTAAATTTAACTGGACACCATTTCAAACTCGGACTGACAAGCCCGTGGAACAATTTCACAAATATGTAATTCAGTAGTCTTTCTGGAAAAAGTTCCAGTTGTAGTTACTACTGCAAGCAAATACCCCGACATGTATCAAATACATGTCGGGGGTTTTTTATAAAAGAATAGATAGTGGTAAGGCTTAAGGGTATATTTAAATGAGATCAATATATTGCCAGTATTTATACTAAATTCAATGTATCCTAAGTTGTGGTCTGTCTCAAAACTGAATTATAAAACTTTAATTACGGATTTAATGATGTTAGGACCAGATTCTTTAAAAAGTAAAAAATCTTGATTCAAGGCTTGACCATATTTCCATTCTAATTATTTTCAGAATGTGATTAAATGAATGTTGTTTGTTTGTGATTATTATTAATTTATTGCTATATTTACCTAACATTAAATTATTTATTTGATTTCATTGCATTTTAATGATATTTATGTTATGATGACAATGTGATATTTGTGAGGACTATGGTTCTCCCGCGGTTAAATACATAAAACTGCAGACGAATATCATGCAAAAAAAGTTTTCAATCATTTTCTAAGTCTCCTTCGTGGAAGACTTTTTTTGTTTGTTTTATAATTGGATTGTTTTTTGTTTTCCAGAAGGGCATAATACTCCAAAAGAAAGGTTGCCCACCTTCAACCTCTTTAACTATAATTTTTATTTTTATTTTGTAGTTCAATAAAGCTACAAAGCCATAATATTTCACAGGTGTTAAGATTTTTTCCCATCGGGTATTTTTTCTTTTTCTTTCAAAATTCTTTGTTTCATTAAATTCTTGTAGTGTCGTAGCTTTTTCTAGAATACGTGGAGCTAATTTTAGAAATTTCAATCTTAAATATTGGTCAGCTATTAAACGAGTTTTATTCCATTCTTTGAATTTTATATGATCTAATCCCTTAGAATTAAAATTGATGTTTCTTTTTAGAAATGGAGAAAATACTGCTTTTGTTTTCTTGTATTCTTTTTCTGCTTTTTCTTTTATTTCTTTATATTTTTCCTGTTGTACATTCATATGCTTTTGTATTTTTATTGATTTATTGAAATGATATTTTTATACGACTTGTTCTTTATTTCATTCATACACTATTGTCTAGTCGGTTAATAATATTTATTCTATACTATTTGTCCACTTTTATCCAGTTTGATGGGATTAAAGTTTTTGATTTGTGTTTCTGTATCTTTTAACAAAGCCTTAGGTGGAATTAGAAAAAATAGGATTGGAATCAAGCCTTGAATTAAGACTTCTAATGTGATATATTGTAAAAGGTTTTAATTTAAATTGTAATTGTTGTCGTTGATTTACACCAAACTCAATGTATCCTAAATTATGGTTTGTCTCAAAACTGAATTATAAAACTTTAATTACGGATTTAGTGATGTTGGGGATAAGGAGGAAAAGTACGAAATATTAAATTTCTGTTTTTTTATTAATATTGATTTATTGACTGTCGTTATGTTATGATATAAATGATGCAGTATCTTTATATATTATTTCAAGATTATTATATATAGTAAATATATAAAATAAAATGAGTGTAAATAGAAAAGAAAAATTTATTAAAATATATGCTAATGTGCCAATTGGTGCAAGACGGGAGATAGTTTTAGTGTTGGAGAAAAAACCTATATCTTGGGATGTTGCATACAATGAAATTAGTGTTGGTACTCCTCTTGGTGATATAATTTTAAAAAAGCTTGAAAAGCTTGAATTTATATAAAGATATGACAAAAAATAAAAAAAACACTTGCGACCAGCAAGAAAAAACAATAGACGAAGAAAAACGCGAATTAGTTATTAGTCGATTGTCTGTTTTGTCGTCAGATACAATAGTGTCTTTTGGTTCAGCTGGAAGTTTTTCACGAGATGAGTTAATAGAGTGTGTAGAAAAAAAGAATGAAGTAGGAAAAAAAATAGTAGAAATTCAAATGGAATGGTTAAAGTCGTTTAAGGAGGGAATTGTTGTATGATAATTATTACTCGTCCTGAACATGATTTAACAACTAAATATATTTCTTTATGGGCTGAAGAGATAATTAAACTCGCAGATGAAAAAGGAATTGAAGTGGTTGATTTAAAAAGAAATAAAGCAATCAATAGAGAGTTTGTTGGTAGAGTTAAAAAATTAAATCCTAAAGTTATTTTTGTCAATGGTCACGGCAATGATATTTGTGTTGCTGGACATAATAATAAACCTCTTATTGAAAAAAATGTAAATCATGAAATTTTAAAAGGAAAGATAACATATGCTTTGTCTTGTAGGTCTGGGAAAATTTTAGGGCGAGAAGTTTTGCAATACAGAGAATCTGCATACATAGGTTATAAGGACGATTTTATAATTATTATGGATAAGAATTATTCTTTTAAGCCATTGGAAGATCCTAAAGCTAAATTATTTATGGAAGCATCAAATCAAATAATGATTTCTCTATTAAAAGGGCATAATGTTGGTGAGGCTTCTAAAAAGTCAAAAGGTAAATTTAAATCTAGTTATATTAAGTTGCTGGCGAGTAATACAGATGTTGGGTCTTTAACTATTGCTCAATATCTGTGGTGGAATGAGCGTAATCAGGTATGTTTAGGAAGCGATGATATGAAAATATAAAGCTGAGCTTTTTTATATTAATTTGACCTTAAATATCACATTTTTTACAAAATGACAAGAAAGTAGTATAATAAAAATAGCTTAATTTAAATCTTTATACATGGGGAAAACTATTTTTATTAAATTTTATTTATATACTTAAATTATAAGATTTTGAAAAATTGGCATTTTTTGTCAATCTTTTTTTTATCTAATCAACTTATGACTATCAAAAAAACTTATAAAAAGATTGTTGTCTTGACAATGATTTTTAATCTCATTTGTTTAAATGTCGGAGTATCGTTTTTAAACTTTGTTCCAACAGCTCAAGCGACGGTTACAGTGGATTCGCAACCTGCGTCTTTATTGCCTAGTCCTGGTTCTGGTCCGTCAATGATGATTGGGGCTAATTCTACGGATGTGGCAGTGATTGATTTTACTCTTATTCAAAGTGCTGGTGAAAGTTTATCTAGTGTGACTGTATTTCTTGAAGATGTTGGTGGTAGTTCTCTAACAGCAGGAGATTTTTCACATTTAAAGATTTATCAGGATAATGGTGACGGAAATTTTGGTGGCGGTGATCTTTTAGCAGGCTCAAGCACTTTAATTACTATTGGAACTACTACTCCAGTGACAGTTACGACTTCGGCTAATAATTCTATTGCAGGAGGAGGAACAACTTTCTTTGTTACAGTTTCAACTGGTGCTACTTGGTCTGATTCAGATCAGGATGCAGTAGTTTTTTTGATGGCTAGTGATGCGATTGTGACTTCAGCTAGTTCTCCAACTATTACACCTTTAAATGATATGAATCCTTTAGTGGCTGACACTACTGCACCTACAGTAGT
Organism: Candidatus Parcubacteria bacterium; assembly: GCA_023142215.1. Taxonomy (GTDB): domain Bacteria; phylum Patescibacteriota; class Patescibacteriia; order Patescibacteriales; family UBA12075; genus JAGLJW01. The sequence goes on from JAGLJW010000017.1 coordinate 8,224, forward strand.
GTCTGTTGAATATATAAATAGCAATACAGTTGATGTTGTTTTTTCTGAAATGGTTGATATGGTTGTGGCAACAAATAAAGATTATTATTCTTTTAATGGATCGCTCAGTGTCACTGAGGCTAATATGCAAGTTCCAAATACAATTAGATTAAATTCTGATGGTGATATAGTAGTATCATCTACTACCGTAGCAGTAACAGCGAGTGTTTTAGATATGGCAGGAAATGCTAATATAACCCTAACTCCGCAAACTGTAGTAATTCCAGTGAAGGTAAAAATATCTGAAGTATCAGCTAATTATGATGGATCAGACAACGAATTTGTAGAGATTTATAATGCTTCGGCTACGGGGATTGATATTAGTGGTTGGTTTATACAATACAGTGCTGATAGTACTGTGAGTTGGACTACTATTGCTACTGTTCTGGGTTCAACTACACTTGATGCTTATGGCTTTTATTTGTTTGCTACAGCTGGAATAAGTCCTACGGCCGATACACCTATTAATGCTAGTATGACTTTATCAGGCGGACATATTAGAATTTATAACGGTAGTCAAGAAATAGATAAATTAGGTTGGGGAACTGCTAGTAGTCCAGAAGGACAAGCTATGACAGTGCATACTCAAGGGCAGAGTTTAGAACGAAAATCTTTTGGTCAAACTTGGGCGGAGGATATGGCTAGCGGAGGACCTGATGAGTTGATGGGTAATGGTTGGGATACGCAAGATAATCTTTTTGATTTTTTGGTGCAGGCATCACCAGCTCCGCAAAATACTTCATCCGCTACAGAAGAGCCTGTGTTTGATTTTTTTGGCGGTAATGGTCCAATGATAATGCATATGCCGATTAATTCTGCTGATACAGGTTCTGATTTTGTTGTTTTAGCTCAAATGGGTGATCCTATGACTCCGGTTGATGAAATAAGTGCCAAGCTTTATTATCTTGTTGGTGATGGTACGCCAGAAAATTCTATAGTTGGTGATTATACAATTGCCATTGGTAGTCATCAAACAAATGGTGTGTTTCAATTTACTATTCCTCAAGCGACAGTTGATAGTAGTACAGGTGATGGACTTTATTATTTTTTAGCGGTAGTTACAAACGGCGGTACTGGATATATGTCAGCTAGTCCAACGGCAGATATGTCAGGTAATATTGATACTGTGGCAACTGTGCCATTTATAGTAAACTGTGCGGCAGCTGGTACGACTTATGCTATTACTGGTACGATTCAAGATGATACTGCTATCGGAATTGAAGCTGTTTTGGTAATGTTAGAAGGGACAGGTTACAGTACTACGACTGATGCTAGCGGGGACTACACTATCAACGCTCCGAATGGAATGTATAATATTTTTCTAGTTAAGAGTGGTTATTATGAAGAGTCTATCAGAGATATTTTTGTTAATGGTGCTGCCGTAAGTGTGGCGACAAAAACCATGTTTGAAGGAACAGGTGGAGGAGCGACTGGAGATAGTACTAAGCCAATAATACTTTGGACAGGTCCACCAGATGGAATGTTTGGTGTTCCTGCCTTGGAAGAAGGTTTTGAAGTTTATATTGGTATATCTAAAGACTTAGATCCATCAACTTTTAATGCTTCGTCAACTTATTTTACAATTGACGGTACAACTCCAATTTATCCTAGTAGTGTGGAATATGATAACGATTCAAGTAATAATATGGCAGTCTTTAGACCTATGGAGCCATATTTAGGTGTTGTTTCAGCTCCAACTGGAGGTTTTCTTGAGAACAAAACTTATTATCTTGTAATGACTGGAGCGATTCGTGATACTTCAGGAAACTCTTTGGAGGGTAACAGACCAGAAGGTGGACATGTCATATCTTTTACAACTGGAATGGGAGTTGATAATTTTGTCTGGGATGATTTTGGTAGTGGAGCCATGATGCCTCCATTTGTAATTGGTACTAAACCGAGTGATGGTACTTTAAATGTTGATCAAAATACTAAAGTGACTGTTACCTTTTCGGACTCAATGGATTCTAGTTCTGTAACTACTGTTGGAAATATTAAACTTAATAAAATTATCGTAGTATCAGGAGCTGAGCAAGCAAGCTCTATAACTATAAGTACCATTCTTGATACAAGTGGAAAAATTGCTATTATAACTCCTGCTAGTAATTTAGTTGCTGGTAAATATCGTTTGATTGTAAGTGGAGCAACAAAAAGTGCGACAGGAATTTGGATGGGAGATCCTGCTCAGAGTCAAAATGTTGCTAGTTATGAGTTTTATAAAAGTAGTTTTGATGTTGGTTCAAATGTGGATGTTGATGCTCCAACAATTCTTGGTACTTGGCCAATCAATAATGAAACTGGAGTTCCTGTAAATCCAGGAGCTTTGAATATTCAATTTTCCGAGAGTTTAGATCCTTCTACTGTAAATTCCAACACCATCACTCTAAAGAGAGGAAGTTCTTTAGTAACAAGTAATGTAAACTACGACTCTAATTCTCAATCAGTATCTTTGACACCTAGTACTGTTTTGGCAACAGGAGTTGATTATACTTTGACTGTTATAGGTAGTAGTACTGGTATCACCGATTTGTCGGGCAATACTATGCCAGCTTCGGTGCTTGTGGTATTTACAACTTCAAGTTCTGGTGACACAGTTGCTCCTGTTTTAATGTTTGCTAATGGTGATGATTATGGTATAGCGGTTACTTTTTCGGAAGCTATGCAATCAGCCCCTGTAACTGACACAAGTAATTGGGCTAACTCGGTTTTGAATCCTCAAAATTATATTTTGAAATGGGGTGATCCGGCTACTGTGGCGGCAGCTGGCACAGTAGTTGATTTAGTAGCCGCTAATTCTCAGTTTAATTATAAAGCGGAAGATAATACTGTTATGATTGAAAATCTTGGTCTTGATCCAGCGACACTATTCCTTGGTGGACCAGTGGATTTTTATATTGATGTAGCATCTACTTCTGTGGCTGGTGCTGGAGTGGCTGATTTATCAGGCAATAAGGCAGGTAATCCAACAAATTTTCAAATGCCGATTAATAATAGTATGGATACCAAAGGTATTTTAGGTCCAGGTGATTTCTTTATGCCTGATATGGGAGATATGGGCATGATGATGGCTGGAGCTTTTCCGATGAATCCTATGGCTGGGCAAAGTACTCTCTATTTTGTTGATGTACCATTAACTAAAGCGGTTCCTAGTGGCGGTAGTATTGTTTTGACTTTTCCTTCTGGTTTTGATGTTAGCTCAGCTACCAAAGATACTTATTCTCCAGTTAACAACGATATTAACGAATGGAATGCGGGCGTGGTAACTATAGCTTCTGTAACAGGTAATCAGACGAATAGAACTGTTACTATTGTTACAGGTGGAGATACAACTCAGACAAATGATTATTTGCATATGGATATTACTGGAATTATTAATTCTTCTATTCCTCGTGGACCGGATACTTCTGGCTATACGATTGATATGAAAACTTTAGATGCTAGTGGTACTTTATTGGAAACAATTAATACAATGCCAGTCTTTATAAATTCTGGTGGAAATCATTCTTTAACGGTGACAGTTAACGGTGTAACCAGTGGACACAATGGGCAAATTTATGTATTTTTGGCTAGTCCTATGACTGGTCCAAGTGAAGGCATTGCTACTTTTAATGATTCTACTTCAGCAGATGTTGTTTTTAGTAATTTTCCAGAAGGTCAATATATGCTCTTTACCGAGCCAGTTGCTACTTTGTCAGGAGTAGATTATTCGGGGATGCCAATGCCAGCTATGATAATGTTGAATGATTCATCTTCTACAACAGTTATAACTTTACATAAGGAAGCAGCCGGAGCAGGAGTTGCGGAAATAACTGTTGACATAACAGGATCTTTTGGTAGTGATAGCATTGATGTTTTTGCGGGTAGTCCGATTGGCTTTAAGGTAAAAACAATTAGTCCTGGTGGAGAAAATCCTAGTGCTACTCTTTTCTTGCCGGACGGAGTTTGGATGGTTGGTATGGGACCAGCTATGCCTAAAACTGCTTTAATGGGTCCTCCGCCAATGCCAGATTGGATGCCACCAATGCCAACTGAAGTTATCATAAGTAATAATGGTTCGGTAATTAGAGAATCAAGTGGGGCGACAAATGACGGAACAGTGGTCATGACTATTGGAACAGCCGATAAACAGATTATTGGTTATGTAAAAGATGGGTTAGATACTGCAATTGCTGATGTAGAAGTTTGGGCATATCAACCGATGGGAGAGGGCAAAGGAGCTCATACTAAGACAGACACAAATGGTAAATTTGTTTTAAAGCTAAGTGAGGTTGGAAATTATTCCGTTGGAGTATTCAAGCCTGGTCTTCCTTTTGTGCCAGAAAAGAGTGTTGAGATGAGAGCTAATACAGTAGCAGTTGATGGCAATGATACGGCTGATATTTATCTAGCTGGAAATTTAGTAACGGTGGCCAGTCCTTTTGAGATTAAAATGAGTAAGCCTTCTTTTACAATCTCAGGAACTGTAACAGATGGAACAAATCCTATTGCTTATGCGCCTGTTTGGGCTAATAGTGTTGGTTCTGAGGGGCATGCTGATACCATGACTGATTCATCAGGAGCTTATGTTTTGTATGTTGATGCTGGAACATGGTCAGTAAGTTCCTATATACCTGGATTTGGAGATGCTGAGGCGCAGGCAGTAGTAGTTAGTGATACTGATGTAACTCAAAATTTAGCACCTGACAGTTCAATTACTTATTATAGTATTTCTGGTACAGTTACTATTGGTGGAAGTGCTCAAGCTTATATGCCTATTAGAGCTGTGCAATATGACAGTAATGGTAAATATACAGGTAAAGAATATGGTGGTTCTACTGGCGCTGATGGTACTTATTCTATTTCTGCTCCAGGAAGTGAACTTTATAGAATTGATATTTGGACACAAAATTATGGAGAGGTTGGTTTGAATAATGATGGGGTAGCTAATAATCCAGCTAATGTATCCTTGGCTACGTCTAATTTGACAGGCAAAAATATTACTATTGTTACCGATGATTTAAATACAGTGGAATTCTTCTTTGCTAATGCGGTTTCTGGGCAAGAGGGATTTGTAAGTATTGAAGGAGTTGATTATAGTGGAACCGATGCTATTCCTAATGGTTTTTACAAGAGTTTAAGAATTAGTGACTTAAGTGCTTCAAGTTCGGTGGCTTTAGCTGATGGAAATTATTTAATGTTCCTTGATGTGCCTGGTTTAGGTTCTTATATTCCAGATGATAGCTCTAATCCTGATGGTCGTAATGCAGACAATGAAGATATAGTTGTTGATGGTGATCGGTGGGTGGACTTTACATTACCATCATCTATAACTGATGTGGTGAGTGTTTCTGGTGTTGTTTATAATACCAGCGTTGATGTGGGAAATAAGTTAGCTGATGCTTGGGTTTGGTTGGGAGATCCTACTACTACTTTTCACACTGGAATTCAAACAGCTAGTGATGGAAGCTTTAGTCTGAATGTGCCAAAAGGCATAACTTATAAGATTGGTGCTGATAAACCTGGTTATATGTCAGAGGAGCCAAGTGATCTTAGTGCTTTTGCAAACGTAGCTGGTTTAGAGTTGATTCTTAGCCCGAATGACAATACAATTTCTGGTTATGTTTATTTTGATACCAATAGCAATAATACTTATGACCCAGGAGAAGAAATAGATGGTGCTTTTGTGAGAGCGGAAACAAGCAACGGAAGTATGCAATCTCATGCTCCAGCTGATGCCGATGGTGCTTATGAAATTGGTGTGATCAATGGAACTTGGCGAGTGTATGCTATGGCCAATGGTTATTCAGAAACAGAATATACTAGCACAATTACTATCAGCGGATCTTCTGCTACAGCTAATATTGCTTTAACAGCAGATGCTAATTGGGAAAATAGAAGTAAACAAAAACCAATGACTCCGGCCTCTGGTGGCTCAATGGATGATACTGGTCAAGATGGAGCCGGTAAATCATCAGGTACTGGAATTAAATTAACTCTTCCACCAAACGCTTTAGGTAATTCTACAGCTGCCGGTAATGTTAACGCTAATAGAACAGCGGCTGTTACTAAAACAAATTCATCAAACCCAATCGGCAGTCAAGGTGTGAGTGTGACGGCTACTGACAATTCAGGACAAGCTATTACTAATTTAAATGATTATGTTGATGTAGAAATGGTTTTGTACAAAGCTGATATAGAGGCAGAAATAGCAGCTGGCAATTTGACTTATGAACAATTAAAAGTATCTTCTAACGCTTATTGGGATTCTACAATTAACGATTGGGTAAACCTAACATCAACTAGAAAAGCTTACTTTAAGAATAGTGGAGATACCGAATGGACGCTTTATAATAATACCGCAGCTAGTTCATCGTTTGAATTTTTTGTTAACAGTTTACCTGGATTGTATGATGACTATAAACTGGTTTTTGTTTCTAAAGTAAATCACTTTACAGTTTTTGGTACTATTACTCCAACTGATTCTGTGGCACCTAGTGCTCCTAGTGGATTAGCAGTAACTGCTTCAAATGGATCATCTGCTCTTAATTGGAGTGATAATTCTGAATCAGATTTATTAGAGTATCAAATCTTTAGAGGTACCAGTGATTCATTTACCTGTAATGATGCCTCACAAATTAATGGTTCTCAAGTTGCAAGTTCGGCTTATACTGATTCTTCTTTAAGCGCTAACCAATCTTACACTTATTATTATAAGACAACAGCCGTAGATAATTCTGGAAATATTTCATCTTGTTCTAGCGCAGTTTTAGCAAATTATACTTATACAGCACCAGTAAGCACAGGAGGAAACGGCAGTGTGACTATTACTTATTGTAGTGATGTAACTTATTATGAATGGCAAGATACTTGTGTGAATGACATTCAATATAGAAATGTTATGTCAACTGTTCCAACTAACTGTACTTTAACAAGTACACAATCAGCTGATAGGCAAAGAGCTTGTTCTGAACTTGAAACTGAAGAAGAGGTAGTTGTGTTGGATACAGATGGTGATGGTTATAGCGATGATGAAGAAATTGCTAATGGTTATGATCCAAAAACTCCAGCTGAAGCAGAGCTATTATTAAAGATTTCAGAAATGCCAGTACTTGACAAGATTGCTACTATACTTAGTGAAGCTGGTGATATTGTTAAGGCTAATGTTAATGCACTTTTAGGCAGACTTGGTGTAAAACGAGACTTAGCCAAAGAACAAACCAGTGTTAAACATTATGCCCATAAGTTGTTAAAAAATGCTAAAGATTTTAGCAAAGACAACGAACACGCTTTGGTTAATTTCTTAACTTACGGAACAGAAACGACAAAGTATCTAGGCGAAGGTGAAAGAGCAGGAGTAATAAATTCTTATAAATCAGCTTTTGGAAAATTACCAAAAACAGAGCATGATTGGCAAGACGCTATTAAGATAGCTAATGGTAGATGGCCGAATGAAAGAAATGAAACTACTGAAAAAAATGCTGAGCTTGCTTTTGAAAAAATATACAAACGAAGTTCAGACAGAGGTAATCCACATGATGATGCGGCTATAACTATAATTTCCTATGGATTAAGACCAAGTGACAGGAACTTAGAAAGTGAAAAAGCGGGGATTAAAAGCTTTAAAGCAATTTATGGTTATAATCCAAAAACAGCTACGGCTTGGGATATCGTGAGAGCAATTGCTTATTCTGGGGCGATAAGATAGAATAGTAAAAAATTTCCTACAAATAAAAAATACGGCTAATTTTAGTCGTATTTTTTTGGTGTTTAATAAAAAAAACCGCTTATTGATTTTAAAAACAAATGCAATAAGCGGTATATATTTTTAAGAAGATTAATTATTCTCTACAAAATAATGTGCCAGGAATTTCACCTTTTATAGACTTTAATATTCCGTTTTTAATGGTTCCAGAGATTAAGAATACATCAATTCCATGTGCCATAGATTTTGAAATTGCTTCTAGCTTTTTTTTCATTCCACCTCTACCATTTATATTTCTGCCATGAGCAAAGTCCATTATTTCTTTGTTTATTACTGAAACATATCTGATTAGTTCTGCTTCTGGATTGATTTGAGGATTTTCTTTATGTAGTCCGTAGTCGGAAAGCATAAACAACGAACTAACACTAAATGAACGACTTATTAAGAAAGCTAGTTCATCATTATCTGTAAATCCTTTACTGATTTCGGCTGTTGAGACAGCATCGTTCTCGTTTACAATAGGGATAACACCCAGTTCTAAAAGTCCTTCTATGTTTTGTTGAAAATCAAACAAATTTCTTTTGTTGGTAAATGCAGTATTTGTAATTAAATTTTGAGAAATAATGATATCTCCAAAAATTTTTTGCCAAATTGTCATTAACTTTACTTGACCAATTGAGGCACAATTTTGTCTTGATTTAATTACTTCTGGGTATTCATTAATTCCAAGAATTTTCATTCCACATCCAACAGCACCTGAAGAAATTAAGATTACATCGTAATTGTTTTTTCGAAGTGATTTTATTTGTTCTGCAATATTTTGCATTATATCCAAATTCAAACAACCATTAGTTAATGTTAAAACATTAGTTCCAACTTTAATAACTATTTTTGTTTTCATAGCCACCTTCCTATTTATTATTTTTTTTAAAGAACTTCAAATTTTTCGTAAAAATCTTATTTAAAGACTTTAGCATAATAGATAGAGGTAGTCAAGATTGTACAGTGTAACTGCTCACTGACTATATACTGTCATTGCGAGCGAATGCGTGGCAATCTCATTAATTATGCATCGTGCATATTTCATGGGATTGCCACGTCGTCGCTCTAGCTCCTTCTCGCAATGACAATGAAGTTAGCTAATTTTGTAGCTTCAGTGAGTAGTTACTTTTAAAACTCTTGCGATATTACCAAAATAATGTTTATATTAAGTATATTGGAATGTATTTCATAAAATGTTCTTTAATAATGAAGTGAATTTAATATTTCTTTTACAAAAAAGGAGTCACAAAATGGACGCTGAAAAGTATTCAGAAATTTTTAAAATTGTTCTTGGGGTAAAAAATAAAGTATTTCATTTATTTTATAAAGAAGGCAAAACAAAAGAAGAACTTCAAAAATTTACTAAAGAAGAATTAAGTAAAGACGGAATAGGTTTTCCTGGCGTAGGTGAGAGTTATAGGAAAATGGTTGAAAGACTTGTCAATGAAAATTCTTCTGAAGTAATTCCCAATGGAACAGATCCTTACAATGAATTATTTGAATTTTTTGGACTTAAAGTAAACTGAGCAAAATCAGTGTTAATATTATGAAACTATACAAAATTTAATAGCCCATAACCCGTTTATAATAATTAAACGGGTTTTTTATTTGTGTAATTATATTTTAAATAGAATTTGATTTTTATTGAAAAATAAGGTAAGTTAAAAGAAATTAATGTAGTATTTGGCGACAGACCCACTAAATAATTTCATGGATAAATTAAATTTTCTTTTAATATTATTTTATTCAGTTTTTGTTATTTTTATAGTTTTACGCTATTCAAATAAAAAAATAAAACTGAAAATTCCAAATTGGTTGTGGTTTATACCAATTGTATTTTTTTTGATTACTAGATTTTTGCCTTTTGCTATAAATGGTTCGCATCCATTAGGTTATGATACAGGTTTTTATAATTATACATTAAGTCAGGCTAGATCAGAGGTAGAATTATCAGATTATTTTTCGTTATCAAAAATTCTTCATCCAGCAGGAGTTGAGTCAATTGGACAGCAGTTAATTAATAAAACATTAATTTTGCTTGGTTTTGATAACTGGTCAATACTTTACGGTTTTTATATATTAATGGGCTTAATGATAGGCTATTTCATTTATTTGTTTGCTAAAAAATATTTTGATAAATTTTCGGCGTGGATAGCAGTCTTGCTTTATAGCGTTTCGTTTGTACAATTTTTAGCATATAGTGAAATGTTTTGGAAAAGTGCTGTAGGTTTAGTATTGATGCTTTTTATCTTTTATTTATTAGAACAAAAGAAGCCAAAATATTTTTTGTTCATTATTCCTTGCGTTTTGTTTTTGGCTATTACCCATAAAACTTCTGCCATAATATTATTAATAGTAGTTACTTTGTTTTTATTATTAGATAAAACTTTCAAGCTCAAACATAAATTAATTATTCTAACATCCATATTTTTAACGTCTGGAATTCTTTTTGGTTTAAATCAAGGTGTTTTTATTGACTTGGGAAAGCAAGTATTCTCTGGTTTTAAGGGGCAATACGATTTGTTTTCTTTGCGTGAAGGTTTATTTATAAACGGAAATCAGTTTTTAAATTTTTCTTTTTTTTATTTACCATTTGCATTATTAACTATCGGAGATTTAATTTGGAAAAAATCTAGAATTACAACTATTTTATTATTAACTTTAGTATCAAGTATATTTGTTATTTTTGAATTAGTATTTTATAAAAGAATTTTTATTTATTTAGATATTTCTTTAATCATTTTAGCTAGTTATTCGTTAGCAAGATTATTCAATATAATTTGCCAGAAGACATCTTTAAAATTTTCAATTTTTCTTTTCTCGTCTTCGCTTGTTGTCTTAACTGCTTGGGAGATTTTACAAATTACAAAACAGCCACCAGCGTTATCAGAAAATGACATGAAGAGCATCCAAGCTATAAAAGATGTAGAGCCAGATTTGAAAATTTTTACTTATAATTCTTATTACACTCCATGGCTATATGGATTTTCTGGACATAAAATTATTGCTCCTGGTTGGGGTGATGGAAATTGGAATTTGGATACTTGGAAAGTTTTTTGGGGTGCTGATTTGGAAGTAAAAAAGAACATGCTGTCAGATTTGACAGAGAATAAAAATGGTGTTATTATTTTTAAGTCATCAAATATCTTTGATGATGCTAAAGATGATTGTTTTACATACATGGAAAACAATTTTTATTTATTTAAATGTCCTGAACATGATTAAAAAATATTATTTATATTTCAAACAAATAAAACATAATTTAAAATCATATAAAAAGTTTGAAATTATATTTTCAATTCTTTTTTTTCTTATATCTACAGTAGTATATATACAATATTCGCAGGCTGATTTTCAAAGAGCAGGAGGTGGTGGCTACGGATACGGCTACGGATATGGATATGCTTATGGACCACCAGTAATTGATATTGATCATACTCCACCAGTTTTAGGTGATTTAGTTTATGTAAAAATTAATGGTGAAGTTCAAAATATTTCTCCAATTGGAGAGAATTATACAGTAACTATTAATTCTTCTGAATACGCTCAATTGGCTGATAAACTAGAAGGAGTTATATATGTTAATGTTGAAGGTGCTGACACTGAGGCTGTTTTTGATGTTAACTGGATAGAGGGAGAAAAGTCTATTGGGAAGTTAGTTTATCAAACAGTGGGAACAGTTACTAATTGGTTTTTAGTTATAAATGAAAATGCAGAGATATCATTTAAAACTGGTAAAAATACTTTTCAGATTATTTTATCAGACGAGGCTGGAAATGAAACATGGGTCATAGTTGATTTAGTTACTGTTGATATTATGCCACCAGAAATTACTTTAAATGGATTGCCGTCTGTTTTTATGCATAGAGGTAATACTTATAAAGATGAAGGAGCGGTAGCGTTTGATGATCTTGATGGAGATATTTCTGATGATATAATTGTTAATTCATGTGGCTTTCTAGGTGCACCAATGAGTGACGTTGATGCAAATAATATTAATGACTATTGTTCTTGCGGTGGTGCTGGTTGGTCTGCTGGAATAGGTTGGACAGCTTATCTGATTGAGTACCGTGTTTCAGATTCTTCTGGTAATATGGCTGTTCCGGTACTTAGAAGAGTAAAAGTTTTGTCGGTAAGAGAAAATCAAGTTATACTTTCTGACAATATGAATTTAAGCTCAAGTTCTAAAGAAATTTTAATTAGTAATTATTCTTCAATGAATTCAAATATTTATATTCCATCTAATGTTGCGAATGCAAAATTGAATGTGTTTGCTATTTTAGATGGAGCTAGTGTGGTTATTCCAGGAAGTTTAAATATTAATTCAGAAACCAGTATTGGAATTATTAATGTCCAAATTCCTGCTGGTATAGAAATTTTAGGTGAATTTGATTGGGCGATGCATGAAATTAATTTACCACGGATACGGGAAAATTCATCTGTTTCTGTGGTTCCTGATGCCGGTAATACAGCAGAAGTTAATTCTGTAATAGAAATTGGCTTTGATGATTCTTTATTGACTTTCAATAAAGGAGTAAGAATATTAATTCCTAATCAAGCGGGACGTGATATTGGTTATTTAAGTGATGAAGTTTTTGTGCCAATAACTAGCACTTGTCAAGAAGATATACAAACAGTTGGAAATAATTTGTCTGTTGGGGGTGATTGTAAGATTAGCGTTGGCGATGATTTAGTCGTATGGACAAAACACTTTACCAAATTTATTTCATATACTCAAATTGCTATTCCTAAACCAATCACTACTTCTACATCAGGAAGAAGTAGTGGTAGAAGTATTTCTGTTAATTATACACCACCAATAACACCAATAGAATTGCCAGAAGTATTACCAGTACCGCTGAAAATAGAGGAAATTGAGAGAGTATTGGTTTTGGGAGTAGAATATAATGCTAGTAATGATGTGGAATTGATAATTCAAGATACAATCAGAAAAGAAAAAGAATTTATTTTTGAAATAGATGTCAATTTATCAAAAAGATTAAGCGGAAGAATATTGTTGCAAGTAGAGGAGCATGGAGAAGCTTGGTATATTAATCCAAAAGATAATAAAAAGTATTATATGGCAAACGGTGATAAGGCTTATAAAATTATGAAATATTTAAGCGTTGGTATAACTAACAAAGATTTAGAAAGAGTGAAAGCTGATAAAGATTTTGCTAAAAAACATAGTGGCAAGATATTTTTGCAAGTAGAAGAACACGGAGAAGCTTATTATATAGATGTTAATGCTAATGTTCATTATTTAAAAAATGGCAATGTTGCGTATGATATTATGAGAAATTTCGGATTAGGAATTACCAATAATGATATTAGGAAGATTGAAGTTGGTGAGATGTATTAAGACTGTTCATTAAAATTAAATATTGGACATTTTGAAAAATATTCAAAGATGTGTTTGAATTTTAAATTTGGATTTAAACAAGAAGATAAACTATGACGAGGTTTTATGACTGAGTCTCAAAAAGGAGGCAATTATGTATTTGAATAATGGAATTTTGCATGTTGAAACATCATCAACGGGAGCCGGAATTCATACTCTTCAAAAAGGGAGTAAACATTTTTTTTATCCCAGGCAAATGGTTGATATGGGTAATGAAGTAGTTAGGTGTGGTGGTATGCATGCTTGTTCGTCTGTTTTCAGCTCTGCTGAAGGGGGAGTTTTTTTTCCAACCCTTCAAAATGAAGAATTGGAAGATTCTTTATGGGAAAAACGTTACGTAATTAATGAATTTAATCGTGTTGATATTTGTTATAAATACGAATATATCAAACGGGGAACGAATTTACAATATTTTATAGTTTATTCTCTAAAGGGTAATCAATTGAAAGTTCGTACTGATATTGTGAATTGTGTATCAAATCCGAATTATATTGAATTGGGTTGGCACCCATATTTCAATTCTCCAGATGGTGGTGTTGTGAGGTTTCTCAACAGTGAGATTCCAGATATTATGATTTATAAATCTCACAGTTTGAATATATTTCCTGTTTGCGATCGCATTGTTATTGAATTGAATGGAATTGGAAGAGTTATTATGGAGTTTAAGTATGGGTTTGATAATGCATTCGTTCGTGTACGTACCGATTGGGAACGTAAATATTTCTGTGTTGAACCGCTTTTGCGTATGAAGTATGGTAAAGGAATTAAAGTGGTTCCAGAAAACAATGCATTAGCAGTGTTTACGATGACCTTTGAGGATTAGTTAATTTCGTTATAATAATTGTTCTAAATAAACATAAGAGACTACTTAAGTACAATACTTAGTAGTCTCATTTTTTTTGTTGGTTAATAACTTGACAAAAATTAGAAAAAGATATAAATTAATGTTTGACGATAGTCGCATTTATTGTTCTTTCAAAAAAATAAATTTTTATTACTATTTAAGTAAAGGAGCTAGAAAATGGGAGCAAATATTCCAGCAATTGTTACAGAGTCTAAGGAAAGTAATATTCTATTAAAATGTGGTCTTGGTCGTATACACCAAGGAAAGGTTCGTGATACTTATTCGCTTAGTGGTGGCAATCTTTTAATGTGTGCTACTGATCGTTTGAGTATTTTTGATTTCGTGTTACCAGATTTAGTTCCGCAGAAAGGTGAATACCTTACTGCACTTACATATTTCTGGTTTACGGAAATTTTAAGTGAATATGAAAATCACTTAGTAGCTTATGGCGATGATGTATTGCCATATATTTTTCCTGGCGAAAAGGATGAAAAGTTAGCGTCAATGATTCCTGTTAAGCGGTGTATGGTAGTAAAGAACTTGAATATTCTGCCTTTTGAATTGATTTATAGACAGCATATTGGAGGATCAGTTTATAAAGAGTATCTAAAAACAGGAATGGCTGGAGGACATAAGATTACACCTAATTTGCCTCAATGGAGCAAGTTAAACAAACCTATTTTTACACCATCAACCAAAGAAGATTCAGGACATGATATTAATGTTACAGCTAAAATTTTTAATAACCTAATTGTAGATGGTGAGAAGATTTCTTTCCATTTTGCACAAGTTTATGCTAAAGCTTATGCTTATGCTGAGAAGCGAGGAATTTTGATTTTGGATACAAAAATGGAATCAGATAATATGATATTAGCTGATGAAGTTTTAACTCCAGACTCTTCTCGTTTCGTTGATGAGAAAGATTGGCGACAAGCAATGGTGAGCGGTGGTGCCCCAGCTTTTTATGATAAACAGATTGTTCGTGATTGGGGAAAAGAAGTTGTAACACCTTTTGGTATTATTGGAATCAATAATCTTGATCCAGACAATCCTGAGCATATTGATTTTGTTCACAACAGCCTTAGAGTTCCTAGTGAGATTATTGACAAAACAGCTGAACGATATAGAGAGATTTTTATTCGTTTAGTCAGAGGATGGTATTAATAAAATTTAAAAACAGTGTATTCAGTGCTAAGTTAATTCTTGGCACTTTTTATTTATTTTTAGTCCACATACTGATTTTATTGGCTTTTTGTTAAAAGTTGTGTATAATATATAATATAAAAAGTTATCCCCATAAATAAGGGATTTAATTATTAATACGATATTTCTTTACTGAATTTTGAAGTATTGAGGTATAGTTAAATTTATGTCAAAGATGACAAAATCTCAGCTAATGACTTACATGGCTGAAAAAACAGATTTATCAAAAAAACAAACAGTTGAAATTTTTGATGAGTTAGCAACAATAGCTTATTCAGAAGTAAAACAGAATGGTGAATTTGTACTTCCGGGGTTTGGTAAGTTGGTGAAAGTTAGAAGAAAAGCTAGAATGGGAAGAAATCCAGCAACTGGTGAAACAATTAAAATTCCTGCAAAAACAGTTGTTAAATTTAGATTAGCAAAAGCCGCTAAAGAAGCTGTAGCGTAGTAATAAAATATAGTTATATATCAAATAAAATACCTCCATAGGGAGGTATTTTATTTCACCCATTTTTCAATATATTGACCAATACCGTAATTTAAAAATTTGTTTCTTATTTTTTTATGTTTCAAAATGTATAAAATAAAGGATGAGAAATCAATTGAGTAACGATTCTTTACTATTGTATATTTTAATTCTTCCGTTTGAAGTGCTCTACGTATTGTTTTGGAGTTCACGCCAGCAAGTTTAGAAGCTTCTGATATTGATAACCAAAGAGGCTCTTTTATCTCTGTGAGCAAAAAAGGATTTGGGCTTAATTTTTTAGGCATACCATAATAATTCTCATCTTCTTGAGAATTATTATCTAGTTTGTTATTTGTAGGTAAGTTATCCACTTTTTTAGAGTTAAGTCCACAACGTATTGGACATAAGTTGATATTTTTTATATTTTTGCATGTTTTTTAATATATTTCAAGTCCTCATTTTCAAGTCGCTATAATTGTAGTATTATAAGAAAATTATCAATATATTTTTTGTAATTCAGTAGCAGTCTTTCAGAAGATGTTTTTTTGTTGTAACTGCCCACTGACTATAAAAAGTTATAAAATCATTATCAAAAATAGCAATTCCCTGTCATTCTGGAGCTTAAGCGATAGGATCCCATAAAATACGTAAATTGTATAATCAATGAGATTCTATCACTAC
>JAGLJW010000018.1 GCA_023142215.1 Candidatus Parcubacteria bacterium
TTTGAAGCTTTTTTAGTATAATTATTAAAAGCAAAAACAATCATAAGTAATAAAATTAAAACTAATGATAATGTAATTGAAAGTACAGCTATTTCTTTTTTGTTCATAAAAATTAGGAAAATAAAATATATTAATTAATAATAATTTATCATATTTAAGCTATTTGTCAAATTTTAAATCAAATTTAATACCAGCTTTTTATAAATTTGTAAATTTATGTTATAATTAAAATAGTTTTCAACAAATAAAATATGTTTACAGATAAACAATTAAAAGACATTTTAATACACAATGAAATTTTAACAATACAAAATTTTGATAAATTTCAAAAAGAAGCCAAAACACTCGGAAAGAGTATGCAAAATTACGTAATTGAAAAAAAATACGTAACAGAAAATTCTCTATATCAAAGTGCAGCATCTTTCTATAAAATACCTTTTATAAATTTAAAAAATCAAAAAATTCGTAAAGATGTTTTATTTATTGTCCCGGAACCAATTGCAATAACACATAAAATAATTTCATTTGATAGTTCGGAAACGGAAATAAAAATTGCTACAACAAATCCTGAGAAATTACAAATTTTTGAATTCATTCAGAAAAAAACTGGATTAAAACCAATCATTCACTTGACTTCCCCATCAAATGTAAAGGAAGTTTTAAAACAATATCACAAAAGTTTGAAAGCAGAATTTGACTATTTGACCGATGATCAAAGTGCGGGAAATGAAAATCAAAAAGATCTTAAGAAACTTGCTCACGACCTTCCTGTTGTTAGAATTGTTGAAACTCTTTTAGAATATTCAATCATGGAAGGAGCAAGCGATATTCATATTGAACCAGAAGAGAAAGATGTTTTAGTGCGTTATCGTGTTGATGGAACTTTACACAGTGTAATGGTTTTACCAAAACAAGTTCAGTCTGGAATCATAGCACGTATTAAAATTCTGGCCAATCTTAAAGTAGATGAACATAGAATGCCGCAAGATGGTCGTTTCAAAATTGCAACTAATGAATATAAAGTCGCTTTTCGTGTTTCAATTTTACCAACTTTTGATGGCGAAAAAATTGTAATGCGTCTTCTTAACGAAAATGCTCAGGTATTATCCTTAGAACAACTAGGTTTTCAAACCAAACCACTTGAAATTATTAAATTAAATATAAAAAAACCAAACGGTATCATGCTAGTAACAGGACCTACAGGATCTGGTAAAACAACCACTCTTTATACTATATTAAATATTTTAAATACACCTGAAGTGAATATTTCAACTATTGAAGATCCTGTCGAATATCGGATGAAACATGTTAATCAATCACAGGTTAATTCTAAAATTGGCTATTCTTTTGCGGAAGGTTTACGTTCTTTTCTGCGTCAAGATCCTGATATTATAATGGTAGGAGAAATTCGTGATAAAGAAACAGCAGAAATTGCAGCTCATGCTGCTATGACTGGACATTCTGTATTATCAACTATCCATACTAATTCTGCTGCTGCCACAATGCCACGTTTATCTGAAATGGGAATTCCAACTTTTTTAATTGCCAGTACTGTTAATATAATCATTGCTCAACGTTTAGTACGAAAGATTTGTTCAAACTGTATCCAAAGTTATAATCTTGATGAAGAAGAGATTAAACAATTAGAAAAACAATTAAATATCAATAGCATTTTGGACACTTTAATGAAAGAAAAAATGATTATCAATAAAAAAGGAGGATTAAAATCTTTATTGTTTTTTAGAGGAAAAGGCTGTAAACAGTGCAACAATACTGGATACAAAGGACGAATGGGAATATATGAAGTTTTAGAAAATAAAGATGAAATATCTGGAATGATTTTAAAGAATGCTCCAACAATGGAAATAAAACAAAAAGCTGTTGAAATGGGGATGTTAACAATGGTAGAAGATGGATTTTTGAAAGCGAAAAAAGGAGTAACTACTATTGAAGAAATTATGAGAGTAACAAAAGAATAATAATAATTAAAATATGCCTGTAAATTTACCTCAACAGAATATTGAAGGACAAGAAAATGATAATTTATCCATAATGGATAAAATGAATTTATATTTAGCAAAATTATCAAGAGTGCCACTCAAAGAAAAATTGTTCTTTGTGCAACATCTTGGGTTAATGCTTAAATCTGGAATTTCATTATCCATTGCCTTAAAAACACTTGCAAAACAAACAGAAAATAAACGTTTTCAAATTGTTTTAATGGACATTGGTACGAAAGTTGAAAAAGGAACTGAATTTTCAAACAGTTTAAAACCATATGATAAGATTTTTGGAGAATTATTTATTAACATGATTGAAGCTGGAGAAATTTCCGGTAAGCTTGAAAGTGTTTTAAAAGAACTTTTTATACAAATGAAAAAAGAGAATACTCTTGTTTCAAAAGTAAAAGGAGCACTTACATATCCAGCTGTTATTATATTTGCAATGCTTGGAATTGGTACGTTTATGCTATTGGTCATTATTCCAAAAATTACAGAAGTTTTTACTGAAATGTCAATTGAATTGCCACTTCCAACAAAAATATTAATCGGCACAAGCGAAGCAATTAGAAATAATGGTCTAATAACAATTGTCGTAGTTGCTATTTTCATAATAACCGTTGTTAAAATTCTAAGCACAAGAAAAGGTAAATTTATTTTTCAATCTATTCTTTTAAAAACACCCATAATTTCACCTATTGTAAAAAAAATAAATCTTGCAAGATTTTCAAGGACAATAAGTTCTTTACTTAAAACTGATATTATGATAATTAAAACATTTGAAATTACAGCAAATGTTTTGGGAAATCTCCATTACAGGCAAGCACTCCAAGAAATGGCTGATGAAATTAGAAAAGGAGAAAAATTAAGTGATTCAATTAAAAAATATCCTAATTTATTTACCCCAATTGTAGTGCAAATGATAGCAGTCGGAGAAGAAACAGGTGAACTTGATAATATTTTAATTGAGCTGGCTGAATTTTACGAAGAAGAAGTTGATTTAATTATGGACAATCTACCATCAATCATAGAACCATTACTTATTTTAGCACTTGGTCTTGGTGTCGGTGGTGTAGCTATTTCTATTATAATGCCGATGTATAGTATTACTCAAAATATTTAAATACATAATAAATTTAACTCATGTTAAAAAAATTATCAAAATTAAATAAGAAAGGATTTACACTTATTGAAGTAATGGTTAGTTTAATGCTCATTTCCATGATAACCGTAATAATGTATAATATTATTATTCTTTCTCTTAAGGTTACCGCTGATAACGCAGGCTACGTTGAAGCTATGAGCTTAGCAAACCAAAAAATGGAACAAATTAGAAATATGCCTTATTTTGATGTTGGTACAGCCAGTGGTAGTCCAAATGGTCTTATTCCAGACAATTTAACTGTTAATCAGTATAATGTTCATACTATTGTTATTTATCATGATGACCCGTATGATGGCACTATCGCATCTGGAACAGATATAATTCATGATGATTATAAAATTGCTACTATTAACATAGAATGGGAAGGAAAATTTGAATCAAAAAAGATTACAGTTTTTTCAAAAATTATACCAGCTACTGAAGAAACTAATTCTGGCAATGGTTTATTAAAAATATCCGTTGTTAATGCTAATGGAGTACCAGTTGTTAATGCTAATATAAATATTAAAAATAATTTACTTTTGCCAACAATTGATGTAGATTTGGTTTCAGACTCAAACGGTATTCTGGCTTATTCTGCTCCGCCATCATTTGAAGGCTATGAAATAACGGTTACTAAAGCTGGCTATGGAGTAGATAGAACCTATACTAGAGATGCTGTTAATTTAAATCCTTCTAAACCACATCTATCGGTAGCTGAGGGTGTAAAAACTGAAGAAAGTTTTCAAATAGATTTACTTTCGTTACTACTTGTAACTACAATTACTCAAACTCTTCCTTCAAACTGGATAGCTGGCGACGACACTTCTGATGATCAAACAAATTCACGTATTGCAATTGATAACAATGGTTTTATTTATGCGGTTTGGCAAGACTATAGACAGACTGGTAAGCCAAAAATTTTGGGACAAAAATATGATAAAGATGGAAATAATAAATGGGCACTTGATGCAGTTATTGCAAACGCCACTGATTCTGTACTTCCTGACATATTAGTTGATACAAATGGTAATCTTTTTGCTACCTGGCATGATGATGATGTTGGCGACAAACAAATTTATGTTATAAAACTACTTTCGGCTGATGGATCAGTTGATTGGGGTGGAAGTAAAGTAGAAACACTAGCCAACAGTGCCGATCAAACTAATGTGAGAATTACACTTCTTGAAAAATCAGGGACTGCAACTTCTACTGTAGTTTGGCAAGATGATAGAACAGATGGTGGAGATCTTTTCATTCAACAATTTAAGTATACTAACGGAAATCAAATTTGGGCATCAGAAATTAAAGTAAATGATTCAGTTGATGGAACTATACAATCCGATCCTACAATAGCCTCTGATTCTAATGATAATTTTTATGTTGCATGGACTGATAATCGTAATTCAATCTTTGATATTTATGCTGAGAAATTTGATTCCAATGGTAATAATTTGTGGGCCACTAATATAAAGATGTACAATGATGCTAGTTCGTCAAATCAATATATGCCAGAAATAGCTGTAGATTCGCTGGATAATATTTATATCACATGGACAGATGAAAGAAATGGAAATAAAAATATTTATCTTCAAAAATATGATAGCAATAGTAATTCGCTATGGACAAATGACCTACTTGTAAATTCAAATACCGGGACATCAAACCAATATTCATCTAGCATAGGCATTGATACTGATGATAATATTTATATCGCATGGACAGATGATCGTAATGGTAACGAAGATATTTATACGCAAAAAATATCTACAAGCAGTTTAAAATTATGGACTGAAGATGTAAGAGTTAATATTGATCTTGGCACAACTGCACAATATAATTCAAGCGTCACAATTGATCCATCCACAAATCCTGACACACCTTATGTAACATGGCAAGGTAATATTAATGGAGATGAAGATATTTTTATTTCATCTTTTGGCGAATATGGCACTTCATCTACAAAGGCCAGTATTCCATTTAATTTAAAAGGATCAAAAAAAATTGGAGATAATCCAATTATTTATGAGCACGATCAAAATTATATTTCAGATTTAAATGGAGAAATAAGTATTGTTCTTGAATGGGATAATCCTGGATATACCGCATCTTCTACAAACATTTTAAATAATCTAATATTTGCAACGCCAACTATGCCTATAGACATTTTACCTGGCGAAACAAGAAATTTAATATTATTTTTAGAATAAAATGAAAATAAAAAATTTAAAAGGCTTTACTTTAGTTGAAATTTTAATAGTCATGGCTATCTTAATTTCAATCATGGTTATTAGTTCAGAATATATAGTTAGCGGTTTAAAATTATCAAAATTTGAATCAGAACAAGAAACTGCAGTTCAAATTGCAAGAGATGCAATGAAAATTGTAACAAAAGAAATAAGAAAAGCTAGTCAATCAGAACTTGGAGATTATACATTATCATCAACCACTAGCCAAGATTTTACTTATTTTAGTGATATAAACGATGATGGTAAAACAGAAAAAATAAGATATTTTCTTGATAATACTAAACTTGTAAAAGCAGTTACGGAATCAGGAGCTGACAATCTATATTCAGGTATAGTCGCTACAAGCACAGTTGCAGAATACATGAACAACCAAACTGAAGCAGTTTTTAAATATTATAGTGCTGACTATGTAGAAACTAGTGAAATAAATAAAATAAAAATGATAAACATAAATTTAAAAATAAATGTCACCCCAACAATCATGCCCAATGATTATTATATAGAAACTGATGTTAATTTAAGAAATCTAAAGGATAATTTATAAATGATAAATCAAAATATAAAAAACCAAAAAGGAACAATGTTGGTTGCAACTCTATCAATAACTGCTTTATTTATTGTAATTTTTTTTGGTGCAATTAGCTTAGCTCTTATGCAACAAAAGCTAAATCTTAAAAAAATATCACACACTCAAGCCTTACACATTGCAGAAGCAGGTATAAATTACTACCGTTGGGTGCTTTATCATGATTCTGATGAATATTGTAACAAAGAAACTTGTCAACCATCACCAAATTTTGGACCATACGGACCATATAGCTACACAAATCAATCGGGAACTATTACTGGAGAATATGAATTATATATCACACCTCCTCCTACAAATGGGTCAACTATAGTAAAAATAAAATCAGTTGGTTGGATGAGTAGTAGTCCTAATATGAAAAGAACAGTTGAAGTAAATTGTGGAATAAAATCATGGTCAAACTATTCCGTACTTTCAAATTCTGATGTTAACTTTGGCGTTGGTACAGAAATTTGGGGAGAAATTCATTCTAATAACGGTATAAGATTTGACGGTGTTGCCCATAATATTGTTTCGTCTTCCCTTTTAGACTATTCAGATCCAGATCATTCTGATCCAAACGAATTTGCAGTTCATACTCACACTCCACTTGATCCTTACCCTGATGGAAACAACCCACCAGAAAACGTTCCAAGTGTCCCAGCTGTTTTTATGGCTGGTAGAGAATTTCCAAAAACTGTAGTTAGTTTTGATTTACTTGATAATTATGCTAATGATATGCTCATAAAAGCACAAACAGATGGATTAGTTGTAGCAGCATCAGGTGCAGAGGGATACCATGTAACGTTAAAAACTGACGACACAATTGATATTCGTATTATAAACTCACTTACACCCTATTGTAGATATAAACCTTCAGGATGGAAAAATGTTGATACTTTAGGCATTGCTAGTGAAACTGATTTTTCGATTAACACCCCAACGCCTAATAATGGAATTATATTCATAAAAGACCATGTATGGATTGATGGTCAAATCAATTCCAATAGAATAACCATTTTAGCATTTGAAGAACCTTTAGGCGGGAATGTTTCAGATATAACTATTAATAATGATTTATTATATACAAATTATGACGGGACAGATGCTATTGGATTAATTGCCCAAAGAAATATAAATATTGGATTATTTAGTGACGATAATCTACAGATAGATGCAGCCTTAATCGCAAAGGAAGGTAGAATAGGCAGATATTATTATCCATGTATTGATACTAATGATTGCAGTAGTACTTATTGCACAAGAAATAAAATAACAATAAATGGTGCATTAGCAACAAGAGAACATTATGGGTTTGTTCATGCAGATGGTAGTGGTTATACGACAAGAGTTTTAAATTTTGATAATAATTTAGTTTACACTCCACCCCCACACTATCCCACGACGGGAGAATACACTTTTATTTCTTGGTATGAAGAATAAAAATGTGTTATAATACAATAGATTATTAAAAAACTGATTTGATAAAATTAAAAAATGTTTTCAAATAAAAAATCAAAAATTCCAATAGGTATTAATTTTTCAGATTCAAGCATTAAAGCAATACAATTATCCAAACGTAGAGATAATATAAAAATTCATGCTCTCGGAAAGATTAATTTAGACGAAGGTATTATTGAAAATGGTGAAATAAGGAATAATCAATTATTATCTGAAAAAATTACTGAATTACTATCTAAACTTGAATTCGGCCAAATATCAAGTAATGAAGTTATTATAAATCTTCCGGAAAATTTATCATTCACAAAATTGATAATAGTTGAAAATACACCCAATAAAATAGAAGATATTATTGAAAGTGAAATTGAAAAATACGTTCCGTACCAACTTAAAGATATTTATTTTGACTGGCAAGTAATTAAAAGAGATAAAAATTCTACTTTTGTTCTAATCGGTGCAACACCAAGAATCATTGTTGATAATTATATTAATGTTATCAATAAAGCAAAACTATCCATTGTTGCATTAGAAATAGAATCAACATCTATCTGCAGATCACTTTTACAAGAAGAATCACCAAAATTTGACACCAAACAGAAAAATAATTATTTAATTATTGATATTGGCGAAAAAAATACCAATCTTACAATTTATGCTGAAAATACAATTATTTCATCTTTAAGTCTTCCAATTTCTGGAAAGCTTGCTACTGAAAAAATTGCGAAAACTTTAGAAATTGATAATGATAAGGCCGAAAAAGCTAAAATAATATGTGGGCTTAACAAAGAAAATGCTAATGGAATTATTTATGATATTTTGTCTGAAATGGTAAAAGATTTAAATAAAAAAATTATTGAAATAATTAATTATTATAATCATCAATTTGATTTTGGACCAATCAATGAAATAATTTTAACAGGCGGAGGAGCAAATATTAAAGGTCTAAATAAAGAAATAGAAAAAAAATCTAAAATTAAAACCACTATTGGAAATATTTTTATTAATATAAATGAAGAACCTGAAAAATTTTTAAAAAAATTAGAAAAACAACATAAAACTATAGATAAAAAATCAAATAAAGACAATGTACAGAAAACACAAAATACAATATCAAGTTATTCAGTTGCTATAGGATTATCGCTTAGAGGTATTTATTTTGATTTATAATTTTAAATAGATATTATGATTACGCTTAATATTATTTCAAAAGTTTTAAAAAAAAATATAAAAATAAATAAAATTTATAAATCCATTAAAAAAATTTTATTTATTTTATTTATAAATCTATCAATTTATACTATTATTTTATTATTAATGTTTGCTCTATTACAACTAAAACATTCTAAAGTTTCAACTGAGGCTATGACAATGAACAAGGATACAGAAATTTATAGTATAAAAGCAAAAAAAATAAATCAACAAATTAATGAAATTTCTAAAATTCAAAATGATTTTATTCCATGGTCAACTTTTTTTAATAACTTCACAAATTCAGTAAATAGTAAAATAACTATTACAAATATAAGTGTCAATAAAAAAGATAAGTTAATAACAATAAAGGGCAGCGCAAAAACAAGAACTGATTTAATTTCATTTAAGAATACAATAAAAGAAATTTCATATCTAGAAGAAATTGATTTGCCAATGAAAAATTTATTAATAAAAGAAAATATCAATTTTAATATTGAAACAAAATTTATAAATTATGAATTCAAATAATTCTAAAAAACACAGCTCAAAACAAAAAGCTTTAAATAGTTCTATCTTCATTATTATATTAATTATATTAATTGTTTATTTAGCAGTTATCCCAACAATAAAAAAAATAAAAAAAATATCAACTGAAATAATTAATGAAAAAATAAATATCGTAAATAAAGTTTCAAGAGAAAAAAATATCAAAAAATTAACTGTTGAACTAAAAGAAATTGAACCAAAGATTGCTGATTTTAAAAAAATATTTATAAACGAAAAAAATCAAATAGAATTTATTGAATCACTCGAAAAACTTGCGAATAAACACAATATTGAACAAACTATCACCATTAAACCACCAGACAATATTCCTTTGAACAAACTAACAACTGTTTCAATCACAATTGACTCAAAGGGAGAATTGAGCAATATGAATAATTATTTGAAGGCACTTGAATCGCTTGATTACCAAATAAACATAAATGATATTAACTTTGACACAAAAACTATCTCATCTGTAGATGGGAATTCAACAAATATTAACACAATAGCTTCTATGAAAATATTGGCTGATACTTTTTGGAAAAGATATGAAGATAAAAATAAAATTAACTAGTTCAAAAATTTTTAAATACATTTATTTAGCTATACCAGTTCTGAATGTTATAGCAATAGTTTTTTTAACAGTTTTTATTTTGAATAATGTTTATAAGCCGATTACTATCGAAGATGATGATTTGAATGTGCAAATTGATCATAATTCTGGAAAAATTAATATAGATAAATTTAACACAATTGAAGAAAAATCTAAATTTAAAAAAAATATAACCAACAATAATAAAAATATAAAAAATATTTTTAAGTAAATTTATTTTCTATTTAATGCATACTTCATTAATTCAATAACTTTTTTATATAATTTCCAACGCTACAATTTTCAATAAAATTATCTGTTTTTTTGTACTCAAATTCTTCTCTACTATCTAAGAATTCTTTCATTTTTATAAATAAATCATTTTCAATGTTATAACTGAATAATTTTCCACCAAATTCATTGATTAACTCTATACTACCCCCAAGATTTGATGCTATTGTAAATAAATTTGCACTTACTGCTTCATAAATAACAGTTGGTGAATTTTCATAGCATCTTGATGGCGTAATTAAACAATCAGAATTAAACATAATTTTTTTAACACTCTCTTTATCTTTTCTTCCCAAAAATATTATTTTTTCATGTTTAAATTTTTCTCGTAAGTATTTATCTTGACTTCCATTGCCTACGATAAATATTTCAATATTATTATAACTATTTCTTAATTTTAAAAATTGTTTTAACATATTCTCTACTCCTTTGTGAGATTCTAATAAGCCAACATATAAAAATCTGAACTTTTCTTTATTATCTTTTTTAAAATTAATATTATTATTAATTGATATTGGATTAGGAATAATCTCTTTTTTAGAATTTCTAAAAAATCCCCTTTCTATATATTCATTCATCAACCAATTTGAAGGAGAAATAACTTTATCAACAGAATTAAATAAATATGAACAAATTTTTGAATATGTTTTTACAAAAAATTTTTTTGTTTTATATTCTTCCTTATACATCATTAAACCTGATGGATAAAATAATTGGACATCATGCAAAACATGTATATATTTTATTTCTAATTTTTTTATATATTTAGGAATTAAAAAACTTAAACCTTTGAGATTATGTGTGATAATTAAATCAGGTTTTTCTTTAACTAAAATATTTTTAATTTTTTGAGCTGTTATAAAATCAAAAACATCCCAAATATGCCAAAATACTCTAAAAAATAATGGTATTTTACTTAAATTATAATATTTAGAATAAATAAAATATTGATTAAAATTATTATTTATAACTTTTTTTTCTTCATTGTTGTTAGGTGTCGTAGAAATAATAAAAACATCATGACCGGCATTATTCAAGCCTTGAAGCGTTAATTCAACAACTCTTTCGGCACCTCCACGAATATAAGGCTTATATAAATTATTAATTAAACAAATCTTCATAATATTAAATCACTAAATTATTATACAATTTACTTAATTTCTCACCCACTTTTTTCCAACTATATTTTTCATTAATTAATTTTAAAGAATTTCTACTCATTTCTTCCCTTAAACTATCATTTAAAAGTATTGTTTCTATTTTTTTAGTTAAATCATTTTTGTTATTTGGTTCTACTAACAAGCCCTGTTCTTCGTCTTTAAAAACACTTCGCACTCCTGGCAAGCTTGAAGCAATCACGGGAACACCACAAGCCATAGCCTCTAATAAAACTAAGCCAAAAGCTTCATGATTATTTATTGAAGGCAATACAAACAAATCAGCTTTTTGATATTCTTTTGACAAATCAATATCGGAAATTCTACCTAAAAATTCGACTTTATTATTTAAACCTAATTGTTTCGATTTATTAATATATTCTCCTTTCAATTCCCCATCACCTACAACTTTTAACCTATAATTTTTAATTTTTAATTTTGATATTGCTTCAAATAGAATATTTATTCCTTTGAAATAATGCGCTCTATCCAAGCCACCGACAAACAAAATTGTTTTATCATCATTATTAATATTTTTTTTAAATTTAAATTTTTCTGTATCTACTCCAAAAGGAATTTCATAAAATTTTTCTCTGTTCTTAAAATAGATATTTTTAATAGAACTATTCTCAATATAATCAACACTGGCACATACAATTGCATCTGATTTTTTAAATAATGATTTTTGTATTAATCTTGATGGAATACTTAAAATATTAGCAAAAAATGATAAATTATTTGTATCCATATGATAATGAATAATTAACTTAAATTTAAATTTAAAAATTTTCATTAACCATATCATTTCAGCTGTACCAAAAAAAGGATAATGCAAATGAACAATATCAAATTTTTTTAATTTAAAAATTAATTGCAAAAGCAAAGCTCCATTCCCAAATTTCAAAAAAGGTTTTAAGCGACAAACTTTAAACCCTTTGAAATCTAAATATTGTTGTTTTTTGTAATCTGGCGTAAAAACTGTTATTTCATAATCATCTTTCATTATTTCAGAAAAATGGTAAGCTACGTTTCCAATTCCTGATTTATAAGGAGGAAAAACACAAACTACATGAGCAATTTTCATATTATTAAATTCAAATAAATTTATTGTTTTCTAAATAGTGAATTTTGCCAAATAAAAAAAACACCAAAAGCAATTAGTGCTTGCAACATGTCTGTTTTATCTGGGAGTTGTCCTATAAATGCTACTAAATATACAATTATTCCTGTTGAAAAGGCAAATATTTCGCTTTTAAATTTATCTAAATATGTTAAATATATAGTAATTTCATCACTACCCTCCTCCGCCCTTTCTCTTTTTTCAGAACGTAACATTTTCATTCTTATTAAAAAAGGAATGCCAAATAGTGCAAGTGGCATCAATGCTTTTATTACTGACTGTATTAATTCGAACCTATCGCCCGCAACAACGTAGAATATAACAAACGCGACCAAAAGCAACAAAAATATTAAATTAGCTAATTCTATTAGCATGTCTTTAGCTCTCATGATTTTTTTTGTTATTAATTAAAGTTATTTCACGAACAATAGTTGTAATATTTCTGTCCATTTTTTCAATTTTTAATCGTAATCTAAATATTAAATAAAATAAAACTACAAATCCGAAATAAAGCAAAACATCAATTCCGCTTGCAGAAAATCCTAAATTAGCTACCAAACTATCAATTTTTTTAATAAAAATAATCGCTAAAAAAGAAAATATCCAAAAAATTAACCAAAATAAAAATTCATTCGTAGAAATTTTTTTTCTTTTTTTATGTAGAAACAACCTAGAAAGAAAAAATATCATTATTATTACTGCAATTACTTGTTGAAACATAACATTATTATCCTATTAATTTTGAAATCAATAAATCTTTTACAATTTTCACTCCACCAAAAAAATTTTGCCCAAAATGATTATATATTACTGTTATAGGAACTTCTTTTACCCTTAAATTATTTTTAAACACTTTATATAAAATTTCACTGCAGTGTGCTTTTCCTCTTTGGTTAATGTCTATAAGTTTCAATGCCTTTTTATTCATTACCCTAAATCCGCTTTGAGGATCAGTCATTTTAATTCCAAGTAAAAAATAATTTACCATTCGTGCTATGGGAAATAAAATATTTTTTTTCAACCGTGGTATATTATTCTCTTTCCCCAAAAACCTAGACCCATATACAACATCAACTTCATTAGCAAATATTGGCTTTAAAGCACGCCGTATGTCAGAAACCAGAAATTGGCCATCACCGTCAAAATGAATTACTATATCAGCATTATTCTGTAACGCATATTCATTTCCAGTTGCTAATGCAGCACCTTGATCTCTATTTATAATATGTCTCAATACTGTAACACCTTTATTTTTAACTAAATTATAAGTATTATCATTGGAATTATCATCAACTACTACAATTTCATCAATACTGGGATCTGTCAAATCTGTCAAATCTTTCAAATCATTTATAATTTTAACAATATTTTTTTCTTCATTCCATACGGGAATTATACAAAATACTTTCATTTATTTAAAATACTTATTATATATTTTAACTAATTTTAAATAATAAGTCAAAAATTAAAAATGTAACTACTAACTAAAGCTATAGAATCATAAAATCATTGTCAAAAATAACAATTCTCTGTCATCCTGGAGCTAAAGCGATAGGATCTCATAAATTACGCAAGGTTGCATCAACAACGAGATTCTTCGACAAGCTCAGAATGACAGTGGGATACTTGTTATGTTTCATTTAAGGATAACAATCTTTTTACAATCAACAAATGGCTACTCAAAAATCAATATCTAAAAACTAATATCAATGCAATTGCTAATAACATTAAAGATGATACAATACTAGCATATTTTGATAATTTTTCAGAATCTCCGATTATTTTATTTTTAAATTTTAAAATTAAAAATGAAAATAATGATAAAGTTGAAAATATTCCTAATCCAAAAATAGCAATTACTGGAATTAACCAATTAACTTTATCAATGCTTATGATAGTTATCATTAAAGCCCAGCCTATTGTACATGGTGCCAAGCCAGCAATTATTCCCAACATGCTTCCACTTTTATATCGTTTACAAAATCGTTTTGGTTTTAAACTTTGAATTAAATAAAATATAGCAATAGCTAATAAAATATAAGCTCCTGCCTTTTGAATCATTCCAATATATTTTTGTGCTTCCGAAACAACTGAAAAAACTTTAAATAAAACTACTAAAATAACAACATCAATTAAATGTGTTACACTTAAATAAGCACTAAATTTTAATCCATCTTTTAATTTTCGCTCCTTCTCCATCATATACGAAATTAAAATACTTTTTCCGTGACCAGACTCAAAAGCATGCAAAGCACCTAAAAAATAAATGAAAATGAAAATGAAAAAAATACTTGTTGTATCACCTTTTTCAAATAAATCTTTTATTTTTTTTAAATATTTTTCCAATTTCCCTGTTTTAAAATATTTTGATCCACTACTATTATCAGAAAGTTCTGTTGTGACTAATACTTCATTACTAATTAATTCCACAGTGGAAGAACTTTTTTGGTTTATTACATCATCAGCTCTACTTTTTCCTTCTTTATATTCTCCTTGAATAATTTGAGTATTTTCGTTGTCTATATCTTGTGAATCATCAACCAAAGACTTATCAAAAGATTTTGTCTCTTTTACTGTTTCTTCTTTTTTGTTGTTTTCATTAATTGGTAATGTTGCAACACGAGTTTTTTGTCCCATTGACATTTCAAAATTTAAAGCATCCCAACCATTATCAATTTCTTCTTTATCACTGTAACCATCTTTATCAGTATCTTTAACATTTTTATTAGTACCATAAATAGTTTCCTCAACATCAGATAAACCATCTCCATCTGTATCTTTTTCTTTTTTATTGACATTCAAATTATTAACATCAAAATTATTTATAAAAATTTTTGAAGTTAAAATTCGCTCATGGATAGATTTTGTTATATCTTCTTCATTGTAGAAAAACATCTGATTAGTCTGAAGTGGCGAATACTCAATAAACATTTTATTTTTATAATCAATTTTTCCAAGTTCATCACATTGCAAAACTACTTCAATTTCTATTCCGCCACCAAAAATCTCAAATTCATCCTTTGGTGGTAAATTAAAAGATTTATAAATACATTCTTTGTTATTGTTTTTTATACTAAAATTATCTTGATAATATTCTGTTAATATTTTTGGATGTTCATAAATAATTTCTGTACCAGACGAAAGCAAGTTATTTTTTTCAAGCAATAAATTAATCAAAAAAGGATGAATAAAAGTTGAAACTTCCAATCCACCTGTCTCTAAATTCATTACAACTTCAGTCCCTGTAATATCCAAAGGGTGAGCTTGAACATTTTGCCCAAGTGCTATAATAAAAAAAGTTATTATAATAATTAGTAATATTCTCATAACTTCATTTTAATACAACTTAATAAATTAAACCACAGCTTTGTTTTTAGAATTTATCAATAATTCTTATATTTAACTAATGTTACATTAAGAATAGAATTAACCAAAATTAATTATCTTCTCCCAAGGTAATCCATTTTTACCGAAATGGCCATAACTCGCTGTTTTAGCAAAAATTGGCTCTTTGAGACGTAAATGTTCAACAATTGCCTTAGGTCTAAAATCAAATTTTTTCTCAATTAAATGACTAATATCTTTTCCATTTTCATCAATCACTGCAACCATTAATGGTTCATTGTGTCCAATTGCATAAGCCACAGACACAATTACTTCTTTGGCAAATTTATTTGCCACAATATTTTTAGCAACATATCTTGTCATATATGCAGCCGAACGATCAACTTTAGTAGCATCTTTTCCAGAAAATGCACCACCTCCATGTGGAATCAAGCCACCATAAGTATCAACCATAATTTTTCTTCCTGTTAAACCAGTGTCTGCTTCAAAACCGCCTTGAACAAATTTACCTGTTGGATTAATCAAAATATTAACTTCATCCGTGTTACCAATAACAGGTTTAATTAATTTTTTAATTAATTTTTCTCTTATTTCTTCTTGACTAACATTTTTATCATGTTGAGTACTAAGCAAAACTGTTTTAACTTTATTATCCTCAACAGTAACTTGAGCCTTTCCGTCGGGACATAACCATTCTAATTCCCCACTTTTCATTAAATCCTCAAGTCCTTTTGTGAGCTTGTGAACATAAACAATTCCTTTTGGCAAATATTCATCAGTTTCATTGCTAGCGTAACCATACATTATTCCTTGATCACCAGCTCCTCCAGTATCAACTCCTTGAGCAATATCAGGTGATTGCTTAACGATTTTAACTATAATCTCTAGATTATCATTGTAACCTATATCTTTATAAACTTTTCTAGCAATTTTTTCCGCATCAAATTCAGCATTAGTAGTTATTTCTCCACCAATCACAAGTAAGCCGTGCCCACCAAAGGACTCAACAGCCACACGGCTATTTTG
Organism: Candidatus Parcubacteria bacterium; assembly: GCA_023142215.1. Taxonomy (GTDB): domain Bacteria; phylum Patescibacteriota; class Patescibacteriia; order Patescibacteriales; family UBA12075; genus JAGLJW01. The sequence continues at coordinate 16,688 of JAGLJW010000018.1, forward strand.
ATCTTGTCGTAAACACTCATCAAGTATTGCATCAGAGATTTGATCACATACTTTATCAGGGTGACCAGCTGTTACACTTTCAACAGTGTAAATTTTTTTGTTTGTCATAATTTTTAATTAGTTATTTTATTAAATAAAAAAATTCTTCCAAAGGAAGAAACTTACAAACAAAAAATGACCGTAATTATCTTCCTTGTATATACAACAAGATGGACTTAGCACCTTCCATAATAGAGTCATCTATTAAGTGGTTGCTGAGTAAACTTCAAGGCCATTACCTTCACCTGTTTCTAAATAACAGGATTATTTACTACTCTTGATAACTTTATTCAATTATATAATTATTATATCATAAATTATAAAAACCACAAGACCTTGTTATGTCCTGTGAATAGAATCCATAAGGTTATTGATTTTATTACTACAATTTTGTATAATTATATTAAATAAGTGTTATAAAATAAGTCTTTTTATTATGAAAGAGGAATTTAACTTTTTGCCAATTAAAAATAAATTGGACAAAAAAAAGGAGGAAAAAGCAATAAAACCAATTACTGACAATTCAGAAAAGGAAATAAGCCATAAAGACTATTTCCTTTCATTAAGACAAAGCATTCAAGAGTTTACCAAAAGCGAAAAAGAGGACAAGTTAGAGGATGAAAGAATAAAAATGTTAAAAGAACTTATTTCTCCTGAACTAATTCTAAAGTATAAAAAAATTTTAGGACAATTCAGAGATAAATCAAGCAAAACAAATGTTCATCCCGAAAGAGAATTTATTGATATAAATGAAGAAGAAATAGAAGTGTTAATTGAGGAATGGGTTTTGGAGCTAAAAAATGAAATAGAAAAAAAATCAGGAAGTTTAAACGAAGAGGATTTTGAGGAATTAGAAGCTGAATGTTGGCTATTTTTTGATACCCTTAGCACTTCTATGAATACTAAATCTATTGAACGAGATATAAATTCCTATGTAGAAAAAAACAATATTGATATTGAAGATGATGACGAGTACAAGAGAAGCAAAAAGGAATTATCTCAAATGCTACAAGACAAATATCCATTAAAAAAAGTTGAACTAGATGTATTAGTTGATATGGTAGCAAGAGAAAATTTTGACGAATATAATATACAAAAAGTAATAGCTACTCTTTCTGATATTTATAATAATTATGATTTAAGAAATGTCAGAAAAGAAGCAATGAAAACCGTTGCTGGCTACTTAGCTACGGCAGGAATAAAAGCAGTTGGTCCTTTCTTCTTGCAGGGTGTTGGCAACCCAGAACCTGATAAAAATATTGCATCGATGCTAGGATTTTTTGGATCCCTTTCTATTTCAAATGGTATAAATACAAAAGTAGAATTAATTAAACTGGAAGTGCTTAAACACCTAGATTTAGAAATAAATAAACGAATTACTAATTCCTTATTTTTTCAAGAGTTTGAGTTTGTTCATGAAAAATCATTAGGGGAGATTTATACCACACTTGAAAGAGGAAAAGATTCTGTAAATGAAATGGTAGACTCTACTATGGAAGATGTCGTTCCTATTGCATTTGGGTCAGTTGCATCTCTTGGCTTATTGACAAAAATAAACCCAATATTGGGCGCCATTGGAGTTGGAAGCATACCAATTATGCACCACATAGCAAAAAATCAAAATAAAAAAATATCCCCAATATATAGAAAAGAGATGGAGGAACAAGAAACAGCAACAAAAGCTATCGGTGCAATGAAATCTGGTTTTGAGGAGATTAGAACCTCTTCAGATATTACTGATGTTGCTGAAGACACCAAAAAACATCTTAACACAAAGGACGAGTCAATGTATAAAAGGAAAAAGAAAGAAACTGTGATGAACTATAAAAGAATGATACCAAATGAAATTTCTGGCTTTGTAGCACTAGGGGTCGGTTATTTACTTCAACAGAAAGGACTAATTTCGCCTGGAGCAATACTAACAAATGTTATTTATTCCAGTCAGTTAACACAGCCTATTAAACAGTTAGTAGATATTTACTACAATAGATATCCTCGCCAGATTCAGGACATAGAAAGAATGGAAGAAATGTTAGGCAAATATGAAAAACTAGATTTGCCAGAAGGAGAAAAAGAAGAAGAAAGAATACCAGTGTCAGAGCTTAAGAATTTTGATATTACTATTAAAAACTTAAGCTACAAAAACATTCTCAAAAATCTTGACTTAGAAATAAAAGAAGGTGAATTTGCTACCATTGCTGGTCCATCTGGAGCTGGTAAGTCAACTTTACTTCGTAATATGATTGGGTTATTCGAACCAGAAAAAGGTGGTGTAAAAATTGGAGGAACAAAAGTTGATGATATAAAAAAATATGGACATGAGTCAATCTTCTCCGCTATGTCATACTGCAATCAAAGTCCTCAAATATTTCCTGAAATGACTCTAAGGGAAAATTTATTGTTGTGGAATAAGGGTGGTGATACTAATGACGAGAAAATAATAAAAGTGCTGGAAGATTTACATTTAGATAAATTTATAAGTGAGCTAGATAAAAACCTAAAACATGCTTCAGGTGGAGAAAAAGTAAGAATTGGACTCGCTAGAACTCTTTTGAAAAATCCAAAAGTAATGCTTCTAGATGAACCGACCGCTAGCCTTGATTCAAGAGCTAGACTTGAAGTCTTAAATGTGATAGAAGAAATAAAAAAAAATTATCCCGATAGAACTATTATTTGTGTATCACACGATGATGAGTTAATTGAAATGGGAGACAAAAAAATAAATATTTCAGAAATACAAAACAACAAATAATTTCTAAATCAAGTGAAATAACTCAACTTGTTATGTGTTATGTGTTTAAACCTCCATTAATTCCTCAACATTAACATCCTTACCTTCTCTATTCTTATCAATCATTTTTTGTTTATATCTTTTAATTGATCTCATTAAATGATCTTTAACTTTATCAATTGCCTTATATAAATCTTGTTCTGTTTTTTCTACTCTTAAAATTTCTCCTGGTATTTGTAAATTTACTTCTGTTCTGTAAATATCACCTTTTTGATGATGATTTGAAATTAAACCAACTTCAACATCACAATTCTTAACTTTTATATCCCCTAAATACTTTTCAAGCATATTCATTTTTTCTTCTACATAATCACGAATAGCATCTGTTAAATCAATTTTTGTTGCTTTAATATTAATTTGCATGATTTTAAATATTAATAATTATATTATAATTTTACTATTTTATTATTAAAGAATAATTAAACTCACTTGTCATCTTGAGCGAAACTCCGCCAACTGGCGGAGTGTAGCCGAAAGATCTCGTTACTGAACAAAATCTACCCAACAACTTTGTCCCAAATTCCCCTGAAAAAATCTCCATATTGTGAAATATCTTTTACTGTTACTACTAAAATTAAAACCATTAATAAGGCAAATCCTGCATAATGAATTGCTCCTTCAATTTCTTTTTTAACTGGAGATCCTTTAAATTTCTCAATTATTAAAAACAATACTCTTCCCCCATCAAGTGCTGGGAACGGCAAAGCATTGATAATTGCAAGATTAATTGAAAGCATTGCTGTAAATTGTAAAAGATAAATAAATCCCATTTTTGCAACTTGCCCAGTAATAGTAGCTATTCCAATTGGTCCAGCCACATCAACTCCAACTCCATTTCCAGTAAATAAACTTTTAAATAATTCAAAAAAGGCAATTAAAATTAACCAAACAAGTAAAAAAGTTTTTGTGATACCATTCCAAATAGCCAAATGAAATGGATATTTTACAATTGCGGTTTCAACAATTCCAACTCCGACACCACCTTTGCCAGTTTCTTCAATAGTCACAGGTGTTATTTCTTTATGAATTATATCGTCACCATGTTTAATTTTATAATTTAATTTTTCACCATTGTGATTATTAACAAAATCTCGTAAAGTATTATAAGATGTAAATTTTTCACCATCAATACTTAAAATAATATCACCTACTTCAATTTCTGCTCGTTCCGCTGGCGAATCTGACAATACTTCTGCTACTTGAATTTTTTTATTCTCAATAATTGCTCCTCTCTTTATGTCGTCATTAACAATTTGAGGTGAACCAACCATAAAACCAATGGAAAGTAAAACAATAGCAAGTAAAATATTCATTGTTACACCAGCAAGCAAAATAATAGCTCTCTGCCAAATTGGCTTATTTGCAAAACGATTAGGATCATCATTAACTTCTGTATCATCTTCACCTAACTTAACAAAACCACCAAGCGGCAACCAATTAAGAGAATAAATTGTATCCGAAGCATCTTTTATTTCTTTACCACCAAAAACAGTTTTTTTCTTTCCTTCTTTATCACGGTAAGTAGCAATAGCACGAGGAGGCATTCCAAGACCAAATTCTTCTGGCTTAAGTCCACACTTTCGTGCAACCCAAAAATGTCCAAGCTCATGAACAAAGACCAAAATACTTAATACTGCTATAAAAATAATAAATGTAAACATAAACCCATAAGGCGAATCAACGAATTATATGCGAATTCTGCGAATATTATAACAATGCAAATATTTGCATTTTAACAATTCGTAGCATTCGCATTTTAATTCATAGCATTCGCATTTTAAACTAAATTGTCATTATATCTTTTTCTTTTTTATCTCTAATTTCTTTTATTTCTTCATTTTTAATTTTAATAAATTCATCAAGTTCTTTGATAAAATCAAATTTATCATCTTTGGTAATTTCTCCGTCTTTTTCATCTTTTTCAATCAATGATTTTATATCATCTCTAATTTTTCTAAATTTAATCCTAGTTTCTTCCATCATGTCATTTAGTTTTTTAACTAAATCTTTTCTATTTTCCTCTGTCATTTTTGGAACAGTTAATCTTAATTGCTCACCCTCATTAACCACACCAAGTCCTAATTTAGCATCAACAATTGCCTTTTCAATATCTTTCAAAATATTTTTATCCCAAGGTGTTATAAGCATGCTTATTCCATCTGGTACACTTATTGAAGCTAAAGTATTAATTTGTGTTTTTGCTCCATACGAATCAACTAAAACATCATCAAGTACTGCCGCATTGGCTCTACCTGTCCGAAGTGAAATAATTTCTTTTTCAAAGAACTCAATTATTCTTACAAAATTGTCTTGTTTTATATCGATATAATCATTCATAAAATTATATATTAGGTCATGCTGTAGTTTGGTGACAGACCCATATTATTAATAAAATATCTATTTCCCTAAAGTTCTCATTCCCATATATATAATACTAGGATTTTCAGGATTAATCAATAACCTCCAACCTGCCCTAAAACTAGAAAGTTTATTCATAGTCCAACTTTTTCCTCCATCACTTGATCTGTAAAAAGAGGTATTAGTTGTATAGTATATTTTATTTAAATCAATAGGATTAACTACCATGTCATTTATTGTAGCCTTAGCCTCTGGTGGAATCAACTCAATTTTATCCCACGAATTAGCGTTATCTGTTGTTTTCAATAATCCATAATAGGTTGCTAAATACATAGTATTTGGATTACCTTTCACAAGAACCAAACTTTTTATAGTAGCATTTAATCCAAAATCCCGAAGAGTTTTCCCTAAATTTTCAAGCTTAGCCCAATCTCTTCCATGATTAATTGTTTTAAAAATTTCGTTATCCATAACAGCATATAAAGTTTTACTATTATTGGGATCCATTAACAATTTTCTTATTCTTAATTTACTATTATTATAAACTGAGAACCAAGTATCACCAGCGTTATTACTTTTAATAATACCTCGCTTGTTAATTGCAGCATATAGAATTTTGCTGTCATAATAATCAACTACTAGATGTTCAATAATAGCAGCTGGATCATTATCATAATATATTTGCTTCCAAGTTCTTGAACAATCTGTGGTTTTAAAAATCTTATTACCCAAAGTAGCATAAATTGTACATTTATTATTTGCATCAATTGCAACAGAACGAATAGTTGCACTTTTACCGAGACTTTTAACCACATGCCAATTTTCACCAGCATCATAAGTATAATATAATCCACCACCAATGCTTCCAAAATAAATTGCATTGTTATCAGATGGATCCATTGCAATATCTGCAACATCTCTATCTGAAAAACCAATTGCTTTTCCAGCTGCTGTAGCAAATAATGATTTCTGCATCCATTTTTGACCACCATTAACAGTTTTAAAAACTCCTCCGTCAACTCCCGAGGTTTGAGTTTTTGGTTTAACATTAATACAAGCAGAAGTAGAAATTGAAACACCAAAAAGTAATAATATTAGAAATAATGATTTAAGTTTAAACATATTTTTTATTAAGTTGTTAATAATATTTCTTCAAGGATTAATTTAGAATTTACATTTCTTTCTAAATAACCCTCTGCATTTTTAATTTTTTTGAAAATATCCAAAATCTGATTATCGGAAAATTTTTGTTTTACCATTTCAAGTTCTTCTGAAAAGACATTATGTTGAACCAGCTCTTCATTGCCACTTTTTAACAATATGATATCGCGGGCTAAACCTTGCCAAATTTCCAATACTCTTTTTACAATTTTTACTGATTCGTTATTGGAACTTTTTTTATCAAATAAACTATCAATCAATAAAACACTTTTATTTATATCATCATAAG
>JAGLJW010000019.1 GCA_023142215.1 Candidatus Parcubacteria bacterium
CTTTAAACCATGCGTAAACTGTTTTAATTCCATCTCCTGTAGTGAGCACCCATTGTTTGACTGTGGTGTATGCTTCGGTGATGGCTGTTGTGAAATTGTTTGTGTTTGAGATTTTCATTTGGGTGACAGTGGAAGGGTCAATGGCAGAGATGTTAAGAGTTGTGGTTGGAGAGTTGGTTGTTGCTTCATCATTGTTGATGGAGATAGTGGCGGTTGGAGGAGTGGTGTCAGTGCTATCAGAAGCATAATAACCATTATTACATTCTCCATTTGAATAATAATTATCTTCACACCAACAACTATTTGTAATTTCTCCCTCGTTGCAAATGTTTGTTACTCCAAGAGTTAAAGGATGGGGGTAGATGTATGAAGTGTAACCGGGTTTTTGGATATTGTAGTAGTCACGATTTTCTTCAATATATCCACTCATCGCTGTTGTACCAACAAAAATATCTCTCCCATCTTTATCTGTATTATTCCAAATATAGACTGGCTCGCTCGCTTGATCATGTCCTCGTCCTACTTGGTCAGTACATGGGTACCCTTCTCCAGAGTACGTTCCAGAATCACCAACAGTTATAGTCACGACATTTCCATTTACAGTCAGATTTTCACCATCCAAAAAAGGACCATTAGTAATTGAATTAAAATACAATATGTTGCCTCCACTTCCACTAACTACTGCATAAGCACCTGATGTCTCGCCTGTGAATGTACTTGAGAAACACCAATCTCCAGCAGATGGTGGACAGCTAGAGTATTTGCCTCCTACATCTGTTGTAACCAACTTAAATATATTTGATGTACAGTATGGCAATCCGCCTGTGTTAGGTAGTGTAGCATAACAGGAAGTGGCACCAGTTGATTCCCATCCACTTGGTGAACGCCAATTGAAAAAATATATTTCTACACCGCGAGTATAAGAATTACATCCAAATGAATTATTAAATATAACGCCAGTTCCTCCACCGATGTGAACTGCATCTGCACAATATCCAGTTCCGGTGTGAGTCTGGTTGTTATTATAAAATTCATACGCTCGCGTTGATCTTCCTTGATTTAAATCAGGAGCATAACAATATCCGTGAGCATCCATGATATCTGCTAAATCATCATAAGTCCCAGTATCCTCGACTAGAATATCATTATAGCGATATACAACTTTCATACCACTATTCAATTGGAGTGTTCGCTGCATAACTGTTAAAGCGCCGGCGTTACTAAACACATTATCTTCTACAAAAAGAAAATCATTAGTTCCTAATAATGTTGCTTCTGACCACTGAGTCGTACCTTGTCCTGAATTACCTTGAATTCCTCCCCCATAAAAAATATTGTTGTCAATAACTGAGCCAGAAGCGAGACCTGTGTGTATAGCAAAATGAAATAAATTAAATGTACAATGATCTATGCGCCCGTCAAAACCGCCCACCAGAATTGCACTAAGACCAGGTATTGATGTTGAAAAAGTAAATCCAGAAATTCTATATTTATTTGTCCCGACATATATACCCTCATAAAAATTAGCTTCCGCGTCTGTTATAGTAATATTCGTTACTCCCTGTCCTGCACCAATTAGATTTATACTTTTATTAAGAATGACCTGTCCGCCATTTGCGACAGTAGTATCCCAGTCACAATTTCCAGCTGGAACTAGAATCGTATCTTCTGCGTTTGCTAATCCTATAGCCATATTTATATCCACCACAGAGCAACTCTTCGCATTAATGGTAGCAACAGCAGGAGTAGTTTCATTTAATATATTACTCAACCCACTTATATGAGGAATTTCATCACTTGTTTTAATGGCAAAATAATAAGGAGTCGCAGGTGTTAATCCTGTAAGAATAAAATTCTCGTTTGAACCAGCAATATTTGGACTTGGTTCTCCTATCGCTTCAATAGCATTATTAAAATCAGTGTCATCAGTAATGGCAGTAGTGGAATATCTAATATCATAAGTTGTCGCTGTGCCTATATTATTATCATCTCCCGGAGATGTCCATGTTAGTTTAATACTATCTGAAGTGAGATAAGAAAAATTTAAGTTAGAAATTGTAGCAGGAGCAATGGTATCAATAGTACATGTTCCTGAACAACAATTGCCTATATCGCAGAGTCCTGATAACGACGAACAGTCTGTATAAACAGAGCAAGTATTTGTTTTACATATCCCGCTCGCGTCAATACAAGCTATAGACATGGATTCACTGCCAAATGTTAAAAATTGTGAGATGTCGCTTTGGTTGTTATATTCCGTAGCAATCCACTCTGCAGAACGAACAGCGTTAGAGACGCGGACTTCGTCAATGGTGCCGTTAAAAGCAGCAGAACTTTGTGGGTTAGCTCCAATAGCTGGAAAGTATTCATAAATATTACTTGGTGTCCCGCTATTTTGGTCAACGCCACCTGATTGCAATCCGTTAACATAAAATGTTGCAAGACCATCGCTTTTTCTAACAACGCAAGCCTGCTGCCAAGCATTCAACGTAATTGAATTTTGCGCTGAATAGATCATAGTGCTTCCCCCATCACTTGAAATACGCAACCTTGGGTAAGTCCCATAAAAATAAAATTGAAAATCATAATCGTGAATGATTGAGTGAAGATAACTTCCTCCAGCAGGTTTAATCCAAGCACAAACAGTTAAGTTATCAACATTGACTACATGATTTACAAGAGTCACATAATCATCCGCTCCGTCAAAAACATCCGCTCCGTCAATCTGCCCAGTTCCATCAGTTGTAGAAATGGTGACACTATCAAAGTTTTTAGGAATTCCGTTACTGCCATTGCTTGTGGAATCTAAATGCCCAGCAACATCATTGGCAGGAAATTCGTTCATATGCTGCACCATCACAAAGCTACTATCCCAAACATTCTCACTTCCATAAGTACTATTCGCCAAAGGTTCCTCAGCAGAAACATTACCATAATACATATATATCTCATCATTAGTGGAATCACTATTGTCTTTAGTAAGAGTAAGTTTCACCCAAGCATCTAATTCTCCATTATTGTACTTTTCTATCTCTCTGGGTATCTCTGTTATTCCATCTGCTAAAGTGAATCTAATGTCTGCTCCGTCTGCTTTGATATTATCTAATCCTGTTGCAGAGATAAGGACTGGGAAGTTGGCGTAAGTAATAGAAGGATTATCCACATCTGCTACTTGTTCATGGTTGATTGTAATCTTTTTTCTATAATTCCATGTTCCTTTGGTATTATACCAGCTTTCTCCTGCGGCATTTACTTCTGGAGTTTTTAGATTGTTGATATTATTGCTTATGATAAATAGAAAAGATGAGATTAAAAAAAATAATAGAAATAATAATAAAAATGGATTAGTGAATTTTTTAAGAATTAACATATTTTTTTTAAAACTATTTAAATATTTTAAAATTAATAATAGATTATTATAATTCCTCTATACAATTATTAATACTATTATAGCGTTTTTTGTTTGTTTTTAAAAGATATTAAAAAAATATACGTAAATATATTAGTTTTTAAAAAAATGAAGTATATTATAAAGCATTGTTAAAAAAATAATAAATATTAATTATTTTATCAGCATAGCATCACCATAGCTGTAAAAACGATATTTCTCTAAAATTGCATGTTTATATGCTTTGTTGATATTTTCTTTTCCAACCATGGCTGAAACTAGCATTAAAAGTGTTGACTTTGGTAAATGAAAATTTGTAATCATTACATCTACTATTTTAAACTCATAACCTGGATAAATAAAAATATCAACCCATGTTTTATAGATTTCAGATTTCAGATTTGAGATTCTAGAAATATCACTATAAATAGCTTCTAAAGTTCTGGTGCTAGTTGTACCTACCGTAATAATTTTTTTACCATTACTTTTCGCTTTATTTATTTTTTCAATCACTCCTTTTTTTACTTCAACATATTCTGAATGCATTTTATGCTCTTTGATATTATCAACTTTTACTGGTGCAAAAGTTCCCAGCCCAACATGAAGAGTTATGTATTCAATGTTTACTCCTTTTGCTTTAATTTTCCGAAGAAGCTCTGGCGTAAAATGGAGTCCTGCAGTCGGTGCTGCGACAGATCCTTTTTTGTCGCTATCAGCATAAACCGTTTGATAACAACACTTGTCATTTTGGGTAATAACCGAAGAATCTCGTTGTTTTGTAATATAGGGAGGAAGAGGAACTTCACCAATTTCTTCAATTAATACATCAAATTCTTTTCCTTTTAAATTAAACTCAATATCCCAAGTTTTATCTTTATTGTTTTTTAAAACTTTCCCTATTAAATTTTTATCAAATAATACAATTAAATCTTTCTTAATTTTTCTACCACCAATCATGCACTGCCAAATATTATTTTTATTTTTTTTATGCAAAAAAACTTCCACCTTCCCACCTGTTTCCTTTTTTCCAATCAATCTAGCTGAAATAACCTTTGAATTATTTAAAACTAAAACATCTCCTTTCTCTAAATAATCAATAATATCAAAAAACTTTTTGTCTTTAATCTCGCCATTCTCTTTATCCAAAACCAAAAGCCGCGAACAATCTCGCGGACTTACAGGATTAATTGCAATTAATTCCTTAGGTAAATTATAATCAAAATCTGATAATTTCATAAATTTATAAATTCCCAAACTGTGCTTTATTTTTCATTTCATTTCTTTTTTCTCTTCTTTTTTCTTTTGTTGCAAGTTTAATAATCAAATCTCTAACCGCATCAGGATGTGGAATATCTTCAAAAACAAATCTTTGTTTAGCCCCAGCGGTTTGTACATATAAATATCCAAATCTCAAAATCGTTGCAATTATTCCATGCGTTTCACTTGTAACATCTTGAACATTAACAATTTTCTGTTCAGAAATTACACGAGAAAAAAAACCTAATTGCTCAATATCAATAATTCTTTTATTAGTAACAATCCAAACATCCAAATAATAATCAATAAAAGAAAAAAAGAAAAAAACCCAAATAAATAAATAATACGAACTCAATCCTAAAACAATTAAAGGATATACAACTTCACCTTTAAAAAAATCTGGACTTGAAAAAAGCAACAAAAAAAACAATGCAAATGGAATTAACGCAAGTATTAATACTAAAACTGTTTTTTTGAAAATTATAAACAAATCTTTTCTAACTATTTTAACTACTTTCTCGTCAGGTAATTGATTTGGTAAACGATAAATTGATAACATTTATATTACTAAAAAATTAAATTTAATCTTTTACTACTGCAAAAAGCAAAGTAACACGGTAATCGCATAATTAATTTCGTATTTCATGGGATTGCCACGTTACACTCGCAATGACAGCGGATTACAATTCAATATTTATTTCATTATTAAATACTCCTTTTAAAATTTCAACTTCTTGATTCCAATCAACTTCATTAATGTAATAAAAAGAAGTTGATAATATTAAAATTGATATTAGGATAAAAATTACAGTTGTTAAAATTGTAGTTACATTTTTAAAACCAAACTTCAACATATGAAAAACTGAAGTTAAAAAAAATGAAAACCAAATAATAAGAAAACCGTAATAAATATATAAAAATAATTTTAATTCAATAATCATAAATTTTATCTATTTCTCTTTAAATGTTTATATGCAATATCCGTCACAACTCTTCCTCTTGGTGATCTGTCAAGAAATCCAAGTTGCATTAAAAACGGCTCATATACATCTTCAATAGTTGACATATCCTCGCCTGTCGTCGCCGCTATTGTATTTAAGCCGACTGGACCTCCCTTGAATTTATCAATTATTGTTTCCATTATTTTTCTATCAATCCAGTCTAAACCAAGTTCATCCACATTTAAAACTTGAAATGATTTATCACATAGATTATTAATAATTTCACCATCACCTTTAACCTCACAATAATCACGAACTCGTTTTAAAAGCCGATTAGCAACACGTGGTGTTCTTCTTGATCTTTTAGCAATTTTAACAAGCGAATTTTGATCAATTTTAGTATTTAAAATATTGGCACTACGTGAAAGAATTTTTTCTACTTCATTTTCTTCATAAAAATTCAAATGGTAAATCATGCCAAATCTGTCTCGCAATGGAGCCGAAAGCATGCTTACTTTTGTTGTTGCTCCAATGATTGTAATTGGCGGTAAATCAATTCGCAAAGTTCTGGCCGATGGACCTTTACCAATAATAATATCTAAAGCACTATCTTCCATCGCTGGATATAAAATTTCTTCAATTGTTTTGTTAAGTCTATGAATTTCATCAATAAACAAAACATCCCCTTCGTTTAAATTAGTCAAAATTGCTGCTAAATCACCCGCTTTTTCAATAGCAGGACCCGAAGTAATTTTAACTTGTGAATCCATTTCATTAGCAATAATATGAGCTAGTGTTGTTTTGCCCAAACCAGGAGCACCATAAAGCAAAATATGCTCAATTACTTCATTTCTCTTTTTTGCTGCTTCAATTGAAATATGTAAATTTTCCTTAATATTTTCTTGACCAACATATTCACTTAAATTTTTTGGACGCAACGAAAAATCTAATGTTTTATCACTATTTGATTCTTTAGTATCAATTATTCTTTCTTCTTTTTCCATATAATTATTTTAGCTTTTTTAACTGAATTTGACAATATGCTCGTAATTCTAGTAATATTACGATATAGAATAGTTAATAAATATAAAAGTAAAAAATATGATGAATTTTTGTTATTTTAATAATCAAATTACAACTTTAGACAAAATTAAAATCAGCCCTTACGATATTGGAATACTCCGTGGTTATGGAGTTTTTGATGTAATGTGCACTCAAAATCAAAAAGCTTTTTTAATGGATGAACACTGGAAACGATTTCAAGATTCTGCTGATACTCTTGATTTACAAATTCCTATTTCTTTTGAGGAATATAAAAAAGTTATCAAAGAGCTGATAGTAAAAAATGGATTTCAAAAATCAACCATTAGGACTATTTTAACAGGTGGCAAAAGTAGTAATGCTTTCACGCCTGAAGGTAATGAAACTTTTTATATTTTGATAGAAAAAGCTATAGATTTACCACAAGAAATTTACAAGCAAGGAGCTTCAGTCATAACCTTAAATTACAAAAGAACACTACCACACGCCAAAATTACCAATTACATAATGGCGATTAAACATCAAAAAGAAAAAGAAAAGAATAATGCTTTAGAAATAATTTATACTAAGAATAACCAAGCCCTAGAAGCGACAACTAGTAATTTTTTTAATGTTAAAAATGAAAATGTTATTACTACTAACAAAGAAATTCTTCATGGTGTTACTAAAAATTTAGTTATTAAACTTGCAAAAAAAAATAAAATTAGTGTTGAAGAAAAAGATATTACGATTGATGAGCTATTTAATGCTGATGAAGTATTTTTAACTGCGAGCAATAAAAATATAGTTCCGATTGTAGAAATTGATAATAAAAAAATTCAAGATGGAAAAGTAGGAAAAACCACAAAAAAATTAATGAAATTATTTTCTAACTTTGCGGAAAAATATTAGATATAACTTGTTGTATGAAATATTTTAAAAAAAATAAACAAAAACACAGTTATTAAAAATAACTGTGTTTAAAAAATTCTATTCAGTTACTTTAAATCACCAACAGTAACAATTAATTCATCCTTTTCTTCTTTTGAAATTAAATAAATATTATCACTATTTCCTTTTTTAGCATAATACAATTCTCTTTCATCCTCTTCGCCTTCTGAAACAAACTTACTTCCAACCATAAGCGTATTATCAAATCCATTCTCTCCTGTTACTTGAACAATTAACTCATTTTTCTCAAACCCTGTTTTCTCAAATGATTGAACAGGAATATCTATTGCTCGTAAATTTGTCATCATGTTTAATATTGTTTCAATTTTTTCTTTATCAACCTCAAAATCATTCGGTTCAGTTCCTTTCCATTCCTCACCATCTTTTTCAATAACCAACTGTTTGTCAGGATATTGTAATCTTAATTTTATTATATCTGCTTTATTTGATGAAAAAATTGTTTTATCATACCAATCCAATTTTGAAAAAGTACTGTTTAATCCAGCTACCTTTATGGAATATGTATTATCTGAATCTGCTTTTGAAACATAAGAACTAATAAAATCATTAGCCATTTTTCCCATAATAAACTCATCTAAAATATTATCATTTTGAGATAATTTTATTTTTATACCAGTCTCTCCGGTATTAAACTCATCTTTTTTGTCTTTATTTTTTCCAATAATCTCAAAATTAACTTCTGATGCTTCTTTGATTTGTCCAGTTAAATCTTCAGTGATCCAAAAATCTTTTGTTCCTTCAACTCTCCATTTGCCATCAACTTTTTCAAGTTTAGTTACTTTTCCTTGATTTGTTATTTCAATTTTATTTATATCATCAACCTGTAAACCTAATAAAAAATTATTATTTTTTTCTTGCCTAGATTTTGAATTTTGAAGTGGCCCCTGATATATATAAGCAAAAATAACTAAAACAGCTAAAACACTTGCTAAAATTAAATTTTTTTTATTCATACTTCACTCGTAACTCATGACTCATAACATGAAGTTAATTAAACCCTGAGTTAATTTATTATTTATCTAAAAATTCTCGTACTTTACTTTCTAGCCCATCTTTATTCTGAACACCCTGCAATCTTGAAACTTCGTTATCATCACCATCTAAAAAAATAAAACTTGGAATATCTTCTATCTTATATTTTTTCAATAACTCCTCATTGTCATCAGCTTCGTAATATTCTGTGATTAACTCAGGAAATGTTTTTTCAATTTCATCCCACATGGGACGCATTACTAAACATTCATTACACCAAGCTGCACCAAATTTAAGTATTTTCATAATATTATTTTTTAATAATAAATTATATTTGATCAATAAATTTAGACTTTCTTCTTAAATAATATCTAATCATTCCAAATGCAATTACCACAATTGTTACTCCAAAAATATTAAGATATCTCATTGAAGCTCTTTCTGAATCTGCTAAATTTTCTTTAATTGGTCTTGAAGTTACCACTTTAGATCTAATATTAATTAAATCATCATCAAGACTAAGGCTATCAACTAAATTCTGAAAAAAAGTTAAATTATCTGGTGAATTTTGTAAAAAATTATCAGTAATGAAATCAGAATCTCCGACCACTGCAATCCTTCCAGCTGCAAATTTTTGCTCTTCACTTTCGTCATACACATCTTTTAATCCACCATTCACAGCAACGGCTAAATTATAAACTTGCTGTGTTCCGCTTGGTTTTGTTTCAAGTCCAACATCGTAAGTTCCTTCTGTTTTCCAAGCTGCATTAGTAGTTGATAATAAATATGAGAAATTATCGTCTGTAATTTTTGCCTCATCAATATAAATACTACTTGCCCATGGCAATATTAAACTACTCAAACTAGACACAGCAGAATAATCTTTATTAAATCCTTCATTCTCAATTTTTGGCCAGAAAGGATATTTTGTTGGCATGGTAAAGAATCCATTATGAATTGGCACTAAACCACTTCTGTAATCACCAATTAAATTTTTGCCAACATTAATTCCATATTTTGATAATAATGTGGAGATATTTGATATGTTGTCTGTTGCTTGTAACTGATTAGAAACATTAACAACATTTTCAAAAACTACAAGTGAACCTCCACCAACAACAAATGAATTTATAGCTTTAAACTCATCCTCACTAAACTCAGTTTTAGCTCCACTAATAATTAATGTTTTAATATTTGATGGAATTTCTTTTTGCTCTTCATTAAATTGAACCTGTCTTACACTATAAAGTTCTAACAAACTTTTGTAAGCAGCACTTATTTCATTCTCTACGCTAGCAGTGCCATGACTAGTAAGTAACCCAACAATCACTTCTTCTTTACTGCTAACTTTTTTAATAGCTGTTGTAATTTGATATTCTAAATCTCTAGTATCTTGTTTGATTACTGGAAGAACTTCACTTTTTATTCCATATTTAATTTCGACTCCCATATATCCATTTACAGCTTGTCTTTTATCTTTTTCGAAGACCTGAAAAGTTAATTCTGGAATACCTTTCATCTGTAATTCTCTTTTTAAACTTTCATCATCTTTTGGATCAATAAAATCTACGACAATATTACCATTTGAAAATGATTGATATTCAGCCAAAATGTCACCGACTTCTTGTCTTAAAGACAACATTTGACTTGGTAAATCTCCACTAAAATATGCATTGATAGTTACGATATCATCAAGTTTTTTTACAGTATTTTTACTAACATCTGAAATAGAATAAACGTTATTTTCAGTTAAGTCCCATCTAAAAAAATGGATTGAATAAGATATAAAATTTACTGCTAAAAAAATTCCAAAAACTAGAATAACTGTAATCAATAAATCGGTCTTCTTTTTTGTTTTATTATTTATATTCATAAAATTAAATTATTTAAATATTCATTAAGTATTATTTCCACTCTCTACTCTGGATAACCCTAGTGTTAAACCATAAAAATAATGCAATGAACGACATGTAATAAATTACGTCTATAGAATCAATCACCCCTTTAGCCATTGAATAAAAATGATTTCCAAATCCAAAAAATTTCATAACTGGTACTAAAAACTTTGGAGCTCCAATTAAAGCAAAATCTGCACCAATCATAAACATAGCAAAGCATGCAGACAAACCTAAAACAAAAGCAATAATTTGATTTTTTGTAAGTGACGAAATAAATAATCCAATAGACAAATAAGCTCCACCTAAAAATATTGAACTAATATATCCACCAATAACTGGTCCTATATCCATATTTCCTAATCCGGCGACTGTAATTGGAAGTGTAATTGATAATAATAAGGTAACAATTAGAAAAACCAAACTCCCAAAGAACTTGGCTAAAACAACTTGCCAATCTGTTACTGGAATTGTTAATAAAAATTCAATTGTACCCGATTTTTTTTCTTCAGCCCATAATCTCATTGTTAAAGCTGGAGCTAAAAATAAAAACATCCAAGGTAAAAGATCAAAGTATGGTCTGATGTTAGTTTGACCGATTAAGAAAAAACTCTTAAAAAATAACCAATTTCCAACAATTAAAAAAGTACCAATAAAAATATAAGCAATTGGTGAATTGAAATATCCCATTAATTCTTTTTTAAATAAAATGTAAATGGTTTTAAAATATTCTTTGTTCATAGTTATAATAATTTTAAATTTTAAACTTATTTTGTTAACTCTAAAAATGCATCTTCTAAAGTAATTTCATCATTCACTCTTGCACTCTCAACTCCTCTAATATTTCTAATTTCATCTAAAACAGATTTTTCATCACCAGAAATTTCAACAACAATAGATTTCTTCTTCTTCGCTTCTGTTCTTTCTAATATTTCAGCTGGTGTTCCCTCACTAACAATTTTTCCTTTATTAATAATAACAACTCTGTCACATGTAGCACTAACCTCACTTAAAATATGAGTTGAAAAAATAACAGTTTTTTCTTTTCCGATTTCTTTAATTAAATTTCTAATTTCAATAATTTGTTTTGGATCAAGTCCTGTTGTTGGTTCATCTAAAATTAAAATGTCTGGTTCATGCATAATAGCCTGAGCAATCCCAACACGTTGTCTGTAACCTTTTGAAAGTTCATCAATCGGTTTTCTAAGCACTTCTCTTAATTTACAAGATTCTACAACTTCTTTAATCCTGTTCTTAATGTTTTTCTTTGAAATACCTCTAACTTCAGCAACAAACTTGAGATATTCAATCACTAACATGTCCTCATAAAGAGGTACTGTTTCTGGTAAATACCCAATTTTCTTACGAGTTTCAATGGAATTCTCTCTAACTACTATTCCATCAACCTCAACACTTCCACTTGTTGGTGCCCAAAAATCAGTGATAATTTTCATAGTGGTTGATTTTCCTGCCCCATTTGGACCAAGAAAACCTAAAATTTCACCTTTTTTTACTGAAAAACTAATATCATCTAAAACCTTTGTGTCACCAAACTTTTTTGATAAATTTTTAATTTCAATCATAGAATTATAATAATTACTAAAAAAGGCTTAAAATAATTTTAAACCTCCTATAACCATTATAGATATAACAAAAAATTGTTCAAGTATCAAAACTGTGGATAAGTTACAAGACTCCTATTGCGTAAATTATAAATCCAATGTATAATAATCTTGTTATTTTAAAAATTAATAGTCCTTATTAAATATATATGCCAAAAAATAATTCTAATTCAATCATTGTAAAAGGTGCTCGTGTTCATAATTTAAAAAATGTTAATGTTGAAATTCCTCGTGATCAATTTGTAGTAATCACTGGTCTTTCTGGGTCTGGTAAATCTTCTCTTGCTTTTGATACAATTTATGCTGAAGGGCAAAGGCGTTATGTTGAATCACTTTCAGCTTATGCTAGACAATTTCTTGGAGTTATGAACAAACCAGACGTTGATTCAATTGAAGGACTATCACCCGCTATCTCCATTGATCAAAAAACTGCTCCACACAATCCTCGTTCCACCGTCGGAACTGTAACCGAAATTTATGATTATGTGCGTTTGCTTTATGCTAGAATTGGTATTCCTCATTGTCCAAAATGTGGTGATAAAATAAAACCTTATACTATTGATGAAATTAAAGAATTAATTTATAAAGAATTTGATGGAAAAGATATTATAATACTTGCTCCTATTATTAACAATAAAAAAAACAATCATAAAAATATAATTAATGAAATGGAAAACCTTGGTTTTGGACAAATTCGTTTTGACAATAAAATTTATGACTTAAATGAATTCTATAGCCTAAATATTGATAATAATAAAAAACATTCTTTAGAAATAGTGGTTAATAAACTTGGTTGCACAACAGACAAAGAAGATAAAATTAGACTTTCAAAAAGTATTGAAAAAGCCTTAGACCTTGGTAATGGGCTTATAAAAATAATAATCATAAATACCAAAACTAACAAAACACCAAAAGAAAAACTTTTTTCTAAATATTTTGCTTGTCCAAAATGTGGTATTACCCTACCAAAACTTGAACCTAGACACTTCTCTTTTAACTCTCCGCATGGGGCATGTCCTAAATGTTCTGGGCTCGGAACAAAACTTGAAGTTGATCCGAAATTAATTATAAATAAAAATCTTACAATCGCTCAAGGTGGTATTAAACCATGGTCTCACAATCAATCAATTAGTCAAACTGGATTAATGCAAATTCTTGAAAAGGTTGCAATTGAATATGATTTTAATTTAAATACACCAATCAAAAATTTAGATAAAAATCAGATAAAAATTGTTCTTTATGGTACAAATAAAAAAAATTGCAATTTAGAATACGACAATAAAAAATTTCCAAATAGCTCAGAGATAACATTTGATGGTGTTATTCCAAGCCTTGAAAAACGATATAATCAAACGGAATCAGATTACGTACGAAAAGAAATTGAAAAATATATGAGAGTTTTAAAATGTCCAGAATGTGATGGAAAAAGACTTAAAAAAGAAATTTTAAGTGTAAAAGTTCTAAATTCATCAATTGACGAAGTAACCAATAAAACAATTAATGAAACAAAAAAGTTTTTTAATAGATTTAAAGAATCAAAAGAATTATCAAACAAAGATAAAAAAATATCCAATCAAATAATTGAAGAAATTGATATACGCCTTGAATTTTTATTAAACGTTGGTTTATCATATTTAACTCTAAATAGAGCTGCTAACACATTGTCTGGTGGTGAAGCACAAAGAATTAGATTAGCTAATCAAATTGGAACAAAACTAGTTGGTGTTTTATATATTTTAGACGAACCTTCAATTGGTCTTCATCAAAGAGACAATATAAAACTTATTAAAACTTTAAAAAAATTAAGAGATATTGGAAATAGTGTAATTGTCGTTGAACATGACCAAGAAACAATGGAAGCGGCTGATTATCTTATTGATGTTGGTCCTGCTGCTGGATTACACGGTGGTGAAATTATAGCTGCCGGCACGCCAACTCAGATCAAAAAAAATAAAAAATCAATTACAGGACAATACATGTCTGGCAATAAATCTATTTTATGTCCAGAAAAGTACCGATTAGGAAACAAACAAGCGATAGAAATTATTGGAGCTGAAGAACATAATCTAAAAAACATTAATGTAAAAATTCCTTTAGCAAAATTTGTTTGTATTACAGGCGTATCAGGAAGTGGAAAATCAACATTAATAACGAACATACTTGGAAAAGCTTTAAGCAAAAAATTTCATCGTGCCAAAGCAGAACCTGGAAAACATAAAAAGATTGAAGGTTTAAAGTATATAAATAAAGTAATAAATATTGATCAATCACCAATCGGAAGAACACCTAGATCAAACCCTGTTACTTACACTGGTGCATTCACTCCAATTAGAGAACTTTTTGCCAGCTTGCCGGAAGCAAAAATCAAAGGTTTTAAAGCTGGGAAATTTTCATTTAATGTTATTGGTGGACGATGTGAAGCTTGCTCTGGTGACGGTATGATAAAAATAGAAATGCAATTTTTGCCTGATGTTTATATTGAATGTGATGTTTGTAAAGGCACTAGATACAACAAGGAAACATTAGATATTTTCTATAAAGGAAAAAATATTTCGGAAGTTTTGAATATGACAATTGAGGAAAGTGCTGAATTCTTTAAAGATATTCCAGCCATACATACAAAATTAAATACTTTAAATGAAGTTGGACTTGGTTATGTTAAATTAGGTCAATCAGCAACAACACTATCAGGCGGTGAAGCTCAAAGAGTTAAACTTGCTACTGAACTTGCCAGAAAACAAACCGGAAAAACATTGTACATCCTAGACGAACCAACAACTGGTTTACATTTTGATGATATAAAAAGATTGTTAAAAGTACTAAACAAATTAGTTGACAAAGGTAATACAGTTTTAATTATTGAACACAATTTAGATGTAATTAAATCAACTGATTGGATAATTGACATTGGACCAGAAGGAGGAGATAAGGGTGGATTCATAGTAGCCGAAGGAACACCAAAAGATATTATAAAAATAAAAAATAGTTATACTGGAAAATATTTAAAGAAATTAATTAAATAAAGCTAAATAATTATAAAAAAAATTCAATAATAAAATCTCCTTTCAAATTAATGAAAGGAGATTTGATAAATAAGAACAAAATTTAAAAGATATCAACCAGGACTGAATACAGAAAACACAAATAAATATAGAACATACAAAAACCCAAAATAACACCCCCAAAATAACAATACATCACAACGTATAATAAATTTTCTCATAACATTTTCTCCTATAAAAAATTTCAAAAAGAACCAAATTTATTTTATTTTGAAATATTAGCATAAAAACCAATAAAAGTCAATACCTAATTAAATGTGATCTGGAATATTGCCATTTTCTGATAATAAAATTGAAATCCAACGAGTTGATTTAAATTGAGCAAAAGAAATATTTAAAATTACCATAATAGGAATTGATAAAAATGCTCCAGTAATGCCCCAAATTGTACCCCAAAGTGATAAAGCAATTAGGATTACCAAAGGACTAAGATTTAAAGTTTTACCCATCATTTTTGGAGAAATAATATTTCCTAAAATAAACTGCACACCAAACAAGAGGCAAAGTAAGATAGCAACTTGTGGAAAAGAACCCAAATCAACAATAGCAAACATTATTGGAAATATTGTTGCTAAAATTGAACCGAAAATTGGAATAAAATTTAAAACAAAAGTAAGCAATCCCCAAAAAGCTGCAAAATGAACACCGAAAAGTAATAAAATTATATAAGCAAGTAAACCTGTTGCTAAACTTATTAGAGATTGAACTTTAATATATGTTTGTGTATCAGTGTTTATTCTTGCTAAAATTTGATTTATTCCATCACGTTGCTTTTGATTTTTAAATAAACATTTAATTTTTTTATCAAAAACCTTATATTCAATCAAGAAAAAAAGAATATAAACAGAAACAGCTCCCCATAAACTTAACATTCCACCAAACTCAAAAGCTGCTTTTGTTAGAATATCTGAAAAATCAAATTTTGAAATGATATCAACATATTCCATTTTTGGAATATTAAACTTCACAAAAACACCATCAATTACTTCTTGTAATTTCTCTTGATAAACAGGCAAATCTTGGGCTAACTTTATAAAATTATTCCTAACAATACTTACGACAAGCCAAAGAGAAAAGATTAAAACTAAAACAGAATAAATAATTGCTAAAAAATGAGGTGTTTTTCCTTTGCCAAACGGTACTTTTTCAAAAACTTTTACAAGCGTCACAATCAAATATGAACAAACGATTCCCAAAATAATAGGAATTAAAAAATTAACGCCTTCAGCTAAATATGAACTGATTAAAGAAAAAACAACCAATGCAGCTGCAAAAGAAATAAATTTTAAATATTTAGAATTTTCTGTAAACATATAAACTTATTTTCTAGTTAAAAATTTTAATAATCTACTATTCATAATTATTTTCTTTTTTCTTCTTAAGTCAAAATAAAAATTTGTCGTCATCATCATAAATAAAGCAATAATAGCAAAGGTTAAACCAAATAGTAAGTTACGATTCCCATAAATACCATTACTAACAATTTTTTCCTCCAATTCACCTAAGGCAACCTCTCTTTGATTTAAACGATCTTCTTTTACTTCAAGTTGCATTGCTATTTTATTATATTGATTTGGCGATACACCAGCAGAAACATTCATTTTAGCCGCACCAACTACCTTTAAACCTACATATTTACCAAAATCAATCGGATTCAAGCCAACTTGATATAAAAAAGCTACTAAAATAAAAGTAAAGAAAAAAATTCTAGCATCATGAATAACTTTTGCAGTTCTTTTAATCATCTATTTATATATTTAATAGCTTATACTATTATTGTATCAAATATTAAAAAAATATCAATAAAAAATAAATATGACTCATTTTCACATCTCTGTCATTGCAAGCGAATGCGTGGCAATCTCATTAATTATGCCACAAACTGTCATTGCGAGGAGTCGGAGCGACGTGGCAATCTCATCAATCAAGCAACACTGCGTAATTAACGAGATTGCCACGTCGTCGCTTTAACTCCTTCTCGTAATGACAATGGTATAGTTATTTATTCTCACAATATTAATAAAAATCCCACCAGTTTTTTATGGTGGGATATTTTTTATTCAACTGTTACTGATTTTGCCAAATTTCTTGGCTGATCAGGATTTTTTCCTAATTCAATTGCCATATAATATGCAAATAATTGCAAAACAATTGTTGTTGTAATGGGAGATAATAATTCATTTACCTCAGGCAAAATAAAACGATAATCAATATCAGAAAAACCTTTAACATCTTTATTGGTTAATAAAAAAACTTTTCCGCCTCTTGCCTTAATTTCATCAACTGTTATTCTTGAATGTTCCAAAGTAGAATCGTTTGGAGCAATAACAACACATAAAAAATCTTCATCAATTAATGCAATCGGTCCGTGTTTCATTTCGCCAGCAGGATAAGCCTCAGCATGAAGATAACTAATCTCCTTTAACTTCAAAGCTCCTTCCTCCGCAACGAAAGAATTAAACCTTCTTCCTAAAAAATATTGATTTTTGAATTTGGACATTTTAATTGCCAAATCTTTAATCAATTTTTTTTCATTCAAGACTATATTAATACAAGAAGGAAGATTTTTGATAAGAATTTTAAATTTCTCTATTGCATCATCTGTTAAAACTTCTCTCTGTTTAGCAATCTCAAATCCAAACAAAAAAATATTCATGACCTGCGCAGTAAATGCTTTTGTTGAAGCTACAGCAACTTCTTTCCCTGCATTTAAATAAATACAAGTATCAGTTAATCGCTCCAATGAACTAAATTGTTTATTTACAATACCGATTGAAAATAAATGTGCTGTGTTTTTAAAATCATCTACGACACGTAGAATATCAAGAGTTTCTCCTGATTGACTTA
Source organism: Candidatus Parcubacteria bacterium (assembly GCA_023142215.1). GTDB lineage: Bacteria > Patescibacteriota > Patescibacteriia > Patescibacteriales > UBA12075 > JAGLJW01. The sequence goes on from JAGLJW010000019.1 coordinate 17,977, forward strand.
AATATACACAAACATCATTTTTTTCAATAACTAAATCATCAACATTAAGTTCAGAGGCTAAATAAGCACTTGCTTTTATGTCAAAAGAATTAAACAACTTCTCGGCATATTTACAAGCAAAAAAAGATGTTCCGCAACCAATAAAATGAAATCTATTCACTTTTTTCAGTAATGCTAATACTTTTTTTCTTCCTGAATCAGAATTAAATTGAAGACCTTTTTTACTTATGTCTTTAATAATTTTCTTCTGTTCAAAAATTTCTTTCTTCATGAAAAATGAATCAATATCATTTTTTGGCTTAAAATCATTATTAATTTCAATCTTTTCTATTCCGCTTCTATTTAAAAAATTGAAATCATTTTTTCGCAAAACTACAATATCTCCATCTTCAAGTGGAGAAAAAACAATCTTCTTCTCTCCACTCATCCTTTTTATTGCTTCAATATCTGAAACAATAAAAATATCCTTTTCGGTTTTAGAAACCAACAAAGGACTATTTCCTTTTTTGGTAGCAATCATAATTTCAGGATGATTTTTTGAAAAAACAACAATGGCATTATCGCCTTCTAGTCTTCGCATGGTAGTATTTACTGCCAAACAAAAATCTCCAGCACAATTCTTAAAATCATTCGCAATTAAATTTATAATTACTTCTGTGTCAGTATCTGACTTAAAAAGAACACCAAAATTATGTAAATAATCACGAAGATTATCCACATTTCTCACAATTCCATTATGAACAATAAAAAATTCTTCGTTCATATCAGTATGTGGATGAGCATTTATATCACTCGGTTTTCCTGTGGTTGCCCATCTGTTGTGAGCAATAGCAAAAGAACACAAATCATTTTTATAGCCATTAAATTTTTTACCAATTTCCAATGCCGTAACCCCTGCTTTTTTATGAACCACAACTCTATCTCCAAAACGAGCAGCGATTCCATTTGAATCAAATCCTCTGTAACTTAATTCAGAAGATCCTTCAACAACAAGCTCTAGGGCATTACCATTTTCACTTATACAGCCAACAATTCCACACATAATTTTTACCTCCTTGTTAATTTTAAACTTAAAAGAACATTATTTCTGTCATTTCAAACGAATGCTACATCGCTGTCATCCTGGAGCTAAAGCGATAGGATCTTATGAATTACGCAACGTAGTATAATTAATGAGATTCTATCACTACGCATTCGCTCCGTTCCAGAATGACAGTGTTGTTTGCTCCTTCTTGCAATAACAGGGCAATATTTACTATTTCAAAAAACTCCACAACTTCAAGAAAATCTCTTTTTGCGTTGCATAAATCATTCTATTTTCAATTATAACTCCAACTGAAGTGCCTTGATTATCTCTTGATAAAAAAGCACATTTTCCAGCATAAATTACAATATATGTCATTGAATTTTTTTCGGCATTAGCCACTTGCATCCATTTACGTTCATCTAATCCATAAGTATCTCCGCCTTCGGAAAGAGAGATTGTCTGGGCTTTTATATTCTGTTTAATTCTCTTTTTATTATAACTTGGATAAGCATTATAAATATCTTCCCGCACACCTTCTGCTGAATAAATAAAATAAGTTTTATCTCTCTCTTTCACAACTGTATCCAGAATATCATCTAAAATAAATTTAATACCTTCACGTCCTTCATAAAATTTGGTAACTGGCTTATTTTCTTCTTTTCCCTGAAGAGATTTTAATTCTGGAATTAAATCTTTAATTTTTTCTTTTACGCTTTGAAGTTCTTCCTCTCTATCGTTAATAACTTTCAAAAGTTTTTCAGGATCTTCTGCTACAAATCGTTGTTTTGTTTTAGTATGATAATAACTAACCAATCCAATTTCTTGCAATTTTTTTAAAACATCATAAGTAGTCCCACGATTTAAATCACATAATTCAGCAAGTGATCGTACAGAAATTGCTCCATACTCCAAAAGTTTCAAAAAAACTTTTATCTCTTTATCATTTAAACCTGCTTTATGTAAAATTGTAATATCCATATTAATAATATTTAAATTTAAAAACTATATATAATCTAATAATTTAATAAAATTACTGGCGAATACTTCATAGTATTCGCCAGGTTAATTAAAAATAATCACCAATATCTCTATAGCCACTTTGCTTCATAATTCCAGTAAGCCAGGTGTTTTCTTTATGACATATCACAATCATTGATCTAAAATGACTGGGATTACTAAATTGACTGATTTTATTTATATCCATAAACTTCCCAATTTGGGGACGTTCTCTAAATATACTTAAATCAGGCGTTACCGACATGGGAATTCCTTTTTTTGCCATAATCGGTTCGGTATATACTTCATAAATCCTTAGTTCCTTTCTTCCTTCTGTATCTCTAGCAAATTTTACTATCGGTAACCAATGGCTCCATTCGGTAATTTTTTCACCATTTGCTAAAATAAAACCTACAGGTGAACAAGAATTTAAGTTAGAAAGATATAATGGTCTAGAAGGACCACCCGGCTCTTTATGGTGCAAATGAATATCCACACCGTCATTTCCAACAAAAATAGAACTAGCTTCAAAGTGCTCTCGGTAACCTTCCTTGCCAAGAAATGTAACGAAACGTCTACAATTACCCTTAGAGTAATAAAAAACTAACTTCTTACTTTTCTTGCATAAATCATCAAGAATAAATCTTTTACCACTTTGCTTCAATAAATTAATTTGAAAAACTCCTTTTTCGCATGCTAAAGTTAATTCTCCTGTTATAAAATTTGCAATTACTGAACATATAGCCTTTCCTCGAAATATACACGTAATAGCTGTAGTCGCACCAGTAATAGCCACAGGTGATTCACCAATACTTTCCCATTCCTTATTCACACCATATTTATTCCACAACTCACGAACAGTTATATTGCTTTCAGGAATAGCACTCTCTACCTCAGTATCAGAATATTCTTCTTTAAATTCGAGTTTCATTAAAGCAATAATGAATCTCTTTAAATACTTTGATCGATCTGCAGGATCAGAAATAAAAACTAAGGGTTGCATATTGGGATGATAGGTTTCTGGCAATCCAGCTATTGTTTGTTTATCAGTTTCTTCAGTTACAAATATTACCTGTTCATCATACTTTTTTACTCCTCGTACATAAACTATTTCAGGTATAGCATCAAGCCCCAAAGTGTCACTTTTACCATAATTTGATACATTTAAAACTTCTCTTACTTCAGAGCTCAAGAATGTTTCGTAAACTTCTTTCACAACAGTCACCATAAACTCAATGTGATTCCGATTAATATTCAGCATAATTACACCTCCTACTGTTTTTTTTAATAAAATGAGCAATATAGTTTAAGTACTTATTTACTTAAACTAAGTTATAAATACAGCTTAATTGTTTTTTAAATCTTTGTCAACTATTTTTCTACAATAATTAGTGTAACTATATATTTATACTAAAATTAAACAAAATCTTACACGAGAAATGTCAATTAATATTTTTATTATACAAATAAGTTTATAATATTTTATATAGAACTATAAGTTATCCACTCTCTAGATTTTAAATTCCCAACTACACGAGAATAACAAAAAAATTCATTATCCATGTACAACGTTCTACGATCGTAAAACGTTGTACACTATTTTTTAAAATTTTTTTAAGGTATTATTAAAAGTATTATATTGAATCTGTCGTTAAACTATGGTTTTGGCGACAGACCCATATTGTAATATTTATTACAAATAAAAATATCAAGAAAGCTTAAATATCTTTTTCAAATCATTCTGGTTATTAATATAATTTGCTTCTAAAAATTTAACACTAGAATTAATTCCAAAAAATTGTATCAACATATTAATTTCTTTTTCACACTCATAAGGATAAACAAAAACACTTTTTTGTAACTCAACAAACTTCAATCTCTTAAGCATTCCTCGTAAAGAATCTCTAGCAAATCTGTTTTTTTCAGACACATCAAACATCACAACTCTCCATTTTTTATCCCAATTAACAGGTTTTTTTATTTTTATATTTCTAAAATTCAATTTATTAGCAATCCTCATACCATCCTTAGTCAACACTGCTTTAAAACTATTCTTACCTTCGTCAAAAGAAACAAGTTTATGTTCTTTAAGTGAATTAACAGAACGGTTTAAACTTCTCTTGTTTATTTTCCTCCAACTTTTTTTAAATTCCTGAATTATATATTTCTGAGTTCTGGGATTATAACTCAACCCAAAACCAATCCCTGCCGAAAGTAATAATAATATTTTTTGTTGATTTTTACCTAATTTAAACTTCATATTTTAATTATACTTAAATAATCTATTTTGTACAACGTTTTACGATCGTAAAACGTTGTACAAAATTAGAATTAGGAGTTTATTGCCAAACTATGATCTTAGCAACATGTCCTATTAGGTAATATTTTTTGTAATTAAAAAAACACCATTGTTCTGGCGGCGACTTACTTTCCCAGGGGTTAGCCCCAAGTATCATCAGCGCTGGAAGTCTTAACTTCTGAGTTCGGTATGGAATCAGGTGTAACTCTTCCGCAAGAACCACCAGAACAATGGTGTTTTTTAATTTTATAACAATATTTAATAACAAATAAATAGACAAACAAATTATTTTTGATAACATCTCCAAAAGTTAAACAAAAATATTCTCTGACACCTTTTACTTTAAAATAATTTAATATTATTAGCAAAAAGGTGGAAAAATCATATGGTATATTAGTACTCCTCAGCTAAACATATTACTACGCTTACACTTAGAGCCTATCAACGTCGTAGTCTCCGACGAACCTATGAAACCTAATCTTGAAGACGG
>JAGLJW010000002.1 GCA_023142215.1 Candidatus Parcubacteria bacterium
TAATTTTGAAATAAAGCCAGGTTTAATTATTTATGAATTAGGATCTGGCAGGTTGCTAGTTATTATAGATTGTATAAAGTACATAGTCGATAGATTAATTTTGCAAAAAATAACCAAAATTTTATAAAATCTATTTTTTATGTTATAATAAATTTAAGATTTGTTAATTACTTTAATTTACTAAATTAAAATTTATGTCAGAAGAAAATAATAATATCAAGGAAGAAGAAATTTTGGAAAATAAAGTTGATAAAACAGAAACAGATGATAAAAGTCTTATTAAGACTAAAGAGGAAAAAGAGCGAGTTGCTGCGGCTCTTTCTTATGTTTGGATTTTATGTCTAGTTCCCTTGCTTGGAAATAGAGATTCCAAATTTGCTCAATTTCATGCTAAACAAGGCTTAGTAATTTTTGCCTTAGAGACTGTAGGGGTTTTATTTTATTGGTTTCCGTTATTTGGACAAGTTTTAGCATTAGCATTTTTGGTAATTTCAGTTCTTGGAGCGGTCAAAGCGTACAATGGAGAATGGTGGAAGATTCCTTATGTGTATGATTGGAGTAAAAAAATAAAATTTTAATAAATATTATATTTAAAAGTTAACAATTAGCTGTTAACAATAATAAAATCTATAATTTATTATTGTGTTTCTGTTATTTGTTATCTATAGTTTATGTCAAAGTACATCAAATTTTTTAATGAGTTAAACATTAAAGATGTGCCTCAAGTAGGAGGAAAAAACGCTTCACTCGGTGAAATGTATCGTAAGTTAACTGCCAAAGGTGTAAAAATACCAAATGGTTTTGCTACAACATCAGCAGCTTATAATCATTTCATGAAAGAAACTGGTATTAAAAAAGAAATCAGAAAGATTTTAAAAGGTTTAAATACTCACGATGTTGCTGATTTAATGAAACGTGGGGCAAAAGTGCGTAAAGTTATTTTAGCTGCAGAGTTGCCAAAAGATTTTCAAAAAGAAATTGTAGTTGCTTATAAAAAACTTTCAAAAGAACATAAAGAGACAAATACTGATGTTGCAGTACGGTCATCGGCAACTGCTGAAGATTTACCAGACGCTTCTTTTGCTGGGCAACAAGATACTTATTTAAATATTCAAGGTGCTGATATGGTGGTGGACGCTGTAAAACGTTGTGTTGCTTCACTTTTTACCAATCGGGCTATTTCATATAGAGTTGATAAGGGTTTTGATCATTTTGATATTGCTTTATCTGCTGGAGTGCAAAAAATGGCTCGTTCGGATAAGGGATCGTCTGGTGTTATGTTTTCTATTGATACTGAATCTGGATTTGAAAAGGTAGTGTTGATTAATTCAATTTATGGATTAGGTGAAAACATTGTACAAGGTAAAGTAAATCCTGATGAATTTTATTATTTTAAACCAACCAAAGCCGTTATTTCTAGAAGACTTGGAAAAAAGAGATTGAGAATGATTTATTCTAGTGATAAAAAAAATCCAGTAAAAGATGTAAAAGTGTCACCAGCAGATCAGAAAAAGTTTTCTATCACTGAGGAACAAGTGAAAAAACTTGGTGAATGGGCAGTAATTATTGAAAAACATTATGGTAAACCAATGGATATGGAATGGGCGTATGATGGTCTTGAAAAAGAATTATATATTATACAAGCTCGTCCAGAAACGATTCACTCAATTAGAGATGCAAATGTCATTGAAGATTATAAGTTAGAAAAGAAAGGTGAGTTATTACTTGAAGGACAAAGTGTTGGAATGAAAATTGGTTCAGGCGTGGTGAATAAAATAATGGATGTAAAGGATATTACTAAATTTAAACCAGGTCAAGTGTTGGTAACTGATATGACAGATCCAGATTGGGAGCCAATTATGAAAATTGCTTCTGCGATTGTTACAGACAAAGGAGGTAGAACTTGTCATGCTGCTATTATTTCACGTGAATTAGGAATACCTTGTATTGTTGGAAGTGAAACAGCTTCAAAAGTTTTAAAGTCAGGTCAAAAAGTTACTGCCAGTTGTGCTGAGGGTGAAGTTGGTTTTGTGTATAAAGGAGAATTACCTATCAAAATTATTAAAACTAATATCAAAAATCTCAAAAGACCAAAGACGAAAATAATGATGAATGTTGGTGCACCAGATTTAGCTTTTAACTCTTCATTTATTCCGAACGACGGAGTTGGATTAGCTCGGCTTGAGTTTATTATCAACAACTATATTAAAGCACATCCTTTAGCTTTGATTAATTATGCAAAATTAAAAGACAAGAAAGCAAAAGCACAAATTGCAAAATTAACCGAAGGATATAAAGATAAAAACGAATATTTTGTTGATAAATTAGCTGAGGGTATAGCAATGATTGTATCATCAGCTTATCCAAAAGATGCCATTGTAAGACTTTCCGATTTTAAATCAAACGAATATGCTAATTTAGTTGGTGGAAAAGAATTTGAACCAGTGGAATCAAATCCGATGATTGGTTTTCGTGGTGCTAGTAGATATTATTCCAAAATATTTTTACCAGCTTTTGAATTAGAATGTAAAGCATTAAAAAGAGTACGAGACGATTATGGACTTACAAATTTAAAAATAATGATTCCATTTTGTAGAACTATTGAAGAAGGAAAGAAAGTTCTAGGGATTATGGAAAAGCATGGATTAAAGCAAGGTAAAAACGGATTGGAAGTATATGTAATGGCAGAAATTCCTACAAATATTGTACTGGCTCACGAATTTGCTAAAGTTTTTGACGGTTTTTCAATTGGATCAAATGATTTAACTCAATTAACATTAGGAATTGATCGTGATGCAGCTGGAGCGTTAGAAGTTGCAGGTGTTTCAAATGAAAAAAATGAATCTGTGAAAACTTTAATTAAATATTTAATTCAAGTTGGAAAAGAAACTAAAACTAAAGTTGGAATTTGCGGTCAAGCTCCAAGCGATTTTCCTGATTTCGTAACATTTTTAATTGAAAATGAAATTGATAGCATTTCCTTAATTCCTGATACAGTTGTAAAGACTACTATTAACGTAAACGAAAAAGAAGTTGCCTTAAAGAAAAAGAAAAAATAGATACTCATTGAATTTTAATAGAAATACCAAATCTTAGTGCTTGGTATTTCTATTTTTTTATTGTCATTCCCACTTTGTTGACAGAACCGTGAGAATAGAATTATAATTAAACAGTGATAAAAGTATTAAATGTATTCAGCAAATTAATTTAATTAAATAAAAAAGAGGGTTAAAAAATATAAATAACTTATGCAAAATTTTAAGAAAACAAAAATTGTGGCAACAATTGGGCCGACTTCGGCGGATGAACAGCTGTTTACTAAAATGGTAAAAGCGGGTGTAAATGTCGCACGTTTTAATTTTTCTCATGGCAATCATAAAAGTCATAAAAAAGATATTGAGCTTGTACGAAAAGTAGC
>JAGLJW010000020.1 GCA_023142215.1 Candidatus Parcubacteria bacterium
TAATTGAAAAAATTTCAAAAGCAACAAATAATCAAACACCTGTAAGTACGGCGGATAGAAAATCTAATGATGAAGAGTTAATTCAACTACAAAGTTATTTATTTAATACGCATGGCTTGTTATTAGAACGCAAGAGGGGACAATTTTACGATGCAGTACAAAAAAACTTGGTTAATAAAGATAGTATCATTTCAAGTGAACTGGTGATGCGATTGCTTTTGGTTTATCGGGGTGATGTTGCTCGAGCACGGAGTAGTAGTGCAGACACTATGTTTAGAAATTATAGCCTTAGTGATGTTGATAATGATATTTTGTATCTACTAATAAAAATATATAGAAAAATAGAACAGGAGGAAGATAGAACAAGGGGAGTATCACAACGAAATCGCTACAGAATGGATGAGTGGGGAAATGGCTTAAGGTATGGGAAATATGCTATTACATGTTTTACATACAAACTCATGGATAGTAAAGATAATCAGATTGACGAAAAGATAAATATTGCAAGAAAAAAATGGAACGATTTTGAGACTACAGTTTCTAATGATCCACGAAATGAAGATTATAATGTGGATGGGTTCGATTTTGCCAATTATTATAAAGGACGAACGGTGAATGACGAGCTGAGTGAATATTTAGGACAATTAAAAAACCAATTATCAAAATTATTTTAAAATATGTATTGTGTTGTTAAATTCAATTTTTTTGATATCTCATTTAAATTGCTAATTTTACCTATTTATTATAAAATTTAATTGATTAATAGCATGTTTTTATAATCATTTTATATTGCTTGACTTATTTTAATATATTTGATAAATTATGTTATATAGAGTATCCCGTGTTTAAAGGGGATTGTTTTAGTTATAAATAATAAAATATTATATTATTATGCCTACAGTTAATCAATTAGTTCGAAAAGGACGAAAACAAGTTAAATCAAAAAGTAAGTATCCAGCACTTCAAACAACTTTGGATACATTACATAGGAAAAGAACAGAGCTTAGAAAAGGAGCTCCGTTCAAAAGAGGTGTTTGTTTAAAAGTTACAACAGTAACACCTAAAAAACCTAACTCAGCTTTACGAAAAATTGCTAGAGTAAAATTATCAAATGGACTTGAAGTAACAGCTTATATTCCAGGAATGGGACATAATCTGCAAGAGCATTCAATTGTACTTATTAAAGGTGGAAGAACAAAAGACTTAGCTGGTGTGCGTTATAAAGTTGTACGTGGTGTTTATGATACTCAAGGAGTAGAAGGAAGAAAGCAATCTAGAAGTAAGTATGGTGCTAAAAAAGAAAAAAAGAAAAAAGCATAATTCAGGATAGTTTAAAAATAATTAAGTAAGATCAACTTGTTTTTGTGATGAGAATTACGCTAGTTGATTTGAAGAATAAAAATATGAGAGGTAAACAAGCCCCAAAAAGAAAAATTGAAGGAGATCCACGATATAATGATGTAGATATCGCAAAATTTATTAATTATATCATGGAGAAAGGTAAAAAGACTGTAGCCCAAAAAATTGTTTACGGTGCTTTTGATATTATCAAAGAAAAAACAAAACAGGATCCAAGACATGTTTTTAATAAAGCAATGAAAAAAATTCAACCACTTATGGAAGTTAGAGGTAAAAGAGTTGGCGGAGCTAACTATCAAGTACCATACCAAGTGAAAGGAACTAGAAGATATAATTTAGGTAGTAAATGGTTAATTGAAGCTGCTAAAGAAAGAAAAGGAAAACCAATGTATGAAAAATTGGCATTTGAAATCATAGCTGCAGCAGAAGGAGATGGAGCTGCAGTAAGAAAAAGAGAAACAATTCACAGAATGGCTGAATCAAATAAAGCTTTTGCTCACTTTGCAAGATAAAATATAAGTTTAGTATTTATTAATTTTGAAGCTTATGTCTACATTTAAACAAGAAGCTATTAAAACAATTACAAAGTTGAAAGATGATGCAACTTTTGATGAAATTTCTTATGAAATTTATGTCTTGAATCAAATAAGAAAGGGTTTAGATGATTTTGAGAACAAAAGAACTATGACTATGGATGAGTTGTTAGAAGATTCAAAAGCATGGTAATTTTAACCAAAAGATTTCATATAAATTTGAAAAAAATTTGTGATTATATTGCTAATGATTCTAAAAATAACTCAAAAAAAGTATTCAATGATATAATTAGGAAAATTGATCATTTAAATAATTTTCAGAGTTTAGGTAAAGTTGTTTTATATGAAGGAATTAGTGTTAGGGAATTATTGATTTATTCGTATAGAATATTTTATAAAATAAATAATAATGATATTGTAATTATTGCTATTGTTCATCAAAGTAAAAGATTATAATTAAATATAAAAATTTATGAAAAAACTATTATTAATTTCAATTTTATTTTTTGTTGTTGTTTTGACGGGTTGTGAATCTAATAATCAAAATTTAAACGTTGAGAATGAGAAAGAAGATAATAAATTATTAACAGATGATCAAAAAGTTAAAGACACTGAAGACACTGAAGATACTAAAGATGTTGCAGATGTTGAGGAAAAAGTAGAAGATGATGAAGATGAGAAAAAAGCAGAAGCTATTGCTGACGAAGAAGAGGAAAAAGATGAAGATAGTGATGAGGAAGAAGAAACAAAAGTTGCCGTAAGTGATACTATTACTATTACAAACATTGAAAAAGATGAAACATTAATAAGCCCAGCTTTAATTGAAGGTGAAGCTGATATTGATAGTGGATTTGTGATTGTGGAGCTTAGAAAGATTGATCATAGTTTAACTTCAGATAGTGTTGAAGCAATAGTGAAAGATGGTAAATTTAAAATTTCAAAATTTTGGTTTGAATTTAAAAATACTAAAGAAGGTTTCGTAGCTGTTTATGATAAAGAAAATCCAAAAAATCTAGTTGAAATTCCTGTTAAATTTCAAACTGTTGAATAAACTATGAATTTAGAAAAAGTTAAAAAAATTATCACAAAAAATGAATCATTTGTATCTGAAAAATATGGAGCTGTTAAATTTGGTGTTTTTGGGTCAGTTGCTCGAGGAGAGCAATCTAAAAATAGTGATATAGATATGTTAGTTGAATTTAATAAACCGATTGGATTATTTAAGTTTGTTGAGTTAAAACAGTTTTTGGAAAATGAGATGGGAACAAAAGTTGATTTAGTCACAAAAAAAGCTTTAAAACCTCTTATTAAAAATGATATATTAAATCAAACAATTTATATATGACCAGACGTCCTGAAAAATTATTTCTTTTTGATATTGTTAAGGCTTGTGAAAATATTGAATTGTTTATTGGAGATGAAACTTTTGAAAATTTTCAGGAAGATTCAAAAACAATTCATGCTGTCGTAAGATGTATTGAGATTATTGGTGAGGCTGCTAATAATATTTCAGAAGAAGTTAAGGATAGATATTCAGAAATTGAATGGAAACAGGTTGTTGGAATGAGAAATCTAATGATTCATGAATATTTTGGGGTTGATTCTGATATAATATGGCAAACTTCAAAAGAAGATATTCCGGTTTTACTAGAGAAAATAAAAAATATTTTGAATGATTTAGAAAAAAATAATAATGAGTGCGGGAATGGTTTTGCGTTGATTGGAACTCTCATTGCGGTCATAATAATTGCTGCTATATTTTTTGGCAGTTATTATTTTTCCAAAGACAAAGATAAAGAAAATGAGATTGTTACACCGCAGGGACAAATAAAAGCTTTGAATAAAGCAAAAAGTGATATTGATAAGGTTAATCAAATTACGAAAGAGCGTGATGTTGATCTGGAGGAAACAATTCAATAATATACATTTTAATTTATAAAATAATAATACAATTAAATTCATGATTCATTTCGCTATCCGCCAGCTGGCGGAGCGAATCATGACTCAAAATTAAAAAATCTATGGCTAGAGAATATTCCTTAGAAAATACTAGAAATATTGGTATTATGGCACATATTGATGCTGGTAAAACAACATTTACAGAACGTGTGCTTTTCTATACAGGTAAAAAACATAAAATTGGCGAAACTCATGATGGTGAAGCTGATATGGATTGGATGGAACAAGAGCAAGAAAGAGGTATTACAATTACTTCAGCAGCTACAACTTGTTTTTGGAAAGATAATAGAATTAATATTATTGATACTCCAGGTCACGTTGATTTTACTGTTGAAGTAGAACGATCACTTCGTGTTTTAGATGGAGCTGTTGCTGTGTTTGATGGAGCGGCTGGTGTAGAACCTCAGTCAGAAACAGTTTGGAGACAAGCTGATAAATATGATGTTCCAAGAATGTGTTTTATTAATAAGATGGATAAGATGGGTGCCGACTTTTTTATGAGTTTAAAATCCATTCATGATAGATTAAATAAAAATGCCGTAGCAATTCAAATTCCAATTGGAGCAGAATCAGATATGGCTGGTGTAATTGATTTAGTAACAGAAAAAGCATATAAATTTGAAGGAACAAATGGAGAAAATATTATTGAAGTTGATATTCCAGCTGATACGAAAGATAAAGTTGAAGAATATAGAAATATTATGATTGAAAGAGTTGTTGAGTGTGATGAAGCTATAATGGAAAAATATTTAGGTGGTGAAAGTATAAGTATAGAAGAATTAAAAGCTGTAATTAGAAAAGGAACAATTGCTAGTGAAATTTTTCCAGTATTATGTGGTACAGCATTACAAAATATTGGTGTTCAATTAGTACTTGATGCAGTTATTGATTACTTACCATCACCAGTTGATATTGATGCTCCAATAGCTAATGATCCTGATGATGAAGAAAAATCAATTGAGTTAAAAGTTAGTGATGATGAAAAATTTACTGCTTTGGCTTTTAAAGTAGCAACCGATCCGTTTGTTGGTAAGCTTTGTTTTGTAAGAGTTTATTCTGGTGTATTAAAATCAGGTTCTTATATTCAAAATAATGCAACTGGAAAAAAAGAAAGAGTTGGACGTTTGGTAAGAATGCATGCTAACGACAGAGAAGAAGTTACTGAAGTTCATGCTGGTGATATTGCAGCAATTATTGGTCTTAAACAAACAACTACGGGTAATACTCTATCAGTAGAAGGTTTTGATATTTCATTAGAATCTATGACATTTCCAGAGCCAGTTATTAAAATTGCTGTTGAGCCAAAGACAAAAGCGGATCAAGAAAAAATGGGTATGGCTTTATCAAAATTAGCAGAGGAAGATCCAACATTTAGAGTTGAAACTGATGAAGAAACAAATCAAACTTTAATTTCTGGAATGGGAGAACTTCATTTAGATGTTATTGTAGATAGAATGAAAAGAGAGTTCCATGTTGAAGCAAATATTGGTCAACCCCAAGTATCATATCGTGAAACAATTCGTCAAATGGCAGAAGCGGAAGGAAAATATATTAAACAATCAGGAGGACGTGGTCAATATGGTCATTGTTGGCTTAGAATTGAACCTCAAGAAGAGGGAGCTGGAAATGAATTTGTAGATGAAATTAAAGGTGGTGTTATTCCAAGAGAATATTTACCAGCAGTTGAAAAAGGTGTAAAAGAAGCTTTTGAAAGAGGTGTATTAGCTGGTTATCCAATGGTAGATATTAAAGTAGCAGTTTATGATGGATCATATCACGAAGTTGATTCAAACGAATCAGCATTTAAAATGGCAGCAATTCTTGGTTTCAAAGCAGCATCTAAAAAAGCTGGAGCAGTTTTGCTTGAGCCGATTATGAAAGTTGAAGTAATAACTCCAGAAGAATATATGGGAAATGTGGTTGGAGATTTAAATTCCAAAAGAGGTCAAGTTGATAAAATGGAAGATAGGGCTGGAGCAAAAGTAATTGACGCTAAAGTACCTTTGTCTGAAATGTTTGGTTATGCTACTCAGCTTAGATCAATGACTCAAGGAAGAGCAAATTATTCAATGGAATTTTTACATTATGCCGAAGCACCAAAGTTTGTTGCTGAAAAAGTAATTGAAGGAAATCAAAAATAGAAGATTTGAGAAAGTTTACATAAAAAATCACAGTTTTTAGAGCTGTGATTTTTTATTTTTCAATATTCTTGTTTTTATGAAAATTATCAACATTAGCAAAAGACCAATCAATGAAATCAAATTTGTAAATAGAAATAATATATTAGTTTTAAATGTACCGAATGATGTGATAGATATAAAATTTATAATAAAAGAATACGTATAGATGAATACTATAAGTATTTTTGCCCAAGGTTTATTTTTCATTAAATAAAATGATGCAACTAAAGGAATTCCGATATGTAATCCTAATATTATAATTAAAATAAAAAAATGTAATATTAACCCAAACAAGATTGACAAAAAATCAACTTGCCATAAATATGTATCCGTTAATAGATATTCATAAAATGGGAACGTTACTAAGCAGATAATAATTGTCCATAGTATTGATAGCGATATTAATGTATAACGTATTATTTTAGTCATAATTTAAATTTTTATAATTTTATATTAATATAAAAAAAAGATACAATTTTTAAATTATAATTAGTTAAATAACATAGGCTGATATTTAATTATATTTTATCACAATATTGTAAGAAATAATAGTACTGCTTGTATGATTTTAGAAAATGATATGATAGATTTGTTTAATATTAGTAATAAATTTATAAAAAATTGAAAAAATTGTTATAAAATGATATGATAAAAAGGTAAAAATGATACGATAAAAATATGCAAAATAGAAAAGATTTAATACTTCAAATAATAAATGACAAACAGGAAATTAGTATTTCTGGTATTTTGCTTGAGTTAAACACAAAACTTGATAAAAAAGTTTCAAAAGTTACTTTAAACAGAGATATTAAAGAGATAGTTGATGATAGTTTGATTATTAAAAAAGGGAGTGGACCAGGTGTTTATTATAAAATTAGTAAAAGTTATAAAGTCTTAAAAAGTTTGAATATTGATGAATATTTTGAAGCTCATCAGGAAAACAGGAAAGCTAAGGAAAGTTTAGATTTTGATATATTTGGTGTACTAAAAGATATAAATATTTTTACTGGTAAAGAATCTGAAATATTGCTTGGCTTGAATTTAGAATATCAGGACAATATTGCTAATTTACCATCTGATATTATAAAAAAAGAATTTGAAAGATTGACGATTGAATTGAGTTGGAAATCTTCTCGTATTGAAGGTAATACATACAATTTACTTGAAACTGAATTTCTTTTGAAAGAAAAAAAGCAAGCAAGAGGACATACGAGTAAAGAAGCAGCAATGATTATTAATCATAAAGATGTTTTGGATTATATAAATAATAACAAGGAAGATTATAAGGAAATTTCAACAGAAAAGATTGAGAACATTCATTTTCTTTTAACTAAAGATCTTGGAATTATTAGAGGCATAAGAGAGAAAAAAGTTGGAATTACTGGAACAAATTATAAGCCATTAAGCAAAACGAAAGAAATAATTCTTGCCTTAGAAAAATTATGCAAGCTTATAAATCAAAAGAAAAGTATTTTAGAAAAAACTATACTAGCAAATGTTTTAATTGCTTATATACAACCGTTCAATGACGGGAATAAAAGAACAAGTCGTCTTATTGGCAACGCGATTTTAATTGCTCATGGATATTGTCCATTGTCATTTAGGAGTGTTGATGAACTTGAATATAAAAAAGCAATTATTATTTTTTATGAACAGAATAATATGGGCTATTTTAAAAAATTATTTAAAGAACAATTTGAATTTGCAGTTAAAAATTATTTTTTGTATTAAGTATCTTTAATAAAATTTTTACATTATACAAAATCACAACTTCCATGTTGTGATTTTTTGTTTTTAGATTATGATTATTGACTTTTTTTACAAATTTGTTACAATAATAAAGCGGTTAAAGCTCTTTATTAAAATTTAATATTTGTAAAGTAAAATAAGCCGCCACCTTTGGCGGGAGAGAGTATGACTTAAATCATATTATTCTTTTGTAGGAGGTGAATCATGATGGTAATTGATAAAAAAAATACAGATCGCAAAACGTTAATTTCTAGGTTTGGATACTGTCCTGTGGTAATATTCTTTATTGGTTTGTTTTTTTTTATTATCCTTTCATGGACAGGTCAATTGGTAGGCAAAAAGATTGATAAAAAAATAAATGTTCCAGAGTTTGAAAAAAGAATTAATATTATTAAAAATAATAATGTTGCCATTGTTGATGATTGTCTGCGTTTAAGTGGAATAAATGATTTATCAGGTGAAGAAGATAGCTTATTAATATTACCAGAGTTGCATAAAAGTATTTTTGAAGTTGCAACTAGTACAAGAATTGTTAAGCATTATTTCACAGAAGGCGAAACATATGTTTCATTTCATTTTGCTGATAAAATTGCATGGGATAAATTTAATGAGATATTATATGAAGACGGAAAGCAAATCCATGTTTGTTCATCAGGTTTATCCTGTGAATGTGCTGTTTATCTATACTAATTATTTTACTTTCAATTTAATGCCCCGAGATTAATATCAACGGGCATTTTTTTATTAGATAGTTCCCTCAGTAGACAAAATTTAATTTGATTTTATTAGTAAAATATGCTAATATTTAAATATGGAACAAGATATAATGAAAAAATTTAAGCCATTTTTATGGTCTTACAATATAAATAAAATGGATTTGCAAAGTGATAAAAAAAGAATTATTACTAATGTTTTGAATTTAGGAACAAAAGATGTAACTGATTTATTGTTTGAAGTTTACAGCAAGAAAGATATTATAGAAGTAATTAAAAATCCAAAACCAGGAGAATGGAACAATAAATCGTTAAATTATTGGTCAATTATTTTAGATATTAAACCAATTAAAATAAAAAATGTACTACGATATATTAGATAAAAAAAAATTAAATATTTTACCATTTTTAAAATCATTTAAAGTAAAAGAATTTTTAATTATAAAAGTAAAAAATTTATATTTATGAATCAAGAAGAATTAGAAAATGAGATCAGGAATTTAAAAGAACGAAATAAAAAAGTTGAATTAAACAAGGCTTAGGAAACAAGTTTAACTAGAAAAATTATTATTGCTGTTTTGACGTATTTCGTAATTGTATTGTTTTTCAAGACAGCTAATTTACCTAAACCTTTTATAAATTCTATTGTGCCAACTCTGGGTTTTTTATTATCAACTTTAAGTTTAATTGTTTTTAAAAAGTTTTGGATTAAAGTTATTAAAAAATAATTTATGAAAATATCAACAATACAATGGAATATAAGGGGTGGTAAAATTAGAGATGTTAATAGTGCTATTAACTCTGATGAGAGTTATAATAGAGATGGTGTGGAATATATGAAAGACGTTTTAAAGAAATATAATCCTGATATAGTTTTTTTACAAGAAACTCATGAAAAAGATAATTATAATTTAGTTCAAGAGTTATCAACTTATGCTAGTAAAACTTATTTTTTTAATGATATTTATGCTGAATCACATATCGTGGAGGGTTTTGGCTTAGGGCAAGGTATAATCTCAAAATTTAAAATAAATAATCATTCTTTTGAATTCTTTTTTAATCCAAAACTTGAAATTATTTGTTCTAATGGAGAAAAATGGATTACTCACAACAAAGGGCTATCAAAATGTTTTATAGATATTAATGGTACAATTATAGAATTGATGACTTTACATTTAATGCCTTTTAGGAGATTTAGAATTGATCCATTTGATAAAAAATTGGATAGAACAAGAAAGGATATTAGAAATAAAATTTTTTCAAAAAATAAAAATTTTATTTTAGAAGGAGATTTTAATATTAATAATTCAAGTTTAAAAAAATTTTTACCAAATTTTTTTATTAATGATACTAAAGAAGTAATTTTGGATAAATATACAACTCCATTTGAGAGATATTATGATCATGTTATCTATGGTTCAATAAAACATATTTCGTCTACAGTCTTAGACAACGTTTTAACTGATCATTATCCAATTTATTCTAAGTTTGAAATTAGATAAGTAGCTGATAATTTATGAAATATACAACACCACCAAAACTATTTAAATTAAATTATGAAATATTTAAAATATTGTATAAAATGTGGAAGTGCAAATATTAAAATAAAAGGCAATAATATGATTACCTGTAGTGATTGTAATTTTGTTTATTATCACGGTATTAGAATTACTGTTACATGTGTTTTAAAATATCAAGGCAAATTTGTATTTTCATTTAGAAATATTGAGCCACAAAAAGGGTATTTAGATTTGATTGGAGGTTTTGTTGATCCTGGAGAATCAGCAGAAGAAGCTCTAATTCGTGAATGTAAGGAAGAAATTGGGATTAGTATAGAGAAAAAAGATATAAAATATATTACATCTTTTCCGTGTCTTTATAGTCTTTATAATGTTTGTGATATATTTTTTGAAGTAGTTTTGAAAGAGTTTAATCCCGTATTAGATAAAAAAGAAATTTCTGAAATTTTATTATTGGATAAAAAAGATATTAATATTGAAAAAATAGCTTTTGAATCGCAGAAGAAGTTTTTTATGAGTTATTTTTAGTAAAATTATAAAATATGAATAATCAGTTAGGAGAATTATTGTTTATATGTTAATATGAATATATAAACAATAATTTATAAAACGGTTATACCGTTTTTTAATTTGTATGAAAAAAGAAAAAGGAAAAATTGTTATAACTGGGTCTATTGCTTATGATCGGATTATGGATTTCCCAGACGTTTTTAAAAATCATATTTTGCCTGATAAAATCCACATGTTAAATGTTTCTTTTGTTATTAATGATTTAAAGGAAAGTTTTGGAGGAACAGCAGGGAATATAGCTTATAGTTTAGCATTACTTGATGAGCGACCAATTTTGTTAGGAGTTGTTGGAAAAGATTTTGTAACATATGAAGATTGGTTGAAAAAACAAAATATTGATATTTCAATGATTAGAAAAGTTGATTATACAACGACTTCTTGTGCTTATATTACAACAGATAAAGATGATAATCAAATTACAGCTTTTTATCCGGGTCCAGCTGATGCTG
The DNA here is from genome assembly GCA_023142215.1 of Candidatus Parcubacteria bacterium. Lineage (GTDB taxonomy): Bacteria > Patescibacteriota > Patescibacteriia > Patescibacteriales > UBA12075 > JAGLJW01. The sequence goes on from JAGLJW010000020.1 coordinate 11,033, forward strand.
ATTATGTTGAAGTGATAAACGATATTAATAATATTGAAATTGCAATTGTGTCGCCAGATTCTAAAGATAGAATGATTGGTTTTATGAAGATATTTCAAAAGTTAAATGTTCCATATATTTTTGATCCTGGTCAACAAATTACAACTTTCTCAAATGAAGAATTAAGGTTTGCAATTCAAGGATCAAAAATATTGATTGGAAATGATTATGAAATAGAATTAATTCAAAAAATAATGAATATTAAAAAAGGTGATTTGGAAAAAATGGTAGATGTGTTGATTGTTACAAAAGGAGGAAATGGCTCGGTTGTTGTTAAAGATGGGGAAGTGTTAAAAATAAAACCAATTAACACAGAGAATGTTGTTGATCCAACAGGCGCGGGTGATGCTTACAGATCTGGTTTATTAAAAGGATTAATTGAAGGCTGGGATTATAAAAAAATAGGAAAACTTGCTAGTATGGTATCAGTAAAAGCAGTTGAGAAACAAGGAACACAAAATCATAAATTTAATTATAATGAAATAAAACATCAATTATGAATTACGACATTAAAGATGCTGGGCTAGCTCCAGTTGGAAAAAAACGTATTGAATGGGCGGACAGAGATATGCCTGTTTTAAAAAAAATAAGAGAACGATTTGAAAAAGAGAAACCACTCAAGGGAATGAAAATGTCTGCTTGTTTGCATGTTACAGCTGAAACTGCAAATTTAGTCAGAACTTTAAAAGCTGGAGGAGCTGATATTATTTTAGTAGCTTCAAATCCATTATCAACGCAAGACGATGTAGCAGCATCTTTGTCAATTGATTATGATATTCCAACTTTTGCAATTACTGGTGAGAATAAAGAAGTTTATTATAAACATTTAAATGAGGCCTTAAAACATGAGCCAGTTGTTACAATGGACGATGGAGCTGATTTAATTTCTTTACTTCATAACGAATATGCTGATTTAATTCCAAAAATCATTGGAAGCATGGAAGAAACAACAACGGGTGTTATTCGTCTTAAAGCGCTTGAGGCGAAAGGTGATTTAAAGCTTCCAGTTTTTGCTGTAAATGATGCAAAAACAAAAAATATGTTTGATAATAGATATGGAACTGGTCAATCAACAATTGACGGAATTGTTCGTGCAACAGATATGCTTATAGCTGGCAGTACTTTTGTGGTTTTGGGATATGGTTGGTGTGGACGTGGTCTTGCATCTCGAGCTTCTGGAATGGGAGCTAGAGTTGTTGTGACTGAAGTTGATGAGATTAAAGCTTTGGAAGCTGCTATGGATGGTTTTAGTGTGATGAGCATGGAAGAAGCTTCAAAAATTGGTGATTT
>JAGLJW010000021.1 GCA_023142215.1 Candidatus Parcubacteria bacterium
AGAATCAGCTACTGATTGGGATATAACCAGAGCGATTGCATATAGTGGAGCGGTGAGATAATTATTTAGTGTTATATAATATGAAAGTAGAAAAAAATTATTATTGAAAAATTAATTATTTCTTTATTTTAATTTATTAATATTGACATTATTTTTATTTGTGTTAATATGTAAGTAATTGAATAAATCCAAAGAAAGTAGGCATTAAATAAGACCCACTTAGGAAAAAGATTTAGCTAATTTTAGTTTAGTTTTGTTTCTGTGGATTTATTTCACAGTATTTTTTTGTGAAAACAGAGAAAGAAATATTAGATTAATTAATTATAAACCATATTAGTTTTTTACAATTGTCTTGAAGTTATTAATCAAAAATTGAAAGTCAAAAACTAAAAACTAAAAATTAAAAATTTATGGCAAAATCAAAAGCACAAAAGCAAGAGATTTTAACTGCCTTAGCTGATAAAATTGATAGAGCTAAGTCTGTGGTTTTTACTAAGTTTGATGCTTTAGAAGTTAAAGACAATGAAGCTCTTAGAAATAAATTAAGAGAGAACAATAGTGAATATTTTGTAGCAAAAAAGACCTTGCTTGATATCGCATTTCGTGATAAAAAAATTGAAAATTTGAATATCAAAGATTTTGATGGTAAAGTTTCAGCAGTGTTTGGTTATGAAGATGAAGTTGCACCAGCTAAAGTTGTTAATGATTTCAGAGAAGATAATAGGAAAGAAGATAATATTAGTTTTGTTGGGGCTATTTTGGAAGGAAAGTTTTTAAAGATTGAAGAAGTAGAAGCTTTAGCTAAATTGCCAAGCAAACAAGAGCTTTATGCTAAAATGGTTGGATCACTTAATGCTCCAGTTTCTGGATTTGTAAATGTTCTTGCTGGGAATTTGAGAGGTTTGGTAAATGTTTTAAAAGCTATTGAAGAGAAAAAATAGTGAGATAATGCGAATTATTTTATAACGTAAATAATTTTATTAGTTAATTAAAAATAATAATAATAAGTTGTATTTGATTAAGTTGTTTCTTAATAATTTAACAGTATAACAATATAATTAAATGTCAGAAGAAAAAACAACAGAAGAAAAAAAGGAAGTTGAAGTTCCTAAAAAATTTAAATCTTTAGTAGAAGAGATTGAAAAAATGTCAGTTTTAGATTTAGCTGAGTTAGTTAAAATCTTAGAAGATAAATTTGGTGTTTCAGCTGCTGCACCTGCTATGATGATGGCTGGTCCTGCTGCTAGTGCTGAAGCTGTTGAAGAAAAAACTGAATTTGATGTAGAGCTTGTTGATGCTGGTAGTTCAAAAATCGCGGTTATTAAGGCGGTAAGAGCTGCTACTGAGCTTGGATTAAAAGATGCTAAGGATTTAGTAGATGCTGCTCCAAAAGTGATTAAAGAAGCTTTAAATAAAGATGACGCTGAAGCTTTGAAGAAAAATTTAGAAGAAGCTGGTGCTACTGTAACTTTAAAATAGTTTCAAAACAGTTTAGATTAAAAAACTATCTAAAATAATTATATTTAGATAGTTTTTTAATTGTTTAAATCGGAGTTTTATTTTACTCTATGTGCTCTAGCTTATTAGAGTATATTGAGTTATCACTTAAAATATACATTATTTTATCTTTTTCATTGATAGCAAAATCAACAATATTAAAATCTTTGTTTTTATATTGGTTTATTAATTTTCCTGATTTATCAAAAATTATTATTCTGTTATTCTTTGATTCTAATATATAAATATAATCCAATTCAGGCGATGCATAAATTCTGGTTGGTTTTTCAAGTTTTGGATCTATAGTATTTAATGAAAAATCTTTCATTTCTCCTTTTAAAAATTTTAAAATTTCACCATTGTTTTTTAATAAATAAATGTTTCCATCAATTGATATATCCACAACTTCACTTAGGTCAATTTTTTTATTTAACCATGGATATGGAGAAATAAAGCCATTCTTGTTGTAATTGTATCTTTGAATTTGACCAATATCTGTGTTGACTACGTACAGTCTATTATTATAAGAATCAATTGCTGAATATTTTTCAGGTGAACTAGTTAAATTGATTGGTATAATATTTGTTGTTTCATTATTTGTGTCCAATTCAATCATTTTATTATTATCAAGATAATAAATATTGTCATTTTTGAATATTGAAGTTTTTGAAAGATTCGTAAATTCTTTTTTTAATTCTGAGATTGAGGTGGATATTTCATTGTTAATATCAAGCGTATAAATTGAATTTTGTGAAGAATCGCTGGCATATAATTTATTTTTTGCATTAAGGAATATAATACTTTCAATATTTGCGTTGCTATTTAGATTTTTGAAATTAGAAATTTTTGTAGCAGAATTAATATTAATAACTTTTCTAAGTTTATTTAAAATAACTTCTATTTTGTTTTGAAAATCAATAATTTCATTCTTTTCTGATTCAGTTTCAGTGGAAATTGTTGAAATTAAATTTGTTGCTTCACCTGTAAGTTTTTGAGCTTTATTTTCGTTGCCATAAAGCATACTTGAGTCGGCTTGATCTATTTTTTGTTTTATCAAAGTTGTGGTTTCCGAATATTCATTATTTTTTACAGTTTCTAAATTTTCGTTTTTTGTTGAATTTATAGAATAAATAAATAAAACAATACATATTGTTAGGACAGAAAATAGTATTTTTGTTTTGAGTTTTAATTTAGAGTTTGAAAAAAAAGATTTTTTTGTATAATCATCCATTGAATCATTTTTTTTCTGAGCTACATTTTTAATACCATGAAATTTACTTGATATCTTGATAAAAATAATTTTAATAAATTTTAATAAATATTTTTGAATATTAAATAAATTATGTTTTTGGACAATTTTGTCTTTAATGAGTGCTTTAGTTGGTGTTAATTTATTTGATTTTGTCCATTTTTTTGAAGAAATAATTCCACTTGGGCTGAGAAGTTTTTCAGTTTTTTGCTCTGTTGAATTAAGTGCAGAAACCGAATCTTTTATACTGTTATTTTGTATTTCATTAATTTCAGGTTTTTCTATTTTTTGATTTGACCTTTTTATAATAAGAGCATTAAATGATACAAATGAATTTATTTCAGATAGAAGTAGTTTTAATTGCTCAACAGCACTTGCGGGAGGTAAAAAACTTAAGGTTTCTATAAGCTGTTTATTTGAAATATATTCAGGAAGATTTTCAGAGGAGAAAAGAAATGTTCCATCCTTTGGAATTTTTCCACTTAAAACATCAGAAAATAATTTACTATCTTCATATTTCAATTTTTTGTTTGAAAGATTTATTGATAAATATTTGTTTTCATTGTTTTCTTTGTTACTTTTATGTATTAATATTATTTTATTATTACCTGTGTTGGCAAAATGAATATGGTTATTATAAATAATTCCTGCGGTAATGTTAACTTTTGTGAATAATTTTTGTTGTTTTTCTTTCTTTAAAAAATCATAAAATGATTTATTTGTTTTTGTTAATGCTGTTTCAAAAATGTGCTCAGTCTTGATAGAAGATATTCTTTCTTTTAAAATAATTTTTTCGTTATTATAAAAATTATTGTATAAATTTTCAATTATATAATTTGATATTCTTTTGCAAGTCTTCTTATTGGAGTTAATGTTTATAAGTAAAAAAAGCTTACCAACTAATAGTTCAATTTTTGAGTTAGGTTGGGATAAATAAATTTCACTAAAACTTTGAATTTTTTTTGTACTTTTAATCTCTAGTTGTGCAATTTTATAATTCATGTTAATGTAATATTATCTTAAAAGATTATATAATTATTATACAATGAAATTGTATAAAATACCAATAGGTTTTATTGTAATTACTTACTGACTATAAAAAATCATAAAATCATTGTCAAAAATAGCAATTTCCTGTGTTATCCTGGAGCTAGAGCGATAGGATCCCATAAATTACGCGACATTGTATAATCAATAAGATTCTATCACTACGCATTCGCTCCGTTCCAGAATGACATCTTTATAGTCAGTGAGCAATTACGTTTTATTATATAATTAATTTTGTTATTTAATTAAATATTTTATAGAAAAATTTAAAATATGTTAGGAAAATTATTTGGATCAAGAGCAAGAATTAGAATACTAAAATTATTTTTAAACAATATTGATGGTAGATTTTATGTTAGGCAAATATCACGAGATTTAGATTTACAGTTAAATTCTGTACGAAGAGAGTTGGAAAATTTAACTGATTTTGGTTTGTTAAAAATTGATTTAGAAATTAGGGAAGAAGAGAATTTAGATGAAATTAATATTAATCAAAAAAAGAAAGTTAAAAAAGGAAAAGGAATTAAGACATCGCTTAGAACAAAAGATGGAAGATTGAAAAAGAAATATTTCATGGTGAATAAAAATTTTGTTCTGTTTGATGAAATTAAAACATTAATAATGAAATCGCAGGCGATGTATGAAAATGATATAATTAAAAAAATATTAAATTTTTCTAGTCCCAAAATTTTTATTTTGACTGGTTTTTTTGTAAATAATCCTGACTCCGATGTTGATATGCTCTTAGTTGGTAGAATAAATAAAACAAAAATCTTGCAAGTAATTTCTGATTTTGAAAAAGAAATAAATAGAGAAATAAATTTTACCATACTAACTGAAGAAGAATTTATTTACCGAAGGGACATAACTGATGTTTTTTTGTATGATATATTGGGTGGTAAAAATATTACAGTAATTGATGAAATAGGCTCTGCTTAGTTTTTTTAATTATTGTATAAATAATTAGTACAGTGTTATTAAATATTATTTTTTAAATAATAGTGTTATAGTAGTTTTGTGACGAATTAAATATTGTGATTAAAATATGTATACACTAGAAAAGCATAAGAAAAAAATAGTAAATCAGATTAATAAGATTCTTGAAAAGAAAATTGTGAAAGTTGATGATTTAGAATATCCTCCAAATCCAGAAATGGGAGATTTGAGTTTACCTTGTTTTAGTTTGGCAAAAAAAATTGGTAAATCTCCGGCTGATATTGCTAGTTATTTAATGAGTGAATTTGATAGAGGTGAGATGGTTAAGGGTATTAAAATTGTTGGATTTTATTTGAATTTTACTTTAAATAAAATAAAAATGACAGAAGGTGTCTTGAATGAAATTAAAAGTGATAAAAATGAATATGGTAAGAATGGTAATGGAAAAGGGAAGCGAGTGATGATTGAATTTTCTAATGCTAATACGCATAAAGAGTTTCACGTTGGGCATCTTAGAAATCTTTGTTATGGAGATTCTGTTGTAAAACTTCTTAATGCAAATGGAAGTAAGGTAATTCCAGTTTCATATATAAATGATTTTGGAATTCATGTTGCTAAAACTTTATGGGCGTATAAAAATTTCAAGATAAATGAAAAGTTGCCAGAAAATAAAGGTTATTTTTTGGGGCAGACTTATGTATTGGCAAATACGAAAATAGAAGAAGATAAAACTGTTTCGCAGATTATTGAAATGACAATGAAAAGTATTGAATCGCGAAAAGGTGAAGAATATGAACTTTGGAAAAAAACGAGACAGTGGAGCATTGAACAATTTGATAAAATTTATAATGAATTGGAAGTTAAATTTGATGATACTTTTTACGAAAGTGATTTTATTGAAAAGGGTTTAGATATGGTTGGCGAGCTTTATGAAAAAGAAGTTTTAGTCAAAAGTGAAGGAGCTGTTATAGCTAATTTGGAAAAGTATGATTTAGGTGTTTTGATGTTTGTGCGTTCAAACGGAACAACACTTTATCCTGTTGCTGATTTGGCCTTAGCTGGAGCAAAATTTGATAAATATAATTTAGACAAGTCAATTTATGTTACAGATAATAGACAAGGTCTTCATTTCAAACAGCTATTTAAAGTATTAGAGCTTACTGGTCATAAGGAAAAATTTGTTCATTTGGGATATGATGTGGTAAAACTTCCATTCGGAATGATGTCGTCTAGAAGTGGAAATGTAATTACTTATGAAGATTTGCGAGAACAATTAGTTGTTAGGATTACGGAAGAAACAAAAAAGAGACATAAAGATTGGAGCGAAGAAAAAATAAAAAAAGTTGCTCATGTTATTTCTGTTGGCGTTATAAAATTTGAAATGTTGAAAGTTGGGGCTAATCAAATTATTACTTTTGATATAGAAAAAGCATTAGAGTTTAGTGGCTTCACTGTTGTTTATTTGCAGTATAGTTGTGCTAGAATTTCAAGTATTATTAGAAAGTCTAAAGTTGAAAATCTAGAATTTGAAGTTGATTTTAATACATTGTTAGAAGACAGGGAGAAAAACTTAGTTCTCAAATTGGCAAAATATCCAGAAATTGTAATACGTGCGGGTGAAAAATATGACTCTTCCATTGTGATAAAATATATTTTTGAACTTGGACAAATGTTTAATGATTATTATCATAGTGTACAAATTTTAAGTGCCGAAAATAAAGTGCGAAATGCTAGACTGGTTTTACTTGAGCAGATTAGACAAGTTATTGAAAATGGTTTACAGTTATTGGGAATTGAAATTTTAGAAGAAATGTAATATATCTTATTAAATAATAATTAAGTAATAATTAAATTCATGAAAAAAGAAAGAACGCTGGTGATTATCAAGCCAGACGGAATACAACGATCATTAATTGGTGAAATTATTTCACGATTTGAGCGAACAGGCTTAAGATTTGTTGCTTTTAAATTTTTTGTTTTAGACAAAGATAAAATTTGGAAACATTATGATAAAGATGATGCTTGGTTTGAAACCAAAGGAGCAAATATCGTGAAGGAAAGAAAAGCGGCGGGTGTTCCAGTTGAAAAAGAAGCTATTGAATATGGGAAAGATATTATAAGACAACTGGCTGATTTTATGACAGCTGGACCAGTTCTCGCTCTTGTTTTAGAGGGACATCAAGCAATTGAAGTTGTTAAAAAATTAGTTGGTGGAACTGAACCATTAACATCTGATGTCGGTACGATTAGAGGGGATTTTACAATTGATTCTTATGCACTTGCTGGTGTAGATGAAAGAGCTGTAAGAAATCTTATTCATTGTTCTGATGAACCAGGAGAAGCTAAAAGAGAAATTGCTCTTTGGTTTGATGAAAAAGAATTTATCAATTATAACTTGGTACAAGATAAAATTTTGTATGATGTTAATTTAGATGGAATTTTAGAATAGTAAAAGAAACTGTGGAAAAAATAAAAAAATACTATAGAAACTATTGTAAAAAGATATTTTTATAGTATTTTTTGTTTAATATTAGGGGGATTGACAAAAATTTATTTTTTGTTATCATTAAAATAATATGAAAAAAGTTATTCTAACAATTTTAGCAACTATTGTATCTGTCTTAGGATTAGATATTATTATGTTGCAAAATAATTAGAGTGGCTTAAAAAAAATAAAAAAAATTGTTTGATGAAGCCACTCATGAGGAGTGGTTTTTTAGATTAGTCCTTTTTACAAGAGGTATATATTTATGAGCACTAGAGGTTTAGGGCACTTGGCTGGTTTTGGAAAGAAAAAATATTACAAAGGAGGTGTTGAGGCCATTAAAAAGGAAGAAAGAGGAAGTTGTATAGATGAAGACGGGACAAGGTTTGTAGTAAAAATTAAAAATAAAAAGAGGCGTTAACAATGGTAGATGAAAATGTTGGAGATGTAAGTGAACATGTAGTAGATTCTGAAATAACAGAACAAGGAAGTTTAGAATGGAGTAATAAAGCCGCCAAGAGAGTTTTAACAGGGAAAAGAGTTACAGGAATGTCAACAAAGCCTGGTTATAAACCTTTTCCTCTCAAGGGACCAATAAATAATAATCCTAATTCACCTGCACTTAAGAGTATCTCTGATTTTTCAAATTAGCTATTAGCTATGTGATCCATAGTGAAAAAGTTATGTATTGAGCATATAGGTCGTTACCTCGCTTATATACTCGCAAGGAGAAAGATTACCATAATTATTTTTCTCCACCTTTAAAACTTATTAGTTTATATATTATTATTAAAAAATAAAAAATGAATTTTCAAAGATTATCATATATTATTATTAGTTTGCTCATTATTATTGATGAGAGTTTTGTAAATCCTTGAAGATAAAAATAATTTGTTAAAAAGTGATTATCTTTTAAGGAGAAGATAATTTTTTAGTTCTTTAAAATTATGTATTACCAAAAATTCAAAGGAGAATAGCTATGACGATTTTGAACGGTGTTGTTGGCGGAATGGTTCCTGAAGAGGAAATGTTTATTGGAATGAACGAAGAAAGACAGTGGTCAGGGAAAAGTGTACCAAAAATTGAAAGAGGTGCAGAGTTTTTATCTGAAGAAGAATTAATGTTAGCTTTACCAGTTAATATGGCTGTAGTTGCCATTGATGAGTTTGGTAAAAAAGTTATTTTCAGTTCTAGATTGTTTGATATTAACAATCCTTATGATCTTGGGTTGCTAAGAGCGAATGAAGTAGGAGCTAAAATGCTTAATTATAACAACGTAGTTATTTATAAAAAAAATAAAAAATAGCTATATTATCAACACAGTTCTTGCAGTTTATAAAAAAAACTGCAAGAATTTTTTAATTTATATAATTTGCAATTTTTATCTAATTCTATTATAATAAATAAATAATTTAGCTTAAGAATTATTTATGTATGTTTAAAAAATCAAAATCAAAACATATTGATTTTATTAGTGTTTTTCATGAAATAGAGAATAAAGTTGAGAAAAAAATTAGTGAAATTTCATATATAAAGAAAAAGCGAAGGAGGAAGAATATTTTTCGTTTTATAAAATATTTTAGTGTATGTACTGTAGTATTTTTTTTGTTAATATTAGTAGTCTTTTTGTTGAATTATGTTAATATCAAGTTTATTTATGAAAGTACCTTAAATGGTAAAGCAAATATTGAATCAGCTGTTTTTAGTGTGAAGAATAAAGATTATGAGTTGGCTATAAACCAGGCGAAACAAGCGAATAGACATTTTGATGAAGTTTTACAAAGAATTGAAATATATAATAATAAATTTTTAGTACAACATTTGCCATTTTTACAGTCTCAAATTGATGATTTTGTTTATTTAGCTGATACTGCAAAAATATTATCTAATGTAGTAAATTGTTCGGCAAATTTTGGAAATAAATTAAATTCGACAATAAATAATCCTGAGAAAAGTTTTTCATTACTAACGAAAGATGAAAAGAAAAAAGTACTTGAATTTATATATAACAATTCTCAACAAATTGAAGGAATTAGAGATGAAACTGAATTGGCTTTAAATAATTTTCGTAAGATTAAATATGTTGGAGCTTTGTTATTTTTCAGGAATAAGATAAGTTGTTTTGAGGATTATTTGATTGAAGCTCATGAATTTTTAACTAAAGCAATTCCATTGTCTAAAATATTGCCTGAAATTTTAGGTTATCCTGAAAAGAGTTCTTTCTTGTTAATATTACAGAATAATGACGAGCTTAGACCGACAGGTGGATTCATTGGAACTTATGGTATTCTTGAAGTTGAAAATAGTGATATTTTAAGATTGGATATACATGATGTTTATCATATGGATATGCCTGTTAAAGATTTGTTTTATGAGATGCCGCCAGAACCGATAAAGACATATTTAAAAACAGATCAATGGTTTATGCGGGATGCTAATTGGTCGCCAAATTGGCCAACAAGTGCAAAAAGAATAGAATGGTTTTATGAAAACGAGAATGCTTTGCTTCCTGAGAAAGATCAAATAAATAAGTTTAATGATAAGTTTGATGGAGTTATTGGAATAACACCAGATTTTATTTCAAGTCTCCTTTCTGTTGTTGGTCCTATTACTATTGATAATGAGAAATATAATGAAGATAATTTTCATGATTTATTACAATATCAAGTTGAAAAAGGTTATATTCAAGAAGGTGTTTCATCTTGGCACAGAAAAGAAGTTATTGGTGATATTGTTAAAGAATTAAAAATAAAATTGTTTAATTTGGGACCACATGGAATTTATAAAGTAGCAAAAGTTGTAAATGAACATTTAGACAAAAAAGATATTTTGTTTTACGTTCAGGATGAAAATCTTCAAGAGTTAATCAGTGCTGAGAATTGGTCAGGTGAAGTAAAAGAAGTTGATTCGTCTAGTGATTATTTTATGGTAGTGGATGCTAATATGGGTTCATATAAAACAGACAGAGTTATTGATAGAAATATTAATTATAAAGTTAATCAAGAAATTGATGGTCTTTATGCTGATTTAAAAATTAATTATGCTCATGGTGGTGATTTTGATTGGAAAACGACAACTTATAGAACTTATACAAGGGTTTATGTGCCAAAAGGCAGTGAACTAATAAGAGCTGGTGGATTTAATAATAGTGAAAAAATTAGAGTTTATGACGAACTCGAAAAAACTGTTTTTGCTGTGTTTTTAACAGTTGAGCCTGGTGATATAGGTGGTTTGTATTTTCATTATAAATTACCAAGAACTATTTCTGATAATTTAGAGGCTAATCAATATGAGTTATTAGTTCAAAAGCAACCAGGAAATAATATTAAATTGCTCACAGTCGGTTTTAATTTTTTGGATCCAATTTCAGAGTTCACACCAACTGGTTTTTATGTATATAGAAGCAATAAAAATATTATTAAATGGGAGGTAGATTTGTTGACCGATAAAAAATTTATGATAAAGTTTTGATTATTATTAATGATCTGTTGTGAGATTTAATCTGAAATTTATTTTAATATGATATGTTTATAAAAAAAATAGGAATTGATTTAGGAACCACTTATACATTAGTTTATTTACCAAGAAGAGGAATTGTAATTAATGAACCATCGGTGGTAGCTGTTTCAATGACAGATAAAAAAATATTGGCTGTTGGAAATGAAGCTAAAGACATGCTTGGTAGAACACCAGATTCTATAATTGCGGTTAAACCGCTCAAAGATGGTGTTATTGCGGATTATAGAACTACTGAAGCTATGATGCGTTATTTTATAAATAAGGCAATTGGAGGTTTACGTTTATTTAGGCCTGAAGTGATGGTTGCAGTTCCAGCTGGAATTTCATCTACCGAAAGAAGGGCAGTGATAGATGCTACAATTGCGGCAGGAGCTAAGGCTGCATATATTATTAAAGAACCTGTAGCAGCTGCGATTGGAGCTGATATTCCTATTGGTTCAGCTTCTGGTCATATGATTATTGATATTGGAGGTGGAACAGCTGAAATGGCTGTTATTTCTCTTGGTGGAATTGTTGCAGCGCTTTCAGTTAGAGTTGGTGGAAATAAATTTGATGTTGCTATAATGGAACATATAAGGAGAAAATATAATCTTGCTATTGGGGAGAGAACTGCTGAAGATATTAAAATAAATATTGGTTCAGCTCTTTATCTGGAAGAAAAATTATCAATGGAAATTAAAGGGCGAGATTTATTGACTGGATTGCCTAGAAGTATAAATATTACTAGCAATAATATAACTGAAGCTTTGCAAAACGAGTTGGAAGCAATTGTTGCAGCCGCAAAACAGGTGTTACATAAAACCCCACCTGAACTTTCAGCGGATATCATGGATAAAGGAATGGTTCTTTCTGGTGGTAGTTCTTTGCTTAGAAATATGGATCAATTATTATCAAGGACAACAGGTGTTCCTGCTTATGTGGCTGATGATTCATTATTATGTGTAGCCAAAGGAACAGGAATTGCACTTGATAATTTAGATAGTTACAAAAGAAGTATTTTGGCTACAAAATAAATTTTTTATATGATAATAGGCATTGATGCAAGTAGGGCTAATTTAGACCATAAGACTGGAGTTGAGTGGTATTCTTATTATTTAATAAGATGGCTTGCGAAAGTTGATAGTAAAAATAGTTATATTTTGTATACAGATAAGCCCCTAGTCGGTGGTCTTTTAGATTTAAAAAATGAACAATATTTTGAAGAAGATGATAAAAATTTTAATGAAATAAAATATGATGAAAAAAACTTTCAAATTGTTGAAAGTCCTTTCGGAAATTTTAAAGCCAAAGTTCTAAAATGGCCATTTAGATTATTTTGGACACAGGGCAGATTATCTCTTGAAATGTTATTAAAACGACCTGATGTATTATTTATACCTGCAAATATTTTACCATTAATTCATCCAAAAAAATCTATTGCAACTATTCATGATCTTGGGTTTGAAACTGCAACGTCATTTTATGATAATGAAGAAATTCCTTTTAAAAGTTTAAAAAAAGTTATGTCATTTTTTATTAAATTATTAACTTTAAACAGGTATTGTGCAAACAAGCTTGAATATGTACGTTGGGCAACTAGATTTACTTATAGAAATGCAACAAAAATAATTACAGTTTCTGAATTTTCAAAGAATGAAATTATTAAATTTTATAAGAAGAACATTGAAAAAATAAAAGTAATTTACAATGGCTATAATAAATTACTTTATCAAGTTATTGATGATAAGAAAAGAATTGAAAATGTTAAGAATAAATATGGCATTGAAGGGGAATATATATTGTATGTCGGAAGGATAGAAAAAAAGAAGAATATTACTACCTTGATTGAGGCTTTTGCAGTTTATTGTAAACGTTATGAAGAATCAGATTTAAAATTAGTTTTAGTTGGTATTGCTGGATTCGGTTATGATGAAATAATGTATTTAATTGCCGAGCATGATATCATCGATCAAGTTATTATATCAGGCTGGATACCCGAACAAAATTTACCGGAACTTTTCAATGGAGCTAAAATATTTATTTTTCCTTCTATGTATGAAGGATTTGGAATTCCTTTATTGCAAGCAATGGCGTGTGGAGTCCCTGTACTTGCTTCTGATATCCCACCCACTGTAGAAATTGTTAATGACGCTGCATTGTTAATTAATCCAAAATCTTCTTTGTCTATTTTTGAAGGAATTGAAGTATTAGTAAATAATCAAGAACTAAGAGAAAAATTTATAAAAAAAGGTTTTGAAGTAATTAAGAATTTTAGCTGGAAAAAGTGCGCGCAAGAAACATTAAAAGAAATAAATAATTTGTAGCTATGAAAAATAATAATTTTATAAAAAATAATATCAATATTTGTATATTTTTTTTATTGTTTTGTTTCATCTTTATTTTTTTTGTAAATATAAGTTTTGCTAAAGAAACGTCAGATTTATATTATAGTTATCAATGGTATCTAAAAAAAATTAGAGCTAATTATGCTTGGGATAAAGTTACTGATAGTAATACTATTATTGCGATTTTAGATTCAGGAGTACAGTTGGATCATCCAGATTTGGCTGAAAATATTTGGGAAAATTTAGATGAGATTCCTGGAAATGGGATAGATGATGATCGCAATGGTTATATTGATGATGTGAATGGCTGGAATTTTGTTGATAATAATTCTAATCCATCTTATGAAATTGAAAGTGATTCAACGGAAAGTGGGGTTATGCATGGAACTATTGTTGCGGGAATAGCTGCTGCTATTGGAAATAATAATATTGGTGTTTCTGGTGTTGCTTGGAAAGCTAGAATAATGCCACTTAGAATATTGAATGGCAATGGGGAAGGAGATGTACGAAATGTAATAAAAGCTATAAATTATGCTGTTGATAATGGTGCTAGTGTTATTAATTTTAGTTTTGTTGGTTTTAGTTATAGTAAAAAGTTAGAGTATGCAATTAGGCGTGCTTATGATAACAATGTAATTATGGTAGCTGCTGCAGGTAATGAGAAGAAGAACGGTTATAGCTATTTTCTAGATGAAGATCCAATGTATCCAGTTTGTCATGACGGTAATTTAAATGAAAATATGGTTATTGGTGTGGCAGCAACAGATGCAATGGATCAAAAAATGGATTTTTCAGCTTATGGTACGAAGTGTATTGATTTAAGTGCACCAGGAAATAGTATTTTTAATACAGTTGTTTTTGATAAAGATAATGTTGATTTTAATAAATATTATGATGGTTATTGGTCTGGAACTTCTATGGCTGTTCCTCAAGTCAGTGGAGCAATTGCATTAATTGAATCTGTAAATCCAGGATTAACAAGAGATGAATTAGTTGATATTTTAATTAGTAGTGCAGATAACATTACTAGATTAAATCCTGAATATTTATGGCAATTAGGCAACGGTAGATTGAATGTTGAAAAAGCAGTTAATAAGGCGTACGCAAAACGCTTTGATTCTAATTTTAATATTTTAGTTTCTCCGAGAAATGATTATAAATCGCAAGTTAAATTATTAAACAAGAAAGGAGAAAAACAAAATGATTTTTTAGCTTTTAACGAATTTTTTATGGGAGGTGTTACTGTTTCGGCTGGTGATATTAATGGTAACGGAAAAGATGAAATAGTAGTTGGAGCTGGCAATGGCGGAGGACCACATGTTAGAATATTTGATAAAAAAGGAAATGTAAAAGGACAATTTTTTGCTTATGCTAATAATTTCAGAGGAGGTGTGAATGTAGCAGTCGGAGATATTGATGGTGATGGTATTGACGAAATTGTTACAGGAGCGGGCAATGGCGGAGGACCACATGTTAGAATATTTGATAAAAAAGGAATAGTGAAAAGTCAATTTTTTGGATTTGATAAAAATTTAAGAAACGGTATAAATGTGGCATTAATAAATATTATTGGTGGAATAAGAAGTGCTGGCAAGGAAATTGCAGTTGCGCCATTAAGTAATGGAACAGGAGAAGTTAAAATTTTAGATAAAAATGGAAAACAATTGAGGAAGTTTTATGCTTTTTCTAGAAATTTTGATGGCGGAATTCAAATAGAAGGTGTTGATATTGATCAGGATGGTTTAGATGAAATAGTTGTGGCTGCTGGTGCTGGTGGTACTCCCCATGTTAGAATAATGGAAGTTGATGGAAGTTTGATTTCTTCATTTTATGTGTTTGAAGCCGAGTATAGTGGAGGGATTAATATATCAAAAATACTTAATTAAATAATAAATTTATTATATTATGAATTAATATAATAATGAATAAAAAAAAATGTCAAAGAGGGCAATATTTGATAAAAAAAATGTTTTAGTTACGGGTGGTGCTGGTTTCATTGGTTCACATCTTTGTGACGAATTAGTTAAAGATTCAAAAGTGATTTGTTTGGATAATTTTTCAACAGGTGACGAAAAAAATATTGATCATTTATTAGCAAATCCAAATTTTGAATTTGTGCGTCATGATATAACTGAGCCAGTAATTCTTGGAAATTTGCCTGGTTTGCAGAAATTTAAAATTGAATTTCAAGGAATTCAAGAAATTTATCATTTTGCGTGTCCGACTTCACCTAAAAACTTTAAAGATAATATTATCAAAACAGTTCTAGCTAATTCGTTCGGAACTAAAAATGCACTTGATTTAGCTAAAGAATATGAAGCTAAATTTTTTCTTGCTTCTTCTTCTGTTGTATATGGTGAAAGACCAAATGATTATCCAAAAGTTAATGAATCATATATTGGAAAAATAGATAATTTATCAGAGAGAAGTTCTTATGATGAAGGGAAAAGATTTGCCGAGACATTGGTTATGGCTTATGAAAAAAAATATAATTTAGATGTTAAAATTGGAAGAATATTTAGAACTTATGGACCAAGAATGAGACTTAATGATAATCAAATGATTCCTGATTTTATTGACAATGCTTTAGAGAATAATAATTTGACTATTTTGGGTGATAAAAATTTTGATTCATCATTTTGTTATGTTGATGATTGTGTTGAAGCATCAATAAAAATTATGAATTCAGATATTAAGGGGGCAATAAATATTGGGTCTGATGTTATTGTTAACATAACTGATGTTGCTCAAAAAATAATTGACATTATTGGGTCTAAATCAAAAATTGATTATGCATTATCCGAAATGTTTATGACTTCTTTGTCAATTCCGGAAATTAATAAAATAAAAGATAAAATTGGATGGATGCCAATTACAACTGTTGATAACGGTTTAAAGAAAACGATAAATATTATCAGAACTAGCAAAGGAATAAAGGGAATTGAAAACTTTGTCAATAATTAATCTTTATAGAAAATCTATTTATGAAATTGTATAACACTTTAACAAGAAAGAAAGAAGAATTTAAATCTATCAAAAATAAAGAAGTAGGTTTATACACTTGTGGTCCAACTGTTTATAATTATGCACATCTTGGAAATTTGCGAACTTATATTTTTGAAGATATTTTAAAGCGAGTTTTAGAATATAATAATTATAAAGTTTGTCATGTGATGAATATTACAGATGTTGGTCATTTAACTTCAGACGAAGATGAGGGTGAAGATAAGATGGAGAAAGGAGCATCCCGTGAAGGCAAGACAGCTCAAGAGATTGCTGAATTTTTTACGGATGCTTTTAAGTTGGACATGAAATATTTAAATATTAAAGAACCAACAATTTGGGCTAAAGTAACTGACAATATTCCAGAGCAAATCGATTTAATAAAAGTTTTAGAAGAAAAAGGAGTTACTTATAAAATTTCTGATGGAATATATTTTGATACTTCAAAATTTTCTGATTATAATAAATTATCACATTTAGATTTAAATTCTTTAAAAGAAGGTGCAAGAGTAGAAAAAAATATTGAAAAAAGAAATGCCACAGATTTTGCCTTGTGGAAGTTCTCGGAAGTACCAGGTGAACGTCAACAAGAATGGGAGTCTCCTTGGGGTATTGGTTTTCCAGGATGGGCTATTGAATGTTCTGCTATTTGTTTGAAATATTTAAAAAATCAAGATATTCATTGTGGCGGAATTGATCATATTAATGTTCACCACACTAATGAAATTGCACAATCAGAGACTGCAACTGGGAAAAAGT
The DNA here is from genome assembly GCA_023142215.1 of Candidatus Parcubacteria bacterium. GTDB lineage: Bacteria > Patescibacteriota > Patescibacteriia > Patescibacteriales > UBA12075 > JAGLJW01. The sequence continues at coordinate 16,820 of JAGLJW010000021.1, forward strand.
TTTTTAATTATTGGATGCATGGTGATTTTTTGAATATCACTGGTGGTAAAAAAATGGCAAAAAGTGATGATAATTTTTTAACACTTGAAAATGCGTTAATTAGAAAAAATATTAATCCATTAGTCTATAGATTTGCAGCATTGCAAACGCACTATAGGAAACCAATGGAATATTCAGGGGAATCAATAAGGAATGCTGAGAATGGGTTGATGAATTTAGCAAATAAAGTAAGAAATTTAAAATATAAAGTTGATAATTTAAAGAATTACAAGATTAGCGATGAATATAAAAAGATTTTTTTATCTACTGTAAATGATGATTTAAATATTCCACAAGCACTGGCTGTTGTTCAAGAAGTATTGAAATCTGATTTATCTAAAGGTGATAAATTAGTAACTATTTTGGATTTTGATAAAGTATTAGGATTGAATTTAGATGAGCAGAAAGATAAAAAATTACCAAAAGATATTATTGCTTTAATTGCCAAAAGGAAAATTGCTAGAAATGAAAAAGATTGGAGTCTGGCTGATAAGTTAAGAGATGAGATTCAAGAAAAGGGATATATAGTTGAAGATGGAGAAAAGATGGTGGTTTATAAATCTTAATAATAGTATTGTGGCTAACGAGATTGCCACGTCGCTCCGACTTCTCGCAATGACAATGTTGTAGCATGTATTTTATGAAGAATTTTTGGGAAGAATTAAGACAACAAAATAAACCTTTCTATGTATTAGCTCCAATGGCTGGTGTTACTGATGTTGCTTTTAGGCAAATGTGTAAAAAATATGGAGCTGATGTTGTATATTCTGAAATGGCTTCAGTCAATGCTTTAAAATATGCTCCTAAAAAAACATTAGAAATGCTCAGGTCTGACAAACAAGACAAGCCTTATGTTATTCAATTGTTTGGAAGTAATCCAAAATATTTTCAGAATGCTGTAAAAGTCATTTCTGATGTAAGAAGTGCTGAAAAACATAATATAGAAAATTATTATACTCCTAATGGTATTGATATAAATTTTGGTTGTCCTGTGCCAAAAGTTGCCAAACAAAAAGCGGGTGCTGAACTTTCAAAAGATTTAAAATTATCACGAGAAGTTATTAAAGTCACAATAAATAGTACAAATTTACCAGTTTCAATTAAGATTAGAGCTCAAGTTGGAGAAGTTGATGCTTTAAAATTTTTGGATAATATTTCTGATTTGGATGTTAAAACTGTAATGATTCATGGCAGAACTTTAAGCCAAATGCATTCAGGCCCAGTGAATTTTGAATTAATCAAAAAGGCACGAAATTATTTCAAAGGAGTTGTAATTGCTAATGGAGGAGTTAAGGATAAAAAATCAAGTGATGAATTACTTGAAAAGTCAAAAGCTGATGGAATTGCTATTGGACAAGCTACTTTTGGTAGGCCATGGATATTTGATGAGATTAAAAATAATAAATTACGAATTATAAATTATAAACAAGCTTTTGATATTGCGTTAAGACATGCGGAATTAGCTGATAAATATAAAGGAAATATCGGAATAATTGAAATGAGAAAACATCTTTGTTGGTACGCAAAAGGATTTATAAATGCTAGTGAATTAAGACGAGAATTTGTAAGAATTGAAAGTATTAGTGATATTAAAAAGATTATTAAGAAATTTTCTGTCGTTTAAAAGTGATACGTGGAACTAAAACCATCTTTTCCTTTTAAAATAAATCATCATTCCAAGAGTTCCCCCAAGCATCATTAAGAGAACAATCCAAAATCCGCCAGCATTATCAAGAAGTGGCATACCTCCTTCAACATTCATTCCAAATAAAGCCGCAAAAAGTGTAAGTGGAAAAACAATTACTGAAAAAAGAGTTAAAGTTTTCATAATATCACTTATCCTATAGTTAAGTAAAGCGTCATTTGTTAAACTTAAGACAGTAATCATTTCTTTTTGATTTTCAAGACTTTCCCAAACTCGTTTAGAAAGATCTAAGAGTTGTATGTACAATTTTTTTGTACGGTAATTTTTCAATAATAACCCAGTATCTTGATTTAAAAGTTTTTTGATAATATTCTTATGATTTTGCATCATTCTTCTGACATTTATAATGTCTCGTCTGAGAAAAAGAATTTTTGGAATAGATTTTCTTGATTGTCGTGAAAAAATCATCTCTTCTACTTTGTTGATTTTTATAGTATTTATATCTATTAAAGAATAACAATCCGTAAGCAAATGATTAAAAATTTCATAAAGTAATATGGTAGGATTTTTTTCTTTAGATGATGCAAAATTATCAACATCTTTTTTATATTTAGAAAAAAAACTATTTAAGGCTTTGACGTTGTTATGCAATGTTACGATATAACTTTTTCCGATAAAAAATTCAATTTCTCCTGTGTGTATACTATCATTTATAATTTCAGGAAACTGTAGGACCATGAAAGTATATTTCTTAGCATCTTCTACAAAAGTTCTTTGAGAAGTTATTTTTGCGGAGGATGCTTGAAGATGTGAAAGCTGAAAATCATAGTTCTTTCTTAAAAATTCAATTTCTTTTTTTCCGGCATTAACAATATTAATCCAGGTTAATTCCTTTTTATCATCTCTGACTATTATTTCATGAATGTTTTTTGATATTTTATTATAATGAGACATTTATTTTAATTAATCTTAAAATGATATTCTTATTATAACATAAAATTAATAAAAAGTGAAAAATAAAATATGTAATTACTTACTGACATTTAAAATGTCATTCCCCGATCAAGCCTAGGACAGTCCATGAATGATAGTCGAAGAATCTTTAAAATAAGCAAATGTTATTTCATTGTCATTCTGGAACGGAGCGAATGCGTAGTGATAGAATCTTGTTGATTATGCAATTTGTGTAATTTATGGGATCCTATCGCTTTAGTTCCAGGATGACAAGGGATTGTCAACGAGTAGGTAACTGCCCACTGACCTTAAAGTGTCATCCTGAGCGATAGCCGAAGCCTGCCCATCCGAGTTCGGGCGGGGATTCCGATAACTATGCGACATTGCATCCACAACGGGATTCTTCAACTACACTCCGCCAGCTGGCGGAGTTTCGTTCAGAATGACAATGATTTTATGATTTTTTATAGTCAGTGAGCAGTTACATGAGTAGTTATTGACATATTTTTTATTTTTTCAACAATTGTGTTATAATATTAGTATAAAGAAAAAAATATGGCAGAAGATAAAAATATATCTGTAGAAAATAAAATAAATCAAACTAAAACCAATATTCAATCATCTGAACAAGTAAAAACTGTTCAAGAAAAAGTTGATTTAAATTTGGAAAAAGTTAAAATACCCGATTTGAAAAAAAATAATCAAAAAGAATCGGATGCACAGAGTGGGGATGATGGTGAATTGGGTAATATTACAAGTACAGGTACCACAAATTCAATTCAAGAAGAGCAAGTTAAAAAAATTGAGCTTATTTTAGCTAATGGAATAGAAGAATTTTATAGAGAAATGGATGATAGAAAAAAACAAGAGTTTAAACGTGTTGGCGAGGAAACGGCTAAAAAGATTAATAAAATAATGCAAAGTGCTAATTTTAAAGTTAATAAAATTATTGATTTAATAAAAAAATGGTTAAAGGTCATTCCTGGTGTAAATAAATTTTTTGTTGAGCAAGAAGCAAAAATTAAAGCAGATCAAATTATTAAATCAAATAAAACCCCTGTTAAATAATTGATTACATGAATTACGGTATCCCAAAAGAAAAAAATCAAATATTATCAAATCTAATGAATAATGATTGGTCTATTATTTTGTTGTTTTTAGTTGTTATTATAGGTCTTTTTTTATTTTTTTTGATTTTACGAATTATTATTAAATCTCAAGCTATTAAAAACAGACATATTAATACTTCAATATTTTTAGTTCGTTTACCAAAAGAGCGACCAGGGGATAAAGAAAAAGAATTTACTGTTCAATCTTTACGTGAAGAAATTGCTAAAGGTGAAACTATTTTTGCTAGTATCGGTGGATTACGTGCTGAACGTGGTCTTAAATCTTGGTTGTTTGGCAGAAGTGATAATTTTTCATTTGAAATTGTTGCATATAAAAAGAAGATTATGTTTTATGTAACGGTTCCATCTTCTTCTGGTAGATATATTGAACAACAAATTCATGCTTATTATCCAGATGCTTCCGTTGAAGAAGTTTCTGATTACAATATTTTTTCTCCAACTTCAAAAATTGTTGTTGGATCTTTAATGACTAAAAGAGATCATATTTTTCCACTTAAAACATACGAAAAACAAGAAGTTGATCCAATGAACGGAATTGTAAATGTAATGAGTAAACTTAACAAGGATGAAGGTATTGCGGTTCAATATGTAGTTAGAAGTTCAATTGCATCTTGGCATAAAAAATCTACACGTATTGCAAGAGAAGCCCAAAAGGAAAGATCTTTATCATTAGCCCTTAGTAAAAATGGAACAGAATCATTTTTTAATTTTGTAGGAGAAATTGCCAAATCTGCCAATCCGTCTTTAGAAAAAAAAGATAATTTTAATAATCCGATTCAGCAAAAAACATTAACAGCAATGGAGGAGGAAGCTTTGAAATTAATTGAAGAAAAAAATTCTAAAGCGGGTCTTGATGTTAATATCAGAGTAGTAGTAGCAGCACAAGATAATATAAAAGCACAATTGTATTTAGACAATTTAGGAAGTGCTTTTAGTCAATACAATTATTATGAATATGGTAATAATTTTAATAGTAAAATTATTATTGGTGGAAAAAAAGTTATACAAGATTTTATTTATAGACGTTTTGATGAGAAAAAAAGTTTTTTGCTTAATACTGAAGAATTAACATCGTTATTCCATTTTCCTTTAAAGACTGCGGAAACTCCTAATATTGAATGGCTTTCTGCCCGTCATGCACCAGCTCCAAATGATATTCCGAATGAAGGAATTCTTCTCGGGCATAATGTTTTCAGGGGGCAGAAGAAAGACATTAGAATCAAAAGAGAAGATAGAAGGCGACATATGTACGTAGTTGGCAAATCAGGCGGTGGTAAATCGCAATTTATTGCTGGTATGGCAATTCAAGATATTATTAACGGTGAGGGAGTTTGTGTTTTAGATCCGCATGGTGATTTAGTTGAAGATATTGTTAATAGAATTCCTCCAGAACGAGCAGAAGATGTGATTGTTTTTTCTCCAGCTGATCTTGAACGACCACTTGCATTGAATTTAATTGAATTTGATGAACGTTATCCTGAGCAAAAATCTTTTGTAATAAATGAGATGATTAGTATTTTTGATAAATTATATGATTTAAAATCAACTGGTGGTCCAATTTTTGAACAATATATGAGAAATGCTCTACTTTTAATTATGAGTGATCCTGAATCAGGATCAACTTTAATGGAGATACCAAAAGTTTTAGCAGATGCTAAATTTAGAAATATGAAGTTGGAAAAATGTTCAGATCCTACAATAGTAGATTTTTGGAGAAAAGAAGCTGAAAAAGCTGGTGGTGATGCGGCATTGGCGAATGTAGTTCCATATATTACTTCAAAACTTACTCAATTTATTTCTAATGATACGATGCGACCAATTATTGGTCAACAAAAAAGTTCGTTTCAAATGCGTGATATAATGGATAAACAAAAAATTCTTTTAATAGATTTATCTAAAGGTGCTATTGGAGAAATGAATGCTTTCTTGCTGGGTCTTATCTTAATTGGTAAGATTTTAATGGCTTCTTTATCTCGGACTGATATATCAACAGAGAATAGAAAAGATTTTTATTTATATAT
>JAGLJW010000022.1 GCA_023142215.1 Candidatus Parcubacteria bacterium
ATCTCAACAAACTTCAAATACAGCCAACCGAAGAAGATTTAATAATACATCATAGCTTTAAAAAACCAGAAAATTTTTCAATTAACGAATTTTTAAACAAAAAAGAAAAATGGTTGGTTAAATTAATAAAACAAAATAATAATTCTAAATATTGCAAAGAGCCATATTTTTCAAAAGTTATAAAAAAACAATGGCTTGTTACTTGTTATGCGAATTCAAACCAAGGATTTAAAGTTTGGAAAAAATATTGGCAATCTGACTTGAGTAAAAATTACAAAAATTTTTCACTAAAAGTAAAATTCTTTTTGAAATGCCTTATAAATTTAATTTAAAAATGTAAATACTATCGCCAAATTTAACTACCTCTTCAATAAATTCAAAACCATTTAATTCATTTATAATTTCCATATCATCTTTATCGCCCACCTCTAAAAGTATATAATCAACTTTATATTTTTTTAAGGCGTTTTCAAATCCAACCTCTTGAATATTATTAAACTTTTTAAATACCCTATTAATATATTCATCTGGCACTATTTTAAATTCTTCATTTGGATTATTCATAAAATAACCAAATAATTTTCGTCGGACTTCTGCATTCTGATACTTATCAATAAATTTATTACCCCAAATTACCCTATTTCTGCTTACAATGTATTTCTTATTTAGTTCTGTATTGAAATAATTGTTAATTACCCACCTATCCTCTAATTCTTCATCAGACATTAAATAATAAGCTGCATATCCAGTACTATATATATTATTATGTGTATAAACTGGCAAAATATTTTTTAATTGATCATTAATCGGAAATACAACAGAATCTTTTTTTGTATTTTTATTCATCCAATTGAACACATCTTTATATTCTTGCTGTTTTTCAAACTTTACAGTGTTATTTTTATTGAAATCTAAACCTGAATAAATTTCCCTCTTCTGCTTAGAGACAATTAATCCAATTATCAATAAGATAAGTAAGATAATAGAACTATATTTCTTAAAAAAATTTTTATTATTTATACTTAATTTATCTTTTAAATTAAACAAGGAATAAATAATTATAACCAACGATAAAACAACAAATAAAATAGTTACTTGATAATAATGGCTAGAAAATTGCAAATATTTTCCAGTTATAATATTCTGCCAATTTAGAATTATGGCTGAAATTAACAATGAATAGGCAAAATGTAAATAAGTTCCATTTATTATTTTTCTGGAAAGAAATACAGTAATAAGAGCAAAAAGTATAAATAATATACTATAATAGCATCCTGGCAAATGAATATCCAACATTCCAAAACGAGAAATAGTTTCATTGTAATAAGGATGAGCTGTTGCTTTTTTATAATTCAATAAATAAGGAATTATTAAAACTAAAAAAGGTAAAATAAAAAATGCAATTCTTTTTATCTCATATAAGAACATTCTATTTTTCAAAAACGAAAATAATACATTAATAAAATATAAGACAAACAACGAAGTCCAATAATACGGATACATATAAACAAGAGAACCAACAATAATTCCTAAATATGTATTTTTATGGGTCTGTCGCCAAACTACAGTTTTGGCATAAATTTTCAGATTTTGAGGAAATTTCTTCAAAAATCTTTTCGGCAATGTAGTGATATTGGCTAAAATATTTTTGAAGAAATTTACCGAAATCTGGGAATTTAGGTCATGCTGTAGTTTGGCGACAGACCCTTTATATAAAACATTATTTTTTTCCGATTTAATAAAAATATCCCAAATAAAATATAAACCTAGATATAAAAAAATAATGCTAAACTGAGGATTTATTGGTCTGCCAAAATTAAATAAAAAAATTAAATAAAAAAACAAAGCAGAAAATAATGACAATACTTTATTTCTAGTAATATTCAAAAATAATAAATACAAAATTAAAAAACCAACAAACACGAATAAAAAATCATTCAGTGCAAACATTGCAGGAATTGAAATATGGAATGTTTTAGCTAATACTGAAAAAATTTTTTCAACTAAGTCGGGCTGAATACTTGGATTGTGTTTATTCTCACCTAAAAAAACATTACCCAAGCCATTCCCTTCATAAACCTCTTCTGCCATTGCTAAGTAGTGAATCTCATCATCATTAAAAATTGGAAATACTCCGTTGAAATTATCAAAACCAATTTTATATATAGAAAAAATAGTTGGCAAAATTACTAAAAAGCCAACTACTAATGCTACTAAAAATATAAAAAAATTATTCTTAATAAAATTATTCATTAAATTAAAATTTTATTTTTTAAATACAAACTCTATTTCCTCAAATCCACCAACCCAAAAACACCAAACTCTACTACAAATATTAGGACTTAAATTTGCCAGAAATGACAAAAACTTATTTAAAAACGATACCAGGATAATAGTAATCTTACTATACCCCATTGATGGCAACATCCTAATAAAGGCCATCCATTTTAATTTTAATCCAATCAACTCAAAATCAACACCATAATACCCAGAAAATCCCATGTCGGCATATTTTTTATTAAAATACATTGGAAAAGTTACGTCAAAACCGTGAAGATGTTCCGAATGAGTCATTCCCCTGCTAAAATGTGGCACTTTAATTTTTAATCTTCCACCCTTTTTTAGAATTCTGTGCATCTCCCTCATAATCTCAAACGGTCTATCAAGATGCTCTATAATATGAGTTGCTTCAATTAAATCAAAACTATTATCCTCAAAGGGATAAGGAAATTTATTTAAATCATGCACTATATCAGGATTGCTTATCTTATTCCAGTCTATGTTAATATATCCCTCTTTTCTGTCTTCCCCTGATCCTAAATTTAATTTTTTAATTTTATCACTCATAATATTAATTTTTTAACCATTTATAATGCCATAATTGAAACATAAACAAAGTCCAAATTTTCTTTCTATTATCCTTTCTTTTTGAAAAATGATCAGATAATAATTTATTTATATAAATATGATTAAATAATCCTTGTTTTTTAATTACATCTTCAGACAAATAATCTAAAATCATTGTTTTTAAATCTCCACTAATCCAACTAGCGATAGGCATACCAAAACCCTTTTTCTTTCTTTTTATAATTTCCAACGGCAACTTTCCTTCCATTAATTTCCTAAGAATATACTTAGTTTTAAAACCATTAATTTTATACTTCAATGGTAATTTATTTGCAAATTCAACCAATTCATAATCAAGCAAAGGTGTCCTAACTTCAATAGAATTCATCATACTAGCCCTATCTACCTTTACAAGTATATCATCCATCATATACATTCGCAAATATAAAAGTATAAGCTGATTAAAATAATCATTACTGTCCAACATTGATAAATAATTATCAATTTCAATATACTCATTATCTTGAGAAATATTACTCCACATAGAATTATGAAATAAATTTTCTCGCTCTTTTCTATCAAAAGATCCCATCCATCTTATATCACGATATTCCCTTTTTCCATAAAAACCTTTTATAAAAGATTTTGCTTTAAAATCAAAGCTAATGTTTTTATGCGATGTTGGAAGATATGAAATAATTTTTTCAATTATCTTTTTTCTAACAAACAAAGGTATCTTGTCGTAAAATTCAACCATCTTATGAGCAATAAATGTGTCATAGCCACAAAACAATTCATCTCCTCCGTCACCACCAAGCACAACTTTTACTTTAGAACTTGCAAAATTAGAAAGTAAATATGTCGGCAGAATGGAAGAATCTGCTATTGGCTCATCTAATTGACTAGCTATTTTTGGAATTATTTCTAAACATTTTTTACTATCTAATATTTCCTCACTATGATCAGTGCCTAAATATTTTGCAACTTGCCTTGCATAATTTGATTCATCAAAACTTGATTCCTTGAAACCAATAGAAAATGTTTTAATCTTTTTATTACTATTTCTTTGAGCATAATAAGCTATCGCACTACTATCAATTCCACCACTTAAAAAAATACCCAAAGGAGCATCACTAATTAATCTTCGTTTTACAGCTAAATTAAATTTTTTATCCAACTCTTTGACAGCATTGTCTAATTTAAAATCACAAGTACCATTATTAAATTTAATATTCCAGAATTTATTTATCTTTTCTTTCTGTCCGTCAAAAACTAAAAAATTAGCTGGTTCTAATTTTTTTATATTTTTAAATATAGAATCTGGCGTAGGTACATATTCATACATTAAGTATTTATTCAAAACTTTCAAATCTAATTCTTTTTTAAACAAAGGATATTTCAATATTGCTTTTACTTCAGAGGCAAAAATTAAATTATTTCCTAATAAAGAATAATACAAAGGTTTTTTTCCCATTCTATCTCGTGCTAAAATAATTTTAGATTTTCTTTTATCATAAATGGCAATAGCAAACATTCCATTCAATTTTTCAAAAACTCTTTCCCCTATTTCCTCATATAAATGAATTATTACCTCTGTATCAGTATTGCTTTTAAAATTGTGTCTGCCTTTTAATTCTTCTCTTAAGTCCTTGAAATTATATATTTCACCATTAAATACAAGCCAAACAGTATCATTTTCATTACTCATTGGCTGATGTCCAGCTAAACTTAAATCAATAATAGATAATCGCTTATGACCTAAACCCACGTTTTTATCCACAAAAAAACCCTCATCATCGGGTCCTCGATGATGAAGTGTTTTTGTCATTTCTGACAGTGCATCTCTATTCCCTTTTCCAAAATAACCCGCAATACCACACATATTTTTTTATTTTTCAGCGTAAATTAATAATGATCCTGAAATTTCTTTAACAATAGGAATTTTTTCCAAAAATATTAATGGAACCCCTAATATATCAACTAATAAACTAGGCATAATAGGATGTAAAAAATCAAAATTAATTACTTTTATATTTTTATATCCTAATTTTCTTAAAACTTTTTCCAATCGCCATCGGAAAAAAGCTATTTCATCAGGCGAGTCACCCATCATCTTTTTTAACCATGGTATATTTTTTTGCAATGCTATTTGAGGATTCATCATATTTGGCTCCGTAAAAAATATTGACCCACCCACAATTAATTTATTGTATGATCTTTCTAAACATTTTTCATAATCAACATGATGCAAAACAGAGTTTCCTACCACATTTGAAAAATAATTATTTGGCAAATTATCTAAAGTCTCCATATCCCCAATTTCTAATTTTACATTATGAAATTTTTTCAAATTGTTTTTTGCAATTTCCAATAAATGTGGTGACAAATCAATAGCTGTGATGCCTGCTTTTGTATTAGCTAAATTCTTTGTAAACTCCCCAGTGCCACATCCTAGTTCTAAAACCATACTATCTTCTGTTATTTTTCCCATTTCAACCATTAAATCAATTCTCCTTTTCACTCTAAATTTTCCCGCTTTCCCTGAATGTCCCCAAACCTTCTCAGCATTTGATGATATTTTTTCTCCGTGCTTAATTTCATTTAATTTTCTTTCATTGTTCATATTTTTTAATTTAAAACTTCATATACCTCAACAAAAGGTCCACTTTTTTCAAGCTGAAGTAAGGTTCTCCATTTTAATGGATTATTTATATAATCTCCAACACCGCTATTAATTAAATTTTTATTTTTTGTTGGATAAAAAGTTTTAACTAACTTTATGTCATGATATTTTCTAACCTCATACAATACTTCCTCTGTTCTTTTCCTTGTTCTAATCATTGTTCTCTTTCCCTCTTCTCCAGCCGTCCAATAATCAACTATTATATATTTTGTTTCTCCTCCTCCAAGATTCTCGTATCGGTTATTACCAACATCAAAAAACAAATCGCTTCCGATATTTTCAAACTTATCTCTATTTTCTATTATATAATTAATCTTATCAGAAGATTTTATACTATTTTCATTTTTATGGAACAGCGCTGCGTCATAAGACAATTGAGTTGTTAAATCGTAACTAAAAGAGTATACTACTTCATCTTTTCTAAGCTCATTCTCAATCCAATCAGTCGTTTCAATTAGAGTGTTATTATTTAATAGAGTCAACCATTTAGCACTTACAAAGATTGATGGTAAAATCAAAAGAACTAAAATCAGATTTACAAATCTTTTGTTTATTTTTTTATCAATCAAAAAATCAGAGAAATTTGCAGCTGCAAACGGTACAAGTAAAACTAAAAAAACTAACAACCAGCGAGATACCTCTGGCCCAGAAATTACTGTTATCATTAAGAAATAATAAAACAAAAATCCTAATAATATATATCTATAATTTATATTTTTAAATATCTTTCTAAATTTTATAATAATTATCAATATAAATAAAGAAAGAAAAACAGGCTCTATGTAAGATATATCTCTAAAAACATAATAAAATCTTTCATACTTTCCAAGTGAAAATAATCCGATAGCCCCAGCATTTGAACAATAGCTCTCACTAACATTTCGAATCATTGAAATAATTCCTGAATAACTTGTAATATAAAAAAATAAAACTATAGGAGTGGAAACAAAAACTGATTTAAATACTGTTGATAAATTAAATTTATTTCTATTAAAAATAAATCCTAAAATAGGAAAAATAAAAGAAGCTACCCCAATATAATGTATTGAAAAAGATAAAGATGAAAATATTAATGACAAATAAAAATAATTAAGAGTTTTGTTTTTCTCAAATTTTATTATAAAAAACAATGACAACACTAAAAAGAATATCATTCCATTATGTGCTTTTCCCCAGTGCGACATAACTAAAGGAACTAAACTAAAAGCATAAGCTGTTGCTGCATAATAAGCACTTAATTTATTGGAACTAATCATTCTATAAATTTTATAAATTACATACACAGTTGCTGTTCCAAAAAAAACCGCATACCATCTAATCACTATATACAAATTACCAATACCATTCTGAACAAAATACTCTTTTAATTCAAAGACATTAAAAATGCCTTCTCGTAAGGCTAAATAAATAATTCTAACAATAACAACAGGAAAATAAATAAAAGGCAAAAGAATTGGATATTGTGAAGATATTTCAAAAATATTCCTCGTCTGAATGAAATCCATTAAAGTAGTGATTCCATTCGTTTCGTCCCATATCAATCTCACATTAAATGGATAACCAAAATCTATTCCATAAAACCTAACAAAAAAAGCAAACAATAAAATAAAAATCAAGAAAATATTTTCTTTTATTATTTTTGATATTTTTAAAAAATATTCTTTTAATTTTTTCATAATAAACTAAATAAACTTTATTTTTTTAATAGCAAATACTAACATTTTTAATAATATCCATCCATGTCTAAACCTAGATATATTAGTATCACCATAATCTCTAGCTTTATATTTAATTGGAATTTCAATAAATTTTAAACTTAATTTTGAAGATCCGAATATTAAATCAAAATCACCAAAAGGATCAAATTCTCCAAAATATTTTCTATTAGCTATTAATTTTTTATAATTGTTTTTTGAAATAACTTTTGTTCCACACAATGTATCTTTTATTCTCTGTCCAAGAAGCCAACTAAACATCAAAGAAAAAAACTTATTACCAATCATGTTTAAAGTTCTCATAGCCTCATCCTCCATTGGATAAACCAATCTAGATCCATTTATGTATTCTCCTTTTCCTGAGGCAATTGCATTATAAAATTTAGGAAGATCCTCTGGCGGAACAGTCAAATCAGCATCTAATATCATAAGAATATCGCCATTAGCCATTTCAAAACCCTTTCTAACAGCATCCCCTTTACCTTTTCCGTCCTGTTTTGCATATTTGATATCGTAAACACTCTTATATTTTTCATAAACTCTCTTTATCTCCCCATATGTATCATCCCTTGAGTGACCTTCTATAAAAATTATCTCAATGTGTTTTCCAAAATTAGGCATCCTCTTTACAGCATTTTCTATATTTCCTTTTTCATTGCGAGCTGGGATAATTATACTAGTTGAATATTCATTTTTGTCCTCATTGTTTTGTCTTGCTATTATATATCCCGTAAGACAAAAACTATTAATTATCGGCAACTGTGCTATAAATTTATTTATAAAATTTGAAATCAAAAAAATCTTTTTAGGAAACAAAAACCTTTTACCCTTCTTAATAACATCGTAATTTTCTATATACAGCAAATTATTTACATCCCCACCATTCAACCAATTTAATCTTTTTTGTGGCATCTTTAAATTTAATTTTTCCGCTAATTTTAAAAATGGCGACCAAATAAAATTATGATATGTTATTATTATTCTAGTGGATGGTTTTGAAACTTTTTTCAATTCTTGAAAAACTTTTTGTATATCCTCAAAATATCCTAATGTATCGGAAATAATAATATAATCAAATTTTTCATCCAAAGTAATGTTTTCTGCATCCATTTGATAAAATTTTATATCTGGATAATGATTTTTAGCAATTTCTATCATTTTACTAGAAATATCAATCCCCACTCCATGCTTTGGAGACAATTTATTCAATAAATAACCATCACCACAACCAATCTCTAAAATCTTGCTATTATTTAAAATATTATATTTAAAAAATTTAATTAAATCTTTATAATAATATTTGTTTTTATTTACAAATTTTATTCTATTTAAAGCAATTTTATCACTATGCTTCATTACTTCTTGTTTATTCTTTGAAACCTTAAATTGTTTTGAATTGTTTTCACTATTGTTTAATTCCATAAAAGTCAAAATAAAATAATTTATTATCAATATTACAATTTATTTTATCAATAAGACAGCTTTCTCCGAATACTGTTATTGAAAACCCTAAATCTTTTAATAACTTAAAATATTTTTCGGGATTCACACCTGCCTTGTTTAATCCATATGGCCAAAACTCTCCCATCATACTAACCTTTTTTAACTTATTTAAAATATTACTCATTCCCTTAACCGCATAATAGTCATATCCTTGAATATCAATTTTAACAAAATCAACTCTTTTTATTTTTAAATAATCATCAATTGAGATACACTGAACCTCTGTATAAAATCTGTTCTCACCACTATCGTAAGTTTGATGATCCACATTTAAACTATTTGATTTATAAAGTTTTACATTTTTCGTTTCACTACCAACAGCCTTATTTAATAAAATCACATTACTTAATTTTTTTGTATTATTTTTTAATCTATTAAAATTTTCAATATCTGGTTCAAAAGCATATACTCTCCCATTCTTGCCAACTAATTTTGAGAATAAAATCGTATAAAAACCAATATTTGCACCTATATCTAATACAACCATATCTGATTTGACATCTCTCTTTAATAATTTTATTTTGTCTCTATCACTAATTTCCTTATAAAAAAAATATAACGGTCTATAGGCAATATAAAAATATTTAAATAATAAATTTCCCAATCTCAAAAAAAATAATTTCATAAATTTGTTTTATTTTCAATAAAATTAATTATACTTTTTGCCCTGCTCTCCCATGTAAATTTCTTTATTGCTTCATGAGCATTATATGCCATACTATTTGATAGATCTCTATCATCAATGACTCTTTCAACTCCTTTCAATAAGCTTTGACTATCATCAGGTTTCACGAAAATACATTCATCATCTCCTGCTAGCTCTCTTATTGAAACTAAGTCACTCGCAATCATTGGTCTTTTACTTGCCATATACTCAAATACTTTCATTGGCGACATGAAATAATTATAATGATCGCCTGCGGGAAAAGGAGCAATAACCATATCAAAAGCCTTTAAATATTTTGGTATCACTGAATTTTTCATCCAGCCAACAAAAATAATTTTATCACTAACTCTTTCGCTATCAGCATATTTTTTATAATAATCAATATCTTCCTTATTTCCACCAACCAAAACCAATTTATATTTTTCATCCAATTGCTTCATTGCCTGAATAGCCACATCAATCCCTTTTTCCATACCCATCGTTTTCAACATCCCAACATACCCAATTAAAATTTTGTTCTGCGGAAGCTTTAATTCTTTTCTAGCTTCTTCTTTCGTAATATCCAAATCAAATTTGGCAATATCTACACCGTTAGGATGAGATAATATTTTATCACTTTTTATATTAAATTTTTTCTCCAATTCAGTCTTTTTCCATTTATTCGTAGTTATAATACCACGCAATTTTTCAAATAACTGACTAAATAACGATAATTTACTTCTTGGAAAATCATGCATATCAAAAAAAGAATTTTTCCTTATTTGACTAACAAAAAACATTAAATTTGCTTCATGTGATAAGATAATATCATCTTTTTTTGTAAATAACAATAAATAAATTAATAAAAAGAATAAATATGTATAAGTTTGAACCAAAAATGAAAATTTTCCCAACCGTAGCGGCATTATATCCAAACAAGGTAAAGTAATAATTGGAAATTCTTTTTCAGTACCGTAGAAACTAAACGGATTCTTTTTTATTTTATTAAATCTAAACGATTTAATAATACACACATCAGCAAAATCACTTAAAGCACTACTAATTTTCATAGATTCTAATCCTTCTGCCTTTTCATTCGGAAATCGTGAATTTATAATATAATAAATTTTCATAAAATTAAAATTATTTTTTCTTTAAACAAAGCAAATTAACTTAAGATAACATATCTACTTTTCTCCAATTATTAAAAATCTAGCTGCTAAAAGTGTTGGCCAAGTTTTTTTTATAAAATCCCTAGAATCCTTAAAAAATGATTTTTTCCAAAATTCACCAAGGCTCTCTGATAATAATTCAGGCTCAACTTGTACATTCTTAAAACCAGCCAAATCAAATGTTTCATATAAATTTTCTCTATTAAACATAGTTTTATGTCCCAAATTATACGGTCTTGGCGGATTAAATCCTATTCTATCTTCATTATTAAAATGAGAAATTTTTCCCATCATTATTTCCATTCGGTATCTATAAAAAACAAAATTTGGAACCGTCGCTATACATCTTCCGCCCTTATTTAGTAAAGGATAAATTCTATCCTTTAAGACTATTATCGGATCAATTAAATGTTCTAAAACATCAGTCACAATTACAACATCAAAAGGACCTAACACTTTTACTTCTTCTATGTCATCAATTTCAAAATTTAAATTAAATACTTTCAAATCTTTTTCTTTGCATATCGCCAATGCATCATCTGAAACATCTACTCCGATTACATTGTTATTATTTTCCCTAATAGGCAACAAACATTTTCCAGTTCCACAACCAATATCAAGAACTTTTTTACCAGTACCAACAATGTTTGCAATTCCCACACCAAACTTATTACCTTCAGAATATTCCCCTTTTCCCGTTTTTAGAAATGAAGACCAGCCACTTTTGTATATATCTTTTATTACATCTTTTTTTGTCATATTTTTAATTTTTATTATTATGGGTCTGTCGCCAAACTACAGTTTTGGCATAAATTTTCAAGATTATTAATACATAATTAAGTTTAAACTATTTCTCTTTAAGTAAAACCACAAACGATAAAGCAAATAAACCTGGAAAATATTTTGTTAGCATTTTCAAAAACTTTCCTATCATAATCTTATTTTCCCAAAAAGTATTCATTTTTAGCTCAACAATCTCTAGATTACAATTCTCAAACATCTTCATTAAATTTACATAATTGAACCAATAAACATGCCCCTTGTTAGGTCTATTATTTTCTGGAACATATCCCTTTAAAACCTGTAATCTTGCTGGCAATGAATTGAAGTTTGGGACACTAATAATTACATTTTGAGAAACTTTAGATGCGTCTTTCAAAACTTTTTCTGGAAAAAATAAATGCTCAAGATTATCTAAAATAGTCACATACTCAAATTTATCAATTTGAAATTTGTCCACCCCTTCTCTTAAATCACCTAATACTACATTTAAATTTTTTTTTCTGCACTTCTCAACAGCCTTATCAGAAAAATCAATTCCATACCCTTCAATTCCCTTTTTTTTTAATTTAGACAACAAATAACCATCTCCACACCCAAGATCTAAAACTTTTCCATCTTTTATCATTTCAAGTGTGGCTGAATGTCTAAATTGCATGTTCTGACTGCCACCAGACCATCTTTCATTTTCAAACTCTTTTTGACTCATTTTTTTTTGCTTTAATTATTACATAATCACCGAATATCCCAAACAAATGTTTTATAACTGGAATATAATTTATTCCCTCTTCTAATAGACAAATTGGTTTATATATTGCAAAGTTGACTTTTTTAAAATATCTACTAAAAAAGCCTTCATAATATATCTTTGTAATCTTCAAATTATTCTTTTTTAATGTTCTCAGTATATGTAAAAAAGAAAAAGAAAATTCTATACCATCAGGTGTAGGTTTAATTGATTTATTTTGCAACAAAAGACGAATAGAAATCGGTTCATAAAAAACAATAGATCCATTAGACTTTGTAACTCTTGAAGCTTCGGACATTGCAAGTTCTGTATTATACACATGATGCAACGATGCAAAAAACATTGAACAATCAAAATAATCATTATCAAAAGGTAATTTTTCCATATCACCTTCAGTACATACATCCTCTTTATTTCTTTCATCAAGAACAGCTCTAGATATATCCAAGGCATAAATATTTGTTGTTATATTTTCTTCTCTTAAAATATTTGTCCAATTTCCTGCACCACCACCAATATCAAGAACCTTCTCATCACGACCAAATAACACTTTACATCTTTTTCTAAATAAATAAGTCTTCATAATTTTTGTTGGTTGCGACTTATACTTCTCTCCTTCTTTTGCTATCTTGTACTTTTCTATATTTAATTTTTTTGTATCAACTTTATCCATAAAAATTATTCGGATATATTTACTATTTTTTTTATCAAACCAGGAAGACTGTGATCTGTCTGAATCATCCTCCTCCAATCAACACCTAGCTCCTTCTTTTTATCACTATTCAAATTAAAAATTCCAGATATTTTTTTTGCCAATTCAACACTATTCTTCTTTTCAAAATACAACATCTCTCTATAATCAAATAATAAATCTTCCATTAACGCCTCATTACATGTAACCACAGGAAGACCACAAGCCATAGCCTCTAAACCAGCCTTATCTAAACTTCCTGTATGACTCAAATTTACAAATACTTCAGACGATTGCAAATACTCAACTATAGTATTATTTGATTTTGGACCAAGAAAATTAACTATATAATTCAAATCATTTTCCTTGACATACTTCTTTAAATAACTATAATATCCTTCATCTTCTTCATTCAGTGGTCCACCAATTATATCAAGCGAAAATTCTAAATAATCTTTTCTAATTATTTGAATTGCCTCAATTAAGGTTACATAATCTTTTACAGCAGAAATTCTTCCAGTCGTAATTATTTTTCTTTTTTTTGGAATATTAGTAGCTTTAAAATAATCTACATCAATTCCGTGCCCAACAACATTGATTTTTTTACTAGATAATCTAAAACTCTTTTTAGATGCAGTAAAAATTTCATGGACAAATTTTTCAGCTAGTCTTAAATAAATATTCACATTTTTATGTGTATACCAAAGACTAATTTTTTTACCCATCAATCTCCACAACGGACCACCTAATACTACATATTCAGGATTCATATGAACAAAAATCGCATCATAATCATTTTTCAATTTCCATATATATTTATAAAAAATTAAAATATACTTCAATCTCTTATTTCCCATCTCTTTTCCCAAGCTCAATACTTCAACATTATCAGAAAAATTGTATCTTCCCTTTTTCAAGCAAACTACTTTCACACTCTCACAATGATTTGAAAATTCGTTAATCCATCCATGAAAAAATCCCAAATCATCACCATCAATATTTACTTCCTGCGTAATAATTAATAATTTTTTTGACATATACTAATATTAAATCAAGCTTTTCAACTTTTCATATTTCTCATCAGATTTTTTAAAATAAGTCATCGCCCAATCTTTCTGCTCTTCTGTAAGTTTACTATTATTTTCAATCACCTCTCTCAATTCATTTTCATTAAATCCTGAAATAAATTTTGGTTTTTCATTAAAAATATGGTTATACAATCTTTCAAATTTCACTATGCTATAAATAGATTTCATTATTCCACCATCAGTCGCTCCCTCCTTACAAACATTAATTTTTTCAAGTGAGTTTTTTATAAATTCTTTGCCATACCTTAATAACAAGATTCTGCCTATACTCATTGCATCAAAACCAAAAACATAATCATTATCAGGATAAGTTTTTACATTAAAACCAGAAAGTAATAATTTTTCATTCGCAAAATCTGCAGTATCATAAGCTTTTTGTATTTTTGAGCTAGGTGGAAAAATTTTATATTCTGACTCTACACCAGTTGGTGACTCCAATTTAATTCTATTATCTAAAAATATTTTTCTATTAAAAATTATTGAATAAGAACCCATGGGCAAATATTCCTTGTCTTTAATTTTAAATTTCCACCAATAACGAGGAGACAAAGACACAACAGCAGTTTTGTCATTCTGAAATTTATCTAAAAAAGGAATAACATCTTTAAGCAAGTACTTATCATCATCACATAAATAAACAATATCAGAATTTACATATTTCCTAATAAGATAATCTACTTTTTTACCATGATAAAAGTTCATAAATTTAATGTAATCACTTCCTTCAAACTTCTTCCTATCCATATCACCAATTGAATCAACTATTAAAAAATTCCATTTATCCTTATCTAAATTTTTCTGAACAAAATATAACCAAACTCTAGCATAATCCTCCGAAATAGAACAAGTCATTATTGTTGGCTTATTATTGTTTTTCTTATTTTTACCTAACAATACTCTCAAACTTGGTAAAACTACTTTTGGTGAACTATAAAAATAATTAAACCATTTCACTGCCCTGGGAGCAATTATCCAAAAAGGTAAATCTTTTTTGTTTGTAAACATATTTTTAATTTAATTCAAGGTATTTAAATATTTGAAGCTGAGCTTTATTCATTGTTTCTGTATTATATTTTTTTGAAAAATCTTCACTTATTTTACAGGACATACTCCTAAGTTTATCCTCATCATAAATCAATTTCCTTAGTTTATCACAAAATTCATCAACATTGCCCCCGTCTATCACATAACCACTTTCATCTTCTTTGATAATATTTCTTACCCCACTTACACGAGTCGTTACTATTGGCAAACCTGCAGATGCAGCTTCCATAAACACCTTGGCAAATCCTTCATAATATGATGTTAATATAAAAATATCTGACTTTTGAAAATATTCAATAATTTCTTCGTGCTTAACAAACTTAGTATATCTAACAAAATCATTTAGTCCTAATTTTTTAATTTCACTTTCTAAATATTCCCTCAAAGGTCCGTCACCTATAATCGTGAAAGTAATTTTTTTCTCCCCTGTCCTAATTCTGATTGTTTTAATAACATCAATAAGCATTTTTAAATTTTTCTGCTTCACTAATCTCCCTACGTATAAAATATTTACTTTGTTATCTATATTTTCATACTTTCGATTAACACTGAATTTTTTAATATTTGACGGAATAACAGGTTTCCAAAACACCTTATTCCTAAACACTTCTTTTAAATCATCAACCGTTTCATAACCATCAGTTTGAATAGCATTTGCCCTTTTGAAAACTATCTTACCAATCTTTTTATAGATTCTATGGAAAAAAGACTCTTTCAACCAATATTTATCAAAAATATTTGTTCCAAACACTCCCACTAGTAATTTAATTTTTTTTCTAAACACCAAAAAATATCCAACTAAACCAGTCAAAAATGGATCCTGCGTAATAATCAAATCAATATTTTTTTTCTTTATAATATCCCTACAAATAAAAAAAGAATCTAAAATATAAAAATATCTATTCAAAGAGCCAGTTGAATGGATAGATAATTGGTTTGATATTTTGTTTAAAAAATTTTTCTTTTTAGAAAAAACGACAATATCCAAACTATCCAACATTTCTGAATACTTTATCATTCTCCTAATAGCATCATTGTCTCTTTTAAGAATATCACCGTCCAAGCTTATCATTAAAGTTTTCATACTTTTATTTCTTTAGTATTTCTACAATACTATTTATCATTACCCCCCTATGAAATTCATTTAAACTTTCTTTTGCTCTAGTTACTAAATTATAACTTTTCTCTTTATTTTTCCACAAATCAATAATGTTATTTTTAATTTTAACTTTATTGTTATACTCAACTAGAATACCATTTTTATTATTACTAATCAACTCAGAATTACCACCAACTTTTGTTGTAACAACTGGAATACCAACAAAAAATGCTTCAATAATTACATGAGATAAACCCTCATATCCCGTATTCAAAACAAACATTTCCGACGCTTTCATATATTTCAGAACATCAGGCTGTTTCTTGCTGGTTAAAATAAAAACCTCATTATTTAAATTTAAATCATCAATTTTAGACTCTAATTTTTCTTTATCAGGACCATTCCCGACTATTAATAATTTAAAATTAGGATTTTCTTCAAGTAAATCAGGCATTAATTCTATCAATAATTCAAAACCTTTCCATGGAACTAATCTACCGGAAGTCAATATTATATCACCTTCTAAATTTAATTCTTCTTTTACCTCCTTTTTTGACAAATTAAAATCTACCACATTAACTGAATTATAAATAACTTTTACTTTTTCTTCTTTTGCCCCCCATCCTACAACAATACTTTTTAAATATTCACTAGGAGTAATCACTAACTTAGCACTTTTAACTACACATTTCTGAATTTTTCGAAACAACTCAACTTTATAATTATACCTTATCTTCTGAAAATCGTCTAATAAATCTTCAACGCCAAATCTTTGTCTGCCTTGCTCCCAGGCATAGTCGCCAACTACTTTTAATAAATAATCTTTACCCGCCAACTTACAAGCCATGGTCGCTGGCAAACCTTCACTAACAGGTCCTTGAATGTAAATAACATCTGCCCATTTTCTTAATTTCCACACCTGACAAAAATATCTAAAATATCTAAAGACAACATTCCGTTTTCTGCTAATTTTATATATATCTTTGACCTCTTCATTATCTCCATATGTTACTATTTTTACCTCAAATCCGTTTCTTGGCAATTCTTCTTGTAAAGTTTTAACATAAGTAGCAGGCCCACCAATGTCTGGCGGATAAATTCCAGTTGCTATTAATATTTTTTTTGCTTTATTCATTTCAATAATTTTTTAAATAATTCTCTCATATCTTTAGAAATAATATTCCAATCATATTTTTGAACAACCATTTCATAAGCATTTTTTACTATTTCATTTTTTAATTCTTTATCTTCTAATACTAATTTTATTTTTTTAGTAATATTTTTAGAATTATGCACTTTGCAAAAAACGCCTGTCGCTTTTTTATTTAAATTTTTTTCTTTATCAAAAAGAAAATCTACTATTCCTCCAACTGGCGTGGCTATCACGGGAATTTTTGTTGCCATTGCTTCAATAAATGAATTTCCCATTCCTTCTGAAAGCGAAGGTCGTATAAATACATCTGATATTTTTAAATATTTTGGCATTACTTCATGATTAATCATTCCTAAAAATTTAACTCTTTCTTCAACTTTCTCTTCAGTTGCCAGTTTTTGTAATTTTTTTTTATCTGGGCCATCGCCTAAAATCAAAAATTTTACATCATTTGATAAATATTTTAAAGATTTAATAACATCATCTATTCCATTTTTCTTAACTAAACGAGATGTTGTAATAATAAATTTATCACCAATTCTTTTATTTAACTCATTTTTCAAACTATTAAGTTCATCTTGATCATATTCCTGACTAAAGTGCTTAACATTAACAGCATTCGGAATTACAATTGGCTCTCCTTTAAATTTCATACTTTTTCCAAAATCAGCTAAATACTTTGAAATTACTTGTAAACAATCAGCTCTTGTGAAAATTTGTTTGAACAAGGGATAAACAAATTTAACTTTCTTTTTTATATAATCAATTGGATCACCTTCTTGCAATGTCAATAAATAAGGAACATTCGGATTTTTCTTTTTAAAAAACATTGCTGAAAAACCAGCATAAGCAGCCATCATTGCCCAAATTCCACTATATGTATTTTTTCTATGAAGTGCTATTGCTTTTTTATATGCGATAAAAGGGAAAATTAATTTATTCAATTTTAAAGGAAAATTAATTAAATCACTCATCTTAATTCCTTTTCTGGAGAAACCTATTCTATAAACGTTTATATTTCCAATTCTTTCAAATTTAGGCAAATTACTATCAAACCTCAAAGTAATCATATCAAACTCAATATCAAAAATTCTATCAGTAATTTCTTTTAAAGCAATTTCAGCCCCTCCTAAATATGGATCATAGGTAGTAGAAAATATTAAAATTTTCTTTTTTTTGTCATTCATCTGTATTTTTTATCTTTTCTATAAAATCTTTAATATTATTTTTAGATTCCCATCCTAGCTCTTTAATTTTACTGGTATTAATACGCGAAAATTTTCTATCGCCTTCTTTTGCTGGTGTCATAATAATTTCACCACCAAACATTTTCGCTATTTCTAAAACAGAATATTCACATTTTGATCCAATGCAATAACCATCACCTTGCCCCTTTCCACCAACCTTGACTAATCCATCAACAATATCATCAACGTGCGTAAATAATCTTCTTTGCGTTCCGGGAAACGTAACTGTTAATGGTTCTTTATTTTTATATTTTTTAATAAAAATACCAATTAAAGTAGCGTATTTTCCATCAGAAATTTCACCCTGTCCGTAAACATTATAGAAATAAGTTATAGCATAATCAAGATTAAACCATTTACCATAATTATTTACAAGCTCAGTATTACTTGCTTTTGACCAAGAATATGGCGTTTTATTTTGAGCTTCATCGGAATCATCAAATTCACCAAACTTTGTACTTGATCCAGCATAAATTAATCTAATATCCTTTTTTCTACAATATTCCAATACAGCCATAGTCCCCAAAATATTAAAATCCAAAACTTTTTCAACATCATCAAAGCTTGTTAAAACACGAGAATATTCACCAAGATGATAAACTAAATCAATTTTTTCAGTTATTATTTTTTCAATATCTTTTGTATGACCATCAAAATAATTAACACCCTTGACATGATTATCTTTTTCCCCAGTAAAATAATTATCTAAAGAAATTACAGAATTTCCCAATTTTAAAAAATACTCACACAAATGTGAACCAATAAAACCAGCTCCACCCGTAATTAATATCTTTTTATTTTTTAATTGACTCATATTACTCTCAAATATCATTCTTTAATGCGGAGAGAACGAGATTCGAACTCGTGGTACCTTTGACAGTACACACGCTTTCCAAGCGTGCGCCTTAAACCACTCGACCACCTCTCCTTAATAACAATTAACCATTAACTTTTAACAATTAACTATAATAGATTGGGGGTGTACAATTAGCGTTTGCTATAATTTCCATATTTTGTCAAAACACTAATTGTACACTCAGATCTAATAATATCTTACTCTAAAATTTTCCAATGTCCACCCTTCGCTGACCCAATTCTTTTCAATAAACCTTTTTTCTTTAATTTAGAAATATTTACTTCAATATTTTTAGTTGCAATTCCTATCTTTTTTGATAACTCAACTATTGAAGTATATTTATTTCTATTTATTTCTGCTAAAATTTTACTTTGGTTTTCACCCACCTTTTCACCCACCTTTTCGCCCACCTTTTCACCCACCTTTTCACCCACCTTTTCACCCACCTTCTTCATCTGTTCTCTTTTGTGAAAAATAACAACAAAAGCTTCTGAATATATTTTATATTCAGGCAACCCATTGCCGTTTTCGATACAATTCTCATTTATTCGATAAAAACCACTTCCCCAGCTCTCAATCAATTTAACTTTTTTAAATATTTTAGATAATAATTTATTTCTTAAAATAGACCTTGTTTCTTTTCCAAGCTTACCAATATCTATTCCTTTGGTAAGTAGACCTGGACTCCAAATCTCTAATCTATCATTAAAAATTCTTATTTGAATATTTCCCGAATCAGAATAATCTCTATGAACTATAGCATTAACAATCGCTTCTCTAAGTGCTTCTTCTGGATAGTCCCAAACCTCATCCCGTTGAGACTTGCCCGAAATAACAACTTCCATACTTATATGTCTTTTTACAAACTCCAAAATCTCGTCAACTGTATCTATATAAGGTGAATTAAAATCTTTCATATCGATAAATTTTGCCATCGTTTTTCCTTTAAACAAAGCTGCTTTAATCGTGAATTTTGAATAATCTTTATTTCTTGCAAAACATAAATACCCAGCATTCAACAAATTATCATCCTTAACTAACCCAATTTTTTTCAAAAAATCATATTCATCTTTATATTTTAACTTATAATACTCTTTATTAATCCTACTAATCAATTTTTCATCTAACTTAACATTTTTCAAAATTCCTCCATAAGAACTCTCATCAAAATTAGGTAAATCATATCTTTTTATCAATTCTCTAACTTTCTGGTTAGTTATTTTTTGATTTGTTTTACCAACTCTAACATAAGCCCGACCAAAAGCAAAAACTGGTTTATTATCTGATTCAGGTATTTCAACCTCCACTATTTCACCAGGACCATGCGTTAAAATGTTTATTGAGGGATAAAGTACCGGATCAGTATGATTTTTTATTTTATTAACTAAATCCTCAATAGTCCCTTTCCCTATCTCCATCCCCAAGGGTTCACTATCATCATTCATACCGATTATAAGCTTACCGCCTTTTTTATTAGCAAAAGCAACCAACGTTATAATTATCTCCTTCCATTCACTAAAAGAAGCTTTTAATTCTATTTTCTCTGATTCTTGATACATCATAATTTCTGCTCAATAAACTCTTTAAAACTTGTTATCCTAATAATATCATCTGATTTAATTAAGAATGCTTGTACATCACGTACTAGTTCTTTCAGATTAACTGTTTCTAATTTCTTTAACAATTCTTTCTTTAATTCTTTTTTTTCTTAATAATTTAAAAATATATTTCCTGCCCACAATGTCAACTATAAAAATACAAAAAATCCAACAAAGCTTTTCCTGGTTCTGCAATTTTATAAGATAATTTATATTTTTTAATTAATTTATATCCAATAAACTGTGCAAATTTTATTTTTCTAAATGTTTATCAATGATATTTATTAAGCCTTTTCTGTTATACCCAGCACTATCTATAAAATCTTCCATCGGAGAATCTCCTATAATTTTTTCACCATTTATAAAACTAACTGGTACTCCTAAAATATATGCCTTTTCTGCCTTTTCTTTTTGCTCAACAATTTTATCCATATACTTCTCTTCCTTCATACATTGTTCATATTTTTCCATGTCAAGTCCAATACTTTTAGCGCTTTCTGCTCTTTTTTCTTCTCCAAAAATTCCATCTTCAATATTATATAGCTTATAATACATTTCCCAGAATTTATCTTGCTCAGCAGCACACTCTGATGCAATTGCTGACAAAATTGTATTTTGCTCAGATTTAAAATAAAAATGTCTATACGCAATTACAATGTCATCACCATATTTTTCTCTTACACTTTTAATAGTTTTAGCATAACTTGACGAAAATTTATTTTCAAAATCACCATAAACTACCATTGTAACTTTTGCCTTTTTTAAGTCTCCCAAAATATGATCTGTATCATTAATATTAATAATAGACTCATCAGCATTCATATCTTTTGCCTGATTCATAATATCCCTATTTAATGCTTTTAATTTTTCAGCTTCACTTAAATCTTTACTTACATTTTTATTATTTAATCCTTTTTTTATAACAATATTTTCAGGCTTGAAAGAATTAAAAAAATAAATTCCTGTTACAATAACAA
Source organism: Candidatus Parcubacteria bacterium (assembly GCA_023142215.1). GTDB lineage: Bacteria > Patescibacteriota > Patescibacteriia > Patescibacteriales > UBA12075 > JAGLJW01. The sequence goes on from JAGLJW010000022.1 coordinate 21,848, forward strand.
GACACACAATTAAAATAATGTATAAATTTTTTTTACTCATATTTTTTTATAGTTAATTATTTATATATTAGAACCAATTCTAAATAAAATCTTCTCATCTAATCTTTTTCCTATTATCTGAACACCAACTGGCATTTCTTTAACTTCCCCCATTGGAATTGAAATTGCTGGTAAACCAGCTAAAGATGCTGGAGATAGAAAAATATCTTCTAAATACATTTTTAATGGATCATCAACTTGTTGCCCAATTTTAAATGCAATATCTGGTTGAGTCGGAGTCATAATAGCATCAACTTTTTTGAGTTCACTATCTAATTCATCTTTTATTTTAGTTCGTACTTTCTGAGCCTGCAAATAATATGCATCATAATAACCAGCACTAAGAGCGTAAGTACCAATCATTATTCTTCGCTTTGCCTCATCGCCAAATCCTTTGCCTCTACTTTTAGTATAAACTTCTAATAAATTTTTAGCTTCTTTATCAGAAAATCCATAACGAATTCCATCAAAGCGTGCTAGATTTGAACTAATTTCACTTGGCGTAATAATGTAATAAACAGGAATTCCATATTTTGCATGTGGCAATTCAATATCAATAATCTCAACTCCTTGTTCTCTCAATTTATCTAATAACTTATCAAAAACCTTTAAAATATTTTTATCTGTATCTTTTATCAATTTTCGTGGTATCCCAATTTTTATTCTTTCAATACTCTTATTAATCATTTTACTATAGTCCCCAACTGGTTTATCTAAGGCTGTAAAATCATTTTCTCCTGGTCCCGCAATTACACTTAAAACAATAGATGCATCTTCTACTGTTTTTGCAATTGGTCCTGGTACATCAGTTGAACTTGTCATAGAAATAAGTCCGAAACGTGAACTTCTTCCATAAGTCGGTTTAAGCCCAACAACTCCACAAAAACTAGCTGGACATCTAATTGATCCTCCTGTATCTGTTCCGAGTGAAAAAATACACATATCATCTGCCACTGCCGCAGCAGATCCCGATGATGAACCACCAGGAACACGTGTATTATCAACTGGATTTAACGTAGCTCCATAAGCACTATTTTCACCACTAGCACCGTGTGCAAATTCATCCATATTTGCTTTTCCAAGCAAAACAGCTCCAGCTTTTTTTAACTTTTTTATAATAGTAGCATCATAGGGTGCAATATAATTGTCTAGTATTTTTGAAGCTACAGTAGTACGAATTCCTTTTGTTAAAATAATATCTTTTGCAATATAAGGAATACCTAAAAGCTGTCCTGTTTCTCCATTTTTTCGTCGTTCATCAGCTTTTTCAGCTTCCTCTAAAGCCCCTGCTTCACAAACTGTAATTAAGGCATTAATTTTTGGATTTGTTTTTTTTATCCTACCCAAACAAGCCCGTGTCAATTCCACAGAAGTAATTTCCCCATCTTCAAGCTTAGCCTGTGCCTGTCTTATTGTTAATTGATTCAAACTTTTTGACATATCTCTACTACATTATACATGTGTTATGTGTTATGTGTTATGTGTTATGTGTTATGTGTTATGTGAATCAAAGAATTCTTCTCACTTTCACCTGTCCATCCTCTAACTCAGGTGCTTGATTTAATGCATTTTGTCTTTCTTCATCATCCCAAACTTTTACCTCATCTTCACGATAAACATTTTCAAGACCCGTAACTTGGGCTGTTGGCTCAACACCTTCAACATCAACTTCAGATAATTGATCAATATAGCTCAAAATATCAGAAAGTTGATTTCCATATTTTTCTTTTTCTTCTTCAGATAAATCCAATCTAGCCAAATCAGCTATCTTTTGAATCTCCTCTTTTTCTAACTTCATATAATAAAAATTATGTGTTATGTGTTATGTGTTTAATAAATTTCTCTTCACTTAATATCTTTATTCCTAAATTCTTTGCTTTTTCAAATTTACTTCCAGGTTTTTCGCCAACTATAACATAATCAATTTTTTTACTCACAAGAGATGATACTTTTCCTCCTAATTCTTTTATTTTAGCTTTTGCATTGCTTCTTGTCAATTCAATTAAAGATCCTGTTAATACAAAACTTTTATTAGCAAAAAAAGAATTTGTACTTTGTGGTTTATTATTATTAATAATTAATTTAACTCCATTTTTATCTAATTTTCGTAATATTTCAAGATTACGCTCATCACGAAACCAATCATAAATACTTTTCGCTACAATACCACCAATATCATCAATCTCTTCAAACTTTTCAATCGTATATTCCTGAATCATCTTTAAAAATTCAGGAATTAATAATTCATTCTTAATTCCTAATTCATAATTCATAATTCTATTAGAGATAAGCATGGCTGTTTCCTCCCCAACATGTCTTATTCCTAATCCATAAATAAATCTTTCAAGCTGTATAACTTTTTTGTTCATTAAAGCATCAACTAAATTTTGAGCTGATTTTTCTGCAAATCTTTCAAGCGGTAAAAGATCATTTATTTTAAGTAAATAAAAATCACTAATGTCATTTATAAATCCTTCATTCACTAATTGCTCTACTACTTTTGGTCCGAGTCCTTCAATATCAATTGCGTTTTTACTTGTCCAATGAGATAATTTTCGTAAATTAGTTGCATAACAATTATTGTTTGTACATCTATATGCTACTTCGCCTAAAACTTTTTCTACTGCGCTTTCACAAACAGGACATTTTTTTGGTTCTTTTATTTTTTTTTCTTGACCATTTCTAAGATTTAAAATTACTTGAATAATTTTTGGTATTACATCTCCAGCTCTTTCAACAACTACCGTATCACCAAGCCTCACATCAAGTCTATTTATTTCATCCATGTTGTGAAGAGTTGAATGACTAACCATTACACCACCAACTTTAACTGGTTCAAGCACGGCAATTGGCGTTAAAACACCTGTTCTGCCAACCTGCCACGTTACATTTTTAACACGAGTTGTTACTTGTTCAGCCGTAAATTTATAAGCCATCATAAATCGCGGACCTTTGCCAATGGAACCCAAAACATTCCACAAAGCCAAATTATTTACCTTTACTACTAAGCCATCACATTCAAATGGTAATTTATCTCTTTTTTTATCCCAATACTTATGCATTATTTCCACTTCATTAATATTGTTACAAAACTTATTATATTTTAAAACTTTAAATCCAAACAACTTAAGCAATTTAAATTCATCTTCGTGTTTTTTAAATTCAAAGTTGGTAATCAATGAATAAACGTAATAATCAAGTTTTCGTTCAGCAGCAATACGAGGATTTAATTGACGAATTGTACCAGCTGCACCATTTCTCGGATTAGCTAAAACCGATTTCCCTTCTGCCTTATATTTTTTATTTAACTCTTCAAAAACTTTTTTTGTCATTATTATCTCCCCACGAAGCTCAATTTCACCATTTTCTACTGTATAAATTATTTGTTCAATTTGTTTTTTTGTAAATCCAATATCTTCTAATTCTTTTTTTTGAGGAATTCTAAGCTTAAGCGGAATACTATCAAAAGTTCTCACATTGCTAGTTACGTTTTCTCCGGTTTTTCCATCACCGCGAGTAGCTGCCTGCTCAAGTATCCCATTACTATATTTTAGAGAAATTGCTAAACCATCTAATTTTAATTCACAAAAATAATCAATCTTTTCATTAAGTCCTGTTGATTTTTGATTTTTGATTTTTGATATTCTTGTTTCCCATTCTATCATGTCTTTAAAATCAAATGCATCAAATATAGACATCATCGGTTTAGAATGAATTATTTTTTCAAATTTATCAAGCGGTTTTTCAGCTATTCTTTGAGTTGGTGAATCCGATGTAATAAATTCAGGATTTTCTTTTTCCAATTTTTCAAGTTCGTTTTTAAGTGCATCAAAAACTGAATCAGCTATCTCTATTCTGTCTTGAACATGATAAATATATCTATGATGATTAATTTCGTCTTTTAACTTTTCTATTCTGTTTTTTATTCTATCCATATTTATAATATAACACTTAACTAAAACGATTTCATCCTATCATTTTATCTCGCAAAAAATAATAATTAGAAAACTTAACATTATAATTACAGTATTAATTATTTTTTTTATTGCCAAGACAATTCAACTGTTCTTTTAATATCATGAAATCTTCCTTTATTTATTAACGTCATAACACCACTCACTAGATTATATTTATATTCTATTTCATAATAATATTCAATATCAATACCTAATAATTGCTCAGAGTCTACACAAGAATAAGCAGCATCACAAGCATTAACTGTTGAACTATCATTTGCATTACCAGTAAAGCAAACTTCACAATCATCAGTATTTAATATCAATGTCTCAATAATTCCACCACTCCTTCTTGTTTCATATAAAATTTTTTCTGCTCCTGCCTCTGCTGCAAAATATGCTTTTGCTGATTCAACTTGGGTTTGACTAATTTTTATTCCACTATTTACAATATTACTGGAAATAATAACAGCAATCAAAACGCTGAACAATAAAGTTGATACAATCATTATTGAAATACTTCCTCTATTATCTTGTACAATTTTTTTATACATTAACTTTATAATTAATATGAATAATATCTTGCCGACACTGTGGTTTGCATTGTTAATTTATTCACAAATCCACCAGTAGTTATTTCATAATCCATTTTTATTGTTACTTTTGGTTGTACAGAATAATCAGTTGAATCAACAACTTTAAATTTTAAATCTGTTATTTTAACACTTTCTGGCAACATTAGACCATTTGCAGAATTTGTTCCATCTTCCATAATTCTTTCAATCTTAAAATTTCCAGTATCTAAGGAATACTTCACACATTCTTTGTCTTTGTTTTTAAAATATAATTCAGTGCCAGTAACATTCCCTATATTATTATCAACATGAAACACTCTATTTGGATTAACTCCTACAGTTAAAGCATACCGCGTATCACTACAAATATTTGTAAATCTTTTAGCCATTCTAATTTCTTTACTAATAACCTCAAAAAGATATCTAATACTTTCCTGTCCATTTTGTCCTCCAATAATTTTTTTTTGTCCTATTAATACTTGTTGAAATATTAAGGATGATAAAGTAATAACCACAACAAAAATAGATAAGGCTACAATTATCTCAGTAATAGAATATCCTAATTGATTTTTTATTTCTCTCATGTTTATTTCCAATTAAACAACATTGTTTTTATTGTATAATTATGAATTATATTATTTTGCGTCCATTGTACTTCTGATGTTAATTTTAAACTTTCTTCATCACCATCACCTTCAATATCATTTTCCAAAACAGTGATTAATCTTGAAAATGGTGTTGTTGTACCAGTATTATCATGATTATAAAAACCATTTTTTATATACAATTTAGCACCTGAAGCATTTATAATATTTACACTACCGTCAATTCCTATCTCTTGAATTATATAATTGTTACCATTTGCAACTTGTAAAATATCATCTGCACCACCAGAAACTGTTCCTTCCCGCCAATCATTATCATCAATCCAATTCTGGTCTCTAATATTTCTAAGCAATTCAACTCCTTCCTGTGCTAGCATTGAAGCTATTAATTTATTTTTTGTATAATTTTGTATTTGGATGTTTTGAATTAATAGACTAGATAATCCAACTACTCCAATTGCAAGGATAGACAAAGCAAAAAGCACTTCAATTATTGAAAAACCTTCTTGCTTTGAATTAAACTGGAAAAATTTACTCAACATCTATTAAGCCAAAATTATTAAACTTGATTATTTTAATTTCACCTTTTGTATTTTGAATTTCAACATTTGAAAAATTTGGTGTAGTATTTGCCGTAGCACTACAATTTGTACTACCTGTCACAATAACTTTAGGCACTGGTGGTTTATAAACTAATGATGTTTCATCACAATTTTGATTAGCAACCATGCTAGCACCTACTGGATACCAATTATTTTTTACGATAATTCCTTTCGGTAATATTATCAATTCATAATCTTCATCACCATCACTACCATCACCGTCACCATCACCATCGTAAGTACCATTATCATTCATGTCAGCAAAAATAATTAATTTATTATTATTTGTAATATCAAAATAAATACCCCATCCACCATCTGGAATATTGCCAGAAACATCCTCTTTGGAAGCTAAAGCATAATTCTGCACTCTTCTGATATTACTCACTATCTCTTGAGTTGCCATATTTAAATTAGCACTTTTCCTATACTGATTATAATTTATTAAAAAAACAGAAGTAATCACGACTATAACACCAACACTTACCAGTAGCTCAACAAGCGTAAAACCTCCTTTTTGTGTTATTAATTTGTACTTATTATAATTTTTCATTAATAAAGAAGATTAAAATACCAATTACTTATTCTTTCTCCCCAAAATAAAGTAATTATTGCTGAAGTTGTTAAAAAAATTCCCATTGGAACTTTAGAGCCCCATTCTTTTTTCTGCTTAATAATTAAACTGATCCCTATTATCGAACCCAAAATATAAGCTATTATTAAAGCAATGATAATATTCGGCCAACCCAAAATAATACCTAGTAAAAAACCAAGACGAATATCTCCTCCGCCAATCCATCTCCCATTAGAAATAATAAATTGAATTAGAAAGAAACCTCCACCAACAGTTGCAGCAAGTAACATTCCACTCCAGCTCACACCAAGAATTAAATTACTTATAAATATAATGAAAATTGCAGGTAATGTAATTTTATCTAAAATTAGATACCACCGAAGATCATAAACAAAAATAATAATTAATATTGAAATAACAAAAAAATCTCTAAACATATAACTCATAGCCTGTAACTCATAACATTCATTCGTATTAAAATAAAAAGAAACTGCAAATAACAAAGCTGTTACAAATTCAACTATTGGATATTGCATTGAAATATTCGTTTTACAATTTCGGCATTTTGCTTTTAAAATAATATAGCTAATTAGTGGAATATTATCATACCAAACAATTTTTTTGTTACATTTGCAACAATGTGATCTATTCCATAATCCTTCACCAGTATGTAATCGCCAAATTAAACAATTTAAAAAAGAACCTATTATTAGGCCAAAGATAAAAATATAACATAAAAGTAATATTTGCATAAAATTATTAGAACTGTCACCGAACATCACATTACATTCCACTTGGAGTCGCTATATGAGCACCTTTATTTAATCCTGAAGAATTTCCTTCAAGTGAATATTTTATTTCATACCAAGTCGCATTATCTTGCCCTAAAGCACATCTGTATTCACCAGAGCCTATGCATGGTATATAATAATAAGCTGAACCATTTGGATCTGAAGGCACATTTGCTAAATAAACTGCACCATCACACTCATGACCGCTGATACTATTGCCAGCATTAACAGCAATAGGATATTTATTACAATTATAATAATAAAGTGATAAAGCACTTTTGATTATAGAAATATCAGCCACACGCTTCATGTCTCTAGTATCTCTTCTGGCATTATTTAAAGCAACAACAGCAAAAGCTGCTATTATTCCAAAAATGGACAAAGCTACCAATAATTCCATTAAAGTAAAACCTGCTTGTTTTTTCATAGAAATATATTCAAATTGATAATATTACTTTTATTATATCAAATATTTCAATTAATTAAAAGACCCCTAAATACCATCATAATTGATAAAACACCAATAACAGCTAACAATTAATAATTTAAAACCGTAAAACCTTTTTGTTTATAATTTTCTTTCATATTTATATTATAACATAATTTTTTATATTAAAAAACACAGTCCTCTCTCAAGAACTGTGTTTTGTATAAAAAAACTATAACGATGTTCCTAGACAAAAAGTTGGTCCATTAACACCATCAACATCACCAGCAATAGCATCAGTACAATTAACAACTGCACTTGGAATAGCACCGTCGCTGCAAACACACTCAGCAACAACATAACTAGTAGTAACTCCGTCCATATCTCCCTCAAAAGTTTTAGCAGTTGCTTCTGCAACCGCTGCTATTAAATAATCAGCAGTCGTACCATCTCTACAATAACAAAATCTTCTATTAGCATCTCCAGATGGATCATCAGGCATACCACCTTGGATATAACTTCCAATAAGTGCTTGCAAGGATGTTCCAACGGTACCATCACCCCAATCATCACCCAATGTAATAGTAATAGCTGGTGGATTACCAGTATCAGCAATATACATTTCAACAGCTGTTCTGATTGAATTTACAGCTGTAATTCTCTTAGTATCTCTAGCCTTTTCTTGAGCAGATCTAACATTAATAATCGCCATAGTTGATAAAACACCGATAATAGCAATTACAACTAATAATTCAATCAAAGTAAAACCTTTATTATTAAATTTTTTCATTCATTTTTCACCATCCTTTCTATTATTTCATAATTCTTTTTGGCTTAATTCTAGAAATTAAAACAACAAGAAATGTGAGAAATCAATTAAAAATTAAAATATAAACCTCAACAATTAGATATTTCAAAAATACTATTTTTTAATTTTTATATTTTAATTTTCAAACTTAGTTATCCACATTATACCATGAATTGACAAAAGTTTAAAATTAAATTAAAAACTTTGTGTTACTTGAAGCATTGGCATAAAAATTGAAGCTACCATAAAACCAACACTAAGACCCATTACAATCATAATAACTGGCTCCATTAAACTCATTAAATTATCAGTAATATTGTTAATTTCACGAGAATAAAAATCTGTAATTCTCCCTAATACAGTATCTAATCTACCTGTTTTTTCACCGACACCTATCATGTGCGAAACCATTCTTGGAACTTCTTTGTGGTCAATGAACACACTAGAGATTGAAGCACCATCTTCAATTTTAGTTCTAGTTTCTAGAATAATTGTTCTGTAAACATCATTACTCACTACATCACCAGCAATACCTAATGCCTTATTAATTGTTACTCCACCAACTAAAAGAGTTGACATTGAACGAGTAAATCTGACTAAATAAATTCTGCTAAAAAGCTTTCCGAAAATTGGTAATTTTAATAAAACATGATCACAAATTTTTCTCCCCGTTGGTGATTTAAAAAACATTCTCGTTAAAACAATAACAGCAACAACCACAACTAACACTAACCACCAAAAAGCTATCAAAAAGTCTGAAGCTGCTACCATTATTTTAGTTGTTATCGGTAACTCTGCCCCATTTAAATCAAGCATTTTTGTGAGCTCAGGAACTACAAAAATCATCATTAATACTCCAATTATTAACATGGCTACAATTACAAAAATCGGATAAATCATAGCACCTTTAATCTTACTAGTCATGTCGTAATCTTTTTCGAGCTCATCAGCTAAATAATTTAAAACTTCATCCAACTTACCAGACGTTTCACCAGATCTAACAATACTTATATAAAAACTAGAAAAAATATCTTTCTTTTTCTCTAAAGCATCAGACAATCGTTCACCATTATCAACATCATCTGCAATCTCAAGAATAATCATTTTAAACTTTTTATTATCTGTTTGTTCAACTAAAAGACGTAAAGCATTTACTAAAGCAACACTAGCAGAAATCAAAACAGAAAATTGTCTAGTAAAAATTACAAGCTCTTTTGTACCAACTCTTTGTAAAAATAAATCAATATTTTTTATTCCTCTATGTTTCTGCTCCACTAAAGAAATGACTACTAAACCTTTTTCACGAATTACATCCGCTGCAATAGCTTCTGAATTAGCTTCTACGAATCCAGAAATTGATTTATTTTTATCTTTTAGTGCTTTATATTTATAAATTGGCATTGAATCACAAAATTGTCATTTCTAATTGAATTCAGGATAAACTTAGTGTTTATTCCTCGCAATGACAAAGATTATATATTAAATTTATATCTCACCATTCTTTATAAGTGTATCAATTGATTTTTTCATACTTCTCATTCCATCATTACCGGAAGATTCTATTACATTTTTAATTTGGTTTAATTTCCCTTCCCTTATTAAAGATTTTATGGCTGAATTATTTATTAATAATTCATAAGCCATTACCATTTCTCCGCCCACTTTTGGAAATAAATCTTGGACTAATATACCCTGCAAAACATCAGCTAAACAATATCTTGCAGCTTCTTTTGACATTGTTTTGTAAGATGCACTTAAAATTCTTTCCAAAACATTTACAGAGTTATTACTGTTTAGTTCTAAAATTACCAATGAATTTCCAGCAGCTAAATTCATAATTATAGGCATAGCTGAATTAAAATCTTGCTCAATGCTTGAAACATAAATCAAATCAACATCTTCTTCAAGACAATAAGAAAGAGCGGAAGAAAAAGAATTTGAGTCTATACCAACTTGTCTTTGATTAATAACAGATTTTTGACTAATAAAAATTTGCTCAATTGGATCTTCAATAGTGATAATATACTTATATTGTTCCCTGTTTATTTTATCAATAAAAGAAGCAATGGTTGATGTCTTTCCAGATGAAAAAGGTCCAACAACAACAATTAAACCAGATTTCAAACTAACAAAGTCAGTAAATGATGTTGGTAAATTTAGTTCATTCAATTGTCTTATGCTATGAGGAATTAAATAAAAAGAGATAGTTGGTAAATTTTTTTGAAAAAATACATTTATTCTAAAACGTAAACCACCAGGAAAATCACGCACCAAAACAACCTCTTTTTCTCTTTCAATGCTTTTCCATTCTTCATCACTAACAATAGAATTAACAATGCCAGTTAAAGTTTCACGACTAATTATTTCTTCATTCTCCATCGCCAAAAGTTCACCGTTAACTCTAATCATTGGAAAACTTCCAATTGATAAACGTAAACTGGTAGATTTTTTTCTAACAGCCTCTGATAATATTTTGTTTATAAATATTGATATAACTTCCATTTTAACTAAAAAATAAATAATTAATCTTTCATAACTCTTAAAATTTCATCAATAGTTGTGAAACCTTGCAAGACTTTAATTATACCGTCCTGCTTCATTGTGATATATTTTTGACTATCATTAACATCTTCAATCGTAATATTTTTTTTACCCTCTGCTATTAAACTTTTTATTTTTTTATTAATATCTAAAACTTCAACAATAGAAATACGACCAATATATCCACTATTACCACAACTATTACAACCTTTGCCTTTATAATGTTTTAAATTTTTAAAATCAATATCCTTCACCATTTTTTTGATATAATCTCTACCAATCGTTTCTATATTTTCATTAATCTCTTGCATCATCTTTTCTGGAATTTTAAGCTCTTCTTTACACTTTGGACAAATTCTTCTAGCTAATCTTTGGGCTATGATCGTATTAAGAGTTGAACTAATTAGAAATGGTTCCACTCCCATATCAACAAAACGAGGAATACTCCCGATAGCACTGGTGGTATGCAAAGTTGATAAAACGGAATGACCCGTTAATGCAGCGTGAATAGCCAACTCGGCTGTTTCTTCATCACGAATCTCTCCAACCATAATAACATCTGGATCTTGACGTAAAAAAGATCGCAAACCAGCTGCAAAAGTATAACCGATTTCAGGTTTAATTTGAGATTGATTAACTCCTTTCATTTGATACTCAACTGGATCTTCAAGTGTAGAAATATTTATCTTATCTTTATTAATAATTCCTAAAACTGAAAATAGAGTTGTTGATTTACCGCTTCCTGTTGGACCAGTCACAAGCATCATACCTTCGGTTTTTTTTAAATTATTAATAACCACATCATATTGTATACCTTGAAAACCTAAATCTTCAAGTTTAGGTGCTCCTTTATCTGTATTTAAAATTCTCATTACTACTTTTTCAGTTTTTATAAGTGGTAAAATTGAAACACGAAAATCAACATCTTTATCATTAATAGTTATACGAATTCTTCCATCTTGTGGAATTCTGGTTTCATCTAATTTTAAACCTGCCATAACTTTAATACGAGCCACAATAGCATTATGGACACTTCTTGGTAACACTAAAGAGGTTCTAAGAATTCCATCAACACGATAACGTACCCTTGTTTCTCTTTGCAAAGGTTCTATGTGAATATCACTTGCCCCACCTTCAACTGCCTGACGAATAATTACCGTTACAATTTTAGTAACAGGTGCACTTTTTGACACATTTTTAGCCTTTACCTCCGCCTCTTCTTTCTCTTCTAAAATTAACGCTTCATCTTCTTCCCTCCTTTGAAGAGCACTTGATAATTCATTGTCAAGAATCTTATATTGCTTAAAAACATTATTAAAACTATCAATTGAAATTACATAAAAATCAACATGCAAACCTCCTCCTTTGGCTAAAAAATCCACCGCCTCAATTGCTTTAAAATTATCAGGATCTGTAATACCTATTTTTATTATACCACTACTTCTAGAAAAACAAACAATTTTATAATTTTTTGCAACATCAGATGATATTACATTCAGAATCAATGGATCAACCTGCTCTTCAAGTAAACTAACATAAGGCATATGAAAAATCTCTGCTTTTAGTTTTGCTAATTCTTCGGTCTGTAAAAGCTTTTTATTAACAATAATATTATCAAATTCTTCACCACCACTTATTAACTCATCAATTTCTTTTATTTTTTCATCATCAACTAAACCTTTATCTTTTAATATTTTTAATATTTTTACTTTTTTTTGCATTGTAATAAATTCTTATTATTATGATAAATAATACAACGATACATAGGAACTGTCGCCAAATGTCAGCTTAGACATAAATTTTCAGATTTTAACAAATTGGTATTTGATGATAATCCTAAACATTAGAATTTTAAACTTTTAATCAATAAGATCTACTTTATCAACTGTGCCAATTTCATCAACTCTTTTATAAAGAATGCTATTTATTTCTGTTGGTTCCTCTAATCTTTCTGTTTCTTTTTTATTTAATCCAAATGGATATTTATTTCCAATTTCTAATTTACCTAAATCATCTAATTCCACGTCAATTTCTTCTAAACTTTTAAATTTATTAGAACTCAAAACATCAAGATTTAACACTTCCCGCTTATTTCCACCTTCAATTCCTTTGACAATTAAATCTTTATCTTTAAAATAATACGTATTAATTGATAAACTTACTTGATTACCAGAAAAAGAAACTGATTGAATATCCATCAATCTTAAATTATTCTCTAACTCAGCTAGTAAACTTTTCAAACTATCATAATCAACACCGGAAATTGATATATCCAGGTTAATTATGCCAATGTTTTCACGAATACTTTTTTGAAAATTATCTTCATCTTCACCTTGACTAGCATTAGAAACGCCTACATCATTAATTGAAATTGAGTCAAGTATAAGTCCCATTCCTCCATGTATCTGTCCTTCAATGATTTTACCTTCAATGATTTCTTCCATCCATGGAAAAAACTTCTCAATATTTAATTTATCGGGAACAATGTTTATTATTTTTTCCTTATCCGTCCTATCAATACGTTCATAACTTTTTTTGTAACGCTCAAGACTTAAAATATTAATACAAATATCATTCTGTTTTTTTTTCTCTGACATACTTAAAGACAATTGTTTTTCGCTTATACTGTTAAATTTTGGTTTCAAAATAAAAAAATACGAGAATACTAAAGCTATCACAAAAACAGATAAGATAAGATAACTATAATATCCAGAAAAAAACATAGCTAAGAACTTTGATATTTTTTTATTTTTTTGAAAATTACCAATCATCTTTATAATTATTCCCAATTTATATCTTCAACATTTACTTCTTTCTTGTTGATTATATTTTTATCTTGAATTATTTTTTCATAATCATTTATTTTTACCTCATCGTCACTTTTGTAAAAAACATTATTATCAACAACAAAATTAACAACAAAATTTACACTACTTGTAACGTCACCATCAATATTTTTAATTTGTTCTAACTCGCCCTGTGTCGCTTCCACATCAGAAATAAACTCACCACGTCTTAACACACGTAGTTGATTAGGAATATCTTTATATTCTGTAGCCTTAACAGTAAAATTATACTTATTATTACCTATATTTCCATTATAGGAAGCGACATCTCCATAATATACATTGTTTAAAGTATTGTCCTCTATTTCTTTAAAAAAATTAGTCCAATAAATGTGTTTATCTAAATACAATTTCACTATTCCAGCTCTTCTTCTAAATACATCCACTTCAACAATTGATTTTTTAATTTCTTTAAATTTGTTATTTAGTTTTAAGGTTTCTTTTGATAATTTTTCAGCTTCATCACTGGCCTTTTTGGAAACACTGTTAATTCCATAATAAGAACCTCCAACTAAAACAAAAAATATAAAAATATAAACTATTGAAATAATAATATTCTTCTGCCAATCAATATAAACTACAACTTCATTTTTAATCAAATTTGTCTGAATTACACCAGACGATCTCCATTTTTTAACTTTTTCTACTAACTTTTCTTTACGCGAACTTATTTTCTTAAAAGAAGAATCTTCCTGCACGCTAGGTGAATTCTCTTTTTTCTTCTGCTCGTTTTTTAAGCTTTCATTATAATTTTTGATATATTCCTTATTTTCTTTATTTCTTGCAAAATAATCTTGCTTTTTCCTTTTTTTTCTTTTTAAAAATCCAAAAATTCCTTTAGAATTTTTGTTTTCAATATTATTATCAACATTATTATCAATAAAATTCATTTTTTTAGATTATTAATAAATTTTCTACTTATCAAAACCTCTCATTGCTAATCCAATAGAAACAGCCATTTTAGCCCCAATCTCATTCAATAAAGGTTTTATTTCTTCTGGACATAATACTCTCGCCCACGGATTACCTATAATAACATTAATATCAAGCTCACTGCTTAAATAGTCAACCAAGCCAGATAATAATGAAGAACCACCAGATAAAATAATTTTTTCAACTTTTTTATCTCCCTTTTCAAAAAGTTCTATAGCGTATCTTATTTCATTTACTACAGGACTAATAGTATCTTTAATTGTTTGCGGAATAACATCAGAGCTAGAATCCATTGAATTAATCCCGAGATCATATTTAAATTGTTCTGCTCGTTCTAGACCAATATTCAAATTATTTTGAATAGCTCTTGTTATTGTCTCACCTCCTGTATCAATACTTCTTGAAAAAACAGGAATACCATTATCAACTATTGAAACATCGCTAGTCGTAGCACCAATTTCAACTAAAGCAATTGAAGATTCATCATTACCAACAATTGACCGAACCAAAGAAAAAGTCTCTGTTTCTAAAAACAATAAATTCATTTTAGCCTCTTTGAAAATTTCCATCTGTTTATTAACCAAAGATCTTGGGGCTCCAATTAATAATATTCTATTACCCTTTTCATCTGAATTATTTTTCAATTCTCGCCAATCAATACTCATTTCTTCAAGTGGAAGTGGAATTACTTTTTTCGCCTCCCAGTGAACTGCTGAATCAAAATCTTTTTTTGGAATATCAGGAAGATTAATGATGGAAGAAAAAACTGAAAAAGTTGGCAAAGCAGAAACTACATTTCGAGATTTAATCCCAGATCTGCCACAAATTTCATTAATTATTTTGGCTATATATTTAACATCATTCTTCCAATCAATATTATTATTGCTAATGTTTTCACTAAAACCATAACTAACAAGTTTTGGTCTTGATCTTTCTTTTTTTAATTCCACAATTTTTATTCCGCTTGTACCAATATCAATACCAACATAACTTGTAGATGTTGAAGAAAAAAAACCCATAAAAATTTTGAGTTTATATTATTTTGAGTTATAATATAAATATTAAGTTATTCACATATTTATTTATTTATAATTATAACACAAAATGAACTTTTTTACCAAATACAAAAAAATCTTTTTAATCATTGGTTTCGTTATCATCTCAGTCGCATGGGGCTATATATTATACATCCTATTCTTCAAAACTGCTGACATTACTCCAACAGAAAAATCAAAAGATGATTCTGAATTTATCAGTAATTTACCAAATGCTGCTGATGGATCTGGAAATATAATTCCCGATAAATCCGATATAGCTAAACCATCATTTACAACAACACCTATTAAAGAACAAGAGCCTGATAGAGTTGCTAGAGGTAAAGAAACAGAAATAACCAAATTAAACGATAGTCCATCCATTGGCATTACTATTGATAAATATGGATCAAAAATTCAATATTACAATCAGGATGACAAAAAATTCTATACTGTTGATAAAAAAGGAAATATTAAAAAATTATCAGACAAAGTCTTTCATGATGTTGAAAAAATAATTTGGTCACCTGCAAAAGATAAAGCTATACTAGAATATCCAGATGGATCTAACATCGTTTACAATTTTGAAACAGATAAACAAGTAACTCTTCCAAAACATTGGGAAAATTTTAGTTTTTCAGCAAACGGCGACAAACTAGTTATGAAAAGTATTGGTCTTGGAAATGAAAATAAATGGTTAGCAATTACAAATGATGATGGATCAAAAAGTAAAAAAATTGAACCAATCGGTGTTAATGCAGACAAGGTAATACCATCTTGGTCGCCGAACAATCAATCTATTGCTATGTATATTGAAGGAAAAGATTTTAATCGTCAAGAAGTTTATTTTGTAGGATTAAATGGAGAAAATTTTAAATCAACAATAATTGAAGGAAGAGGATTTGAACCACTTTGGGCACCCAACGGCGATAGACTACTTTACAGTGTATATTCAACAGACAATAATTTGAAACCAAAACTCTGGATTGTTGATGCCCAAGGCGAGTCAATCGGCAACAGAAGAACAGATCTTAACATGGAAACATGGGCACATAAATGTACTTTCTCAGGATCCCATTCTTTGTACTGTGCCGTGCCTGAATCCTTAGAGGAGGGAGCAGGAGTTTTCCCAGAATTATCTGAGCATACTAATGATAGACTTTATAAAATAGATACAAATACTGGCATAAAAAAGTTAATTGCTATTCCTGATGGTGAGTATAATATCTCAAAACTAATTATTTCAGATGGCGAAAGAGAAGCATTCTTCACAGATGCCAAAACTCAAACAATTCATAAAATTCGGTTAAAATAAAATTAGCAAAAAGACTAAAATTTCACTCGCAATGGTATTTGGCAACAATCTCAAGACAATGGCTTATAAATCATTAATAATAAAATTAAAAAATCACACTAAAATATTGTGTGATTTTTTAACTGATATTTTATTTCCGATTACTTGTATAGAGTGTAATAAAAAGAATGTTTGGTTTTGTGATAGTTGTTTTAATAAATTAAAACTAAATCTTAATCAAAAATGTTTAATCTGTAATCGTAAAAGTGAATATGGAAAAATTTGTAAGTCACATAAAAAATATTTAACAGGAGTTTTAATAGCTAGTGAATACAAAAACAAAACTTTAAGAAATATAATTAAAACATTTAAATATAATTTTATTACTGATCTCCGTTATCCACTCTCAAAATTTCTTTCCATCTTCTTGCTTCACCAAATCAGAAAAACCGAAATAGACAATACTTCCCCATTAAATTTTTTATTAGAAAAAGATACAATTTTTATCCCAATTCCTCTTCATAAAAAACGCCTACGGTGGCGACAATTCAATCAAGCTGAATTATTACTAAATATGTTTACAAATCATTTACCAATAAACACTAATACTGAAAATTTAATCAGAATTAAATATCAAAAACCACAAGCCAAACTTAAAAAACATAAAAGACAGCAAAATATTAAAAATAGCTTTTTGTGGAATGGAGAAAATTTAAAAGATAAAACTATCATTTTAATTGATGATGTAGTTACGTCTGGATCAACATTGGAAGAATGTGCAAAAATTTTAAAAAATAATAATGCTAAAAAAATTTGGGGATTGGTTTTGGCTAAAGGTTAAAATAAATCAAAAAACCTATCATATATACAATTTTATTTGTGGATAACTTTTTTATTTTATAATATTTTTCAACAATTTGATAGAATCTAAACTAATATTAGTCATTTGACATATTATTTGTGTATGCTATTATATTAATAAGGATTGAGAGTTGATTAAAGTTTTACGGGAATAGAGTTTAGAGCTGATGAGTATAGTTTTGCTTCTTACTTAAAGAATTAAAACCATACTCACCAACAAAAAACTCTATACACAAACCCAAACAAAACTTCAACCAACACAAACACTCAATCCTTTTTTCTTTTTTAAAAAGTTTTATAATAAAAAAGGCTCATGTAAGCCTTTTTTTTTGTATGTTACTCTCCTATAAAATTGAATGTTGGTATTATTTTAAAAATTTAATATCATTTCCAAAACATGAAAAAAAATAAAATTCACTGAATCTAAAAAAGTATTGAGACTAATTATTTTTTTGTGATAATTTTGGATTTATAAGTTCTAAAACTTTTGGAATTCTTTTGAAATCCTTAATTAAAACTTCTCGCATTGAACCGTTATAAAGTGCTGCTGCTGGATGATATAGAACATAAAAAATCTGTTCATCTGGCAATGAATCCTGTTTACTTGATTTAGAAAATTCTCTACGCAAAGCTTTTCCGTGAACTTCAGATATTCTTTGACCTGGCAAAAATTTTTCCAAAGAGTGTCTTCCTAAAGTAATAATAAGATCTGGTTTAATAAGATTTATCTGCTTTTCTAACCATGCCCAACAAATATCTTTTTCCTTTGGAAGCGGATCTCTATTACTGGGCGGACGGCATTTCACCATATTAGCTATATAAATATCTTCTCTTTTTAATTTTATAATTGAAAGCATTTCATCAAGAAATTTTCCAGCCGCTCCCACAAAAGGTTTGCCAGTTTCATCTTCCTTTTTCCCTGGACCTTCTCCAATAAAAACAATCCTAGCATCTGCCGAACCCTCTCCTGGGACCACTTGATTACAAGTCTTTCTTAATTCACATTTAGAGCAAGACAACATTTCTTTATTTAATTTTTCAAGCTCTTCTGTTTTGTTCATAGAATTTTAAAATTTAAGTATTAATTATTTAATATTTAACATTTAACCAATATTCAAACAATTTTTAGTAACTGCTCACTGACCTTAAGGTGTCATTCCCCGATCAAGTCAAGGACAGGCTCTGAGCGATAGCCAAAGGATCCCGATAATTATGCAACATTGCATCAACAACGGGATTCTTCAACTACACTGCGTTTCGTTCAGAATGACAATTTCCTGTGTCATCCTGGAGCTAGAGCGATAGGATCCCATAAATTACGCGACATTGTATAATCAATAAAATTCTATCACTACGCATTCGCTCCGTTCCAGAATGACACCTTTGCAGTCAGTGAGGAGTTACAATTTTTACTATTGACTTTTGTAAAATTATGTTATAATATATAAATATTAAGACGAAAAGGGTCCCTGCAATCGCGAGATTAATGGCCTCCTTTTTTTTATTTAAATTCAATACGATGTTTTATATTAACAAGGTAATCAAAGTATTTTCTTGTTATTTTTTTATACAAAGACGATGCAAAATAGACAAATGAACAATAATTAATAAAACAGAAAAAGAATTATAATTTTTTCTTAATGTCTTCCCAAGTTACTTGAGTAATTGTCTCAATTTCTTTTAAAAGATATTTTAAAACATTTTTACTAATTTTACCTTGTATGACTATTGATTTTTGATTCTTTTCAAATGTAGCTTTTATATGACTTCCCTTGCCTCCCTTTTTACTAACACTAAAACCCAAACTAGTTAATGCCTTAACTAGTTTATCCCTATTTAATTCACTTGGTAATTCACTAAACGATGGCATACTGATGTTGCACTTGCCCAACCTTATGCAAACCTGCCATCTTTTTATAAGAAGATGGCACTTCAAAGGATGTTAAAATAGCATCTTCTATATTTTTATCTAATTCTTCTTGAGTTTTAGCAGATGTAATAATTGAACCATGTCTAAAATTTGTACTAATAGCAATTATTTCACCGTCCTCCTTTTTAAATTCAAAATTAATAGGCTCATTAAACCTAAAATATTTTTTTAATTCCAAGTACTCAACAGGAACAGAATTACCGTTCAGCAATTTCACCAAATGATCTTTTACTTGTTTTAACATATTATTTAATATTAACTATATTGAATTAATACTTTAATACACATCTTATTGTATGTCAATATTATAACACAAATAGAACAAAAGATAAAAATTGTAAGTGTGGATATATAAATGAAATAGATTTAATAAAACAACCACAAAAATGTATTGATAAAATAGATATTAAAAAAAACGCCTATGAAAAACAAAATAAAATCTGATATAAGGCGGTTTAAAAAATTTCAAAGCATGGTAACAGATAAAAATAACAATATCGACGTGAATGACGTCGATATTAGAAACTATGCTAAAATTTTTATTAAAAGAGGAAGAAATTGAAAAAAAAGAAAATTGCTTAATTGTTTGAATGGTAAAATATTGCTTGAAAACAAAAATATCCAAATTAAAAAAAATTAAAAAGGAATATTTTCTACTTTAATTTCTTCCACATCGTTTTTATCTTCATCTTCACAATCTTCATAATCATCAACATCTTCATTAGTTATTTCAGCCGAATATCTATTAATTGCTTCTTTGTATAGTTCTATCAACCTCTCTTTTGAATCGTCCTTTATCACTTAAAAATTGGTCAAATTTATTGTATATATTTTCATATATTATCTAAATATATGCAAATTTAAATAGATTGGTTTCACAAATCACAATATGTTGATATTGATTAATTGTTAATACTAACGGTTAGCTTTTCCAACGAAATTTGTAAATTTTCTACTTTCAACTAAAACAGGCATATCCTCCAATTTTTCCAATAATGCACCTTTTAAACAATAACCTGAACCAAATAAATTTGTATCACACCAATGCGTTCTAGGATTTTGAATACGCTCTCTATGAACAACTTCTGGCACCCAATTTGTATTTATCCATCCATGTCTTAATAACGCCAAAGTAAGATCTTCAGACTCATCATAAGCAACAATTAACAAAAAAAGAGCTGACAAACTTTTTAGTATATTATAAAAATTGGCATCTTTATAATTATCTAGTCTATTATGTTTAAGTTTATTATAAACAGTCCACCATTCTTCTTTTTCTCTATAATCTTTATACGGTGTTATTATACAATTTGGATAAACAGAATAGATATATAAAATAACCTGATATTTCTCTAATTCTAATTGATTAAAAATATTCAATTCAAAATCGATTATATTTAATGATGTTATTTTTCTTTCAATTTGTTTGCCCTTTTCATCTAAAACTTTTGCCTTTCTTTTTATTCCAACTTTTCCTTGTCCTAAAATATATCTAGACATTGAATCTATTAAACCGCATATATCCAGAAATAAACTAACTAATTCTGGCGACCAAACGTTTTTATTAATTTCATTATATGGTATTACTTTTAAAAAATTCAAAAGCCTTTCTTCAAAATCATTATAACTTGAAAAAACAAATTCTATATCTTCTGGCTTCCAAAGTTTTTTACGCATACTACTTTTTACTTTTAATTATTATATAAACAATTACTATAACTATTCTTCTCTTACTGCAATAAATTTTCTTAAACTATCTGTCGAATAACACACTTTGCCCATAATTTTTAGCCCGTCAGAATCTAACACTATTTCATTTATAAAGCTATTGTCTTTTGAGTACATACTATCAATACTATTAATCATGTTATCTAGACGAAATTGTTCAAATAGTTTGGTGGTATTTTCGACATCTATATTAAACATTCCTAGAAATGTCCTACTAATATAGACCTCTAACTTACCATCATCAACCAGAAACAAAAGCTTAAAACCATCTCGCCCTGGCTCAGTTATATCTTTTATAAATTCGATTTTCATATTTTTATTTAAAAAATATTTATATCTAAATACTGATTAGGAATCATACACATGTCACTAAAAACTAAAGGCAAAATACTATCATCATGTTTTTCAAAATAGAAAGAATTCGGTGGAGACTGTTTTTTTTTAATACTGTTTAAACCTATCATGTACAAAACACTTTTTTCCCACGCTAAATCAGTACTTAAACTAATCTTATTATTCATGTTTACAATGTAACGATCGCTTCTATCAAGTTGACCCTCATGTTTTAAAAATTCCAAAAAAGAAAAGACTAAAAACACCCTTATGTCAAATTTACTTCTTTTTTCATCATCAAAATTATTAAACGCCAAATTAGCATTCCTTATTACATGTTTTATATCTCTAATAGTTAAATGATATTTTTTAGCAACATATTGCAATATAAAATTAATATGCTTACACCAATTTGAATCTTTTTGTTGACAAAAAAATGATTCATCAAATAGTTGTTCAATAAAATTAATAAAATCAACATCATTCAAAGTCAATATTTTTGAAAAATCTAATACTTTTCTATATGAGGCACTGGCATTTTCATTAATATAATTATCTTTTGCTATTGGAATAATTGCATGAACAATTCTACCTTCAAAATTATTTTCTGATAAAAAATATTTTAAAGTTTCCAAAAAGAAAATTCCTTTGTCACCTGACCTATCAATATCCTCAACTATAAAATATATTTTCTTATATTTTTTATCAATTTCATTTATTAAATATTTAAATATTTCTTGTACTTCGAAAACTCTTTTTGCTGGAGATTTTTTAAATATATAAACAAATTTATCGACGACATTTATTCCCTCCAAATTATCAGATATTCCAGAAAGTACATCTGTGGCTAAATCAAATATTTTTGATTTTATTTCTTTACCATCAATTTTTTTCACAATAGCTTTATGCTTTCCAAATTTTTGAGCCACTTCCAAAATAAATCCTTCCCATAACTCATTCCTTTCAGGAAATTTCCAAGCATCAAAATTAATCCAAAGTTCATCGGCTTTTGCCTTATTTGCAATATTATCAAGCAAAGTACTTTTACCACAACCGAAATCACCTATCAATCCAAAAATGCTATTTCTATCAACATTATCAATCTTTTCTTTAAGATCTATACGAGCAACCGAAAAATCTAACAAATCATTAACCTTGTATGTCTCTTCTAATAAATCTAAATTTTTTATAAAACCATTCTGCATTTTTTCACTTTTAGTGTATTATACAAGTATAACACTTGCTGATCTTGCAGAATCTCTGTAAGAACTAGGCAAATTTTTTTTGCTTAATTTTATAAACAATCAACTTTAATCATTTTTCTCCTCAACAATCTCCAACCTTTCAATCCCATGCTCATCCAATTCTTCCCAATACTTTTCAAGAAAGGGGTGATCTTTTTCTATTCTTTCCTTAATATCCATTTTTTCAATTTCTTTACAACTATAAGCTCTATAAAAATCACGCATAGCTAAACGACTAGCAAGTTCTTCCGAAAGAGTGTCGTTATCATAATAATCAATAAAATCCATAACATCACCCTCTTCTAATTCAAGTGAAGGATAAATTTCTTTACCATCCTCATCAACATATTTTTCCATTCCAAATTTTTTAGCAAAAGAAAAAATATATTTTTCTAAATCTTTATATTCTTTTATTTGCTCATCTCCTTTTGCATCAGACCTCACACCATTAACTACCCAATTGCCAATATATGACATTTTTATTAAAACTTCAAATTGTTTTTTTGTAAAATTAATTTTCATATTTTTTATTTCTTAATCTTCTTATCACTCTTTAAACTTTTCTTCTCCTCACTTTTGAGTTTTCTTTCAACCTTCTTCACATCTTCATTTGGAAATAAATCTTCCGGAACAATATCACGAGAAATTAAAGTTTTTCTTACTGTTTTATTATTTATAATATGCTCTTTTGAAATCTCACTCTCAGTCTCTATCTCTTTGTTCTTGACATTAAAAATAGTAATCTCTGTTGCAAAATCTTTTGCTTTAAGCAAAATTGTAGGCATAAAATCAGCTAAAGGTTTATTATTCTTAATATCCCATCTACCCTTCATCTGTCTAGTTGTCTTGTTAAATAAAGCCTTATCACCCTTACTACGAATAATTGCAAAATTTTCATTCCCACTAGTCTGCTCAAAAATAACTTGAGAAAGTTCTTTCTCTGTCTCTGCTAACTTATATCTTGATTGAACCCTCTCAACTTCCAACAATCTCTGCTCTATAATTTCCGCTTTTCTAGTTTGAACTGCAAAATAAGTTTGAGCAAAAGCAATTTCTTCTTTCTTACTATCTCCATTTTGTGCAATCAAATAACAGGCATATCTTGAAAGCATTAAATCATCTATATCTTTTTGTGCAGTCTTAGGCATTTCTATCGTTTTGTTAACGTCAACAAAATGATCAGATATAGTTTGTTTAGATATCTCACATGCTACTTTAGCTTTATTTACAACTTTCAAAAAGTTTCTCCATTCTGTATAGCCCAATAAATATTGTAAATCTCTTGCTAACCAAAATTCAACACCATCATCAGTTTTATGCGCAAAAGATTCAAAGTTTCCTGTTAATGATTGTATAAATTTTCTTTCCATTATATCTAAAATTAATTTACATTGCTTTTATTACCATTAGTATATATTAATAACTGAATAATTACAATAAAATGCGTTAATCCACCTAATAAAAGGATTGTCGCCCAATAATTAAGCAAGTATAAATAAATTTAATTAAAAACATAAACATAATCAACTAAAAAACTCCCTTTCGGAAGTTTTTTAATATGCGGAGAGAGAGGGATTCGAACCCTCGAGGAGCGTTAACCCCTACATCCTTAGCAGGGATGCGCTTTCAACCACTCAGCCATCTCTCCAATGGTTAAATTTATATCAATGCGGAGAGAGTGGGATTCGAACCCACGGTAGGCTTACACCCACAACGGTTTTCAAGACCGTCGCCTTCAACCGCTCAGCCATCTCTCCGCATTGATATAAATTTTGTTTTTTAATTAACTATAAATACTATTTTAGTTCGTTAAGGTTTTTCAAAATAAAAAAGCACTTCTGAAATTACTATGTTTTGTGCTATAATAAATATATAAAAAACTAACTAATTTGTCAACTATATGGAAAATCAAACAGACTTAAATCAAATGTCTTGGGAAATCCAAGAATACGAAACTCATAAAAAAAGTAAAAAATGGTATATTATAGCTAGTATTATTGCAATATTATCAATTATTTATGCTATTGCAGTTGATAATATACTATTTATTATAATAATTGTTTTGTCCACAATTATTATAATAATGCGAGACAAAGATAAAATAGGCAAAATATTAGTTATTATAGATCAAGATGGTATTCATGTTGGGCAAAAATCTTATAGTTTTGATGAATTTAAAACCTTTGTGGTGCTATATAAGCCAAAACAAAATATTAAAAATATATACTTAGAATATAAAAATCCTATTAAACAACGGCTATCAATTCCTATTCTCAATATGGACCCCTTGCTAATTCGTAAATTTTTGTTAAAATATATTGACGAAGATTTAGATAGAACAAATAGACCTCTTTCCGAAGAATTAACTGCAATATTTAAGTTGTAATATTCTTAAAAATTTAAATACTAAACTCAAATGTATAATTAACATTTTTAGTTTTTTAGTTCCCATAGTTTAATGGATAAAACACAAGATTGCGGATCTTGTAATCTAGGTTCGATTCCTAGTGGGGACACAATATGTATTATCTCACAACAAAAATAGAAGATATAAATAGAGTTGGTGTCACTACAGCCAAAAGATTGAAACTTCTAAATATAAAAACAATCCAAGACCTGCTTTATCACTTCCCTTTTAGGTATGAAGATTATAGTCAAATTACCGATATTAAAGATGTTCAAATTGGAACATCTGTTAATATAATCGGACAAATTGAACTTATTCAAAAAAAACGAAGCCCACACAAAAAAATGTATATTGTGGAAGCTTTAATTTTAGATAGCAATGACAACAAAATAAAAGCTATCTGGTTCAATCAACCATTTATTGTAAAAAATATAAAAATTGGTGATACAGTTTCCTTGACTGGAAAAATTAGTCAAGATTATACTGGTCCGATACTTAAGTCACCGAATTATGAAAAAATTTATAATAAACAAACATCACCACAAGGAATCACTCCGATTTATCACCTCACAGCAAACTTAACTCAAAAACAAATCAGTTATTTAATTAAACAAGTTATTGATACAGTAAATAGTATTGAAGATTTTTTGCCAGAAAATATTCAAAAATCACAAAATTTTCTATCTCTTCCTGAAACGATTAAAGCTATTCATAGACCAAAAGATTTTAATGAGCTAGAAAAAGCCCGTAAACGTTTAGCTTTTGATGAACTTTTTTTAACACAACTACAATCACAAATTATTAAAAAAGATTTAAAATCTAACACCAGCCACAGTATTACTTTTTCAGAAAAAGAAACTAAAAAATTCGTTAAATCACTTCCATTCAAACTTACTGATGATCAAAAAAAATCTGCTTGGGTTATACTTAAAGATTTAGAAAAAAGTAAACCAATGTCACGTTTACTTGAAGGAGATGTTGGTAGCGGAAAAACAATCACTTCGGTAATTGCAACTTTAAATGTAGCTTTAAATGGCTATCAGTCTGTAATTATGGTACCAACAGAGATTTTAGCAATACAACATTACGAATCAATTTCTAAAGATTTAAAAGATTTTAATATTGAAATCGGGCTTTTTACAAGAAATAAAAAAATTTATAATCAACAATCTACAACTAAAAAGAAAATAACTGAGGCTATTAAAAATGGAGCAGTTGATATTATTATTGGAACCCATGCTCTAATTCAAGAAACAATTAATTTTAAGAACTTAGCTTTAGCAATAATTGATGAACAACATCGCTTTGGAGTTGAACAACGAAAAACTTTAATTAATAAATCTGATAACAAGAACATAACACCTCATCTACTCTCAATGACAGCTACTCCAATTCCACGATCATTAGCTTTAGTTATTTATGGCGATCTTGATATTTCTATCATTAAAGAAATGCCGAAAAACCGTAAACCAATTATTACAAATGCAGTAAAAGAAAACAAAAGAAAAGAAGCCTATGATTTTATTCGTAAAGAAATAAAAAATGGACAACAAGCTTTTGTAGTTTGTCCGTTGATTGATGAATCAGAAAAATTAGAAGCTAAATCAGTAAAAGAAGTTTTTGAACGACTTAAAAAAGTTTTTCCTAGTTTGAAAATTGCCATACTACACGGAAAACTTAAAGCAAAAGAAAAAGAAAAAACCATGGATGATTTTTTAAAAAATAAAATTAATATTTTAGTTTCAACTTCTGTAATTGAAGTTGGAATAGATATACCAAATTCAACAATTATGTTAATTGAAGATGCTGATCGTTTTGGATTAGCACAGCTTCATCAATTCCGTGGCAGAGTTGGTCGTGGCAAACATCAATCATATTGTTTTCTTTTTTCAGATAATAATTCAGAAAAAGTTCGTGAAAGATTGTCTGCTTTGGAGAAATATAACAATGGATTAGATTTGGCAAAAATTGATTTAAAACAAAGAGGACCAGGAGAAGTATATGGAATAAATCAAAAAGGTTTTCCTGAATTTAAAATGGCAAATATTTTTGACCACCTTTTAATAAAATCAGCTCAAGATGAAGCCATAAATCTTCTTAAACTCAATCCGAATCTTGAAAATTTACCAATATTAAAGAAAAGATTAGACAATTGGAACAAAAACATTCATCTTGAATAAGACATAATCAAAGTATCATCATGGAGCCGACAGATTTTAAAACAAAGCGAATGCTACACCCCACTGTCATTCTGGAACGAAGCGAATGCGTAGTGATAGAATCTCGTTGATTACGCAACCTTGCATAATTCATAAGATCCTATCGCTCTAGCTCCAGGATGACAATATGTATTTGTATTGCGTAATTCATAGGATCCTATCGCTCTAGCTCCAGGATGACAACATTCTCATTATAACAAATTTATAATATTGTCTAATTTTTTAATTTTATTCAACTTAATTTTTTTCGCGACTAAATCCATATCTGGCATAATGACTTGTTTAAAACCAAGTTTTGTAATTTCTGTTAATCTTTCTTTTATTTTTGCTACTCTTCTAACTTCACCGCCTAAACCAACTTCTCCAAAAACTACCGTATCAACACTCATACCTCTATTTAACATAGCCGAAGTAATAGCCATACAAACTGCTAGATCTAATGCCGTATCATTTATCTTTGCACCACCGACAATATTTAATATTACATCTTGATTAATCAAATTTAACCCTACTCGTTTCGTAAGCACAGCAGTCAATACTTGCAAGCGATTTAAATCAAATCCAGAAGCTTTACGCTGAGGATAACCAAATACTGTTTTAGTTACCAAGGCCTGAACTTCAACTAAAAATGGTCTTGTGCCTTCCATGACGCAACTTGTAATTGAACCAGGTAAAATTTCATTTTTTTCTTCTAAAAATATTTGAGATGGATTTAATACTTCTTTAAATCCACTTGAAGTCATTTCAAAAATTCCCATTTCATTTACTGAACCAAAACGATTTTTTTTAGCTCTTAAATAACGATAATCGTGTGCTCTGTCGCTTTCAAGGTGAATTACAGTATCCACCATGTGTTCTAGAGTTTTTGGACCAGCAATTTGTCCGTCTTTTGTAATATGTCCAGCAAGAATTACAGAAATATCACCACTTTTTGCAAGCTCTAAAAATTTAGCCGTACAGGCTCTAATCTGATTAACACTTCCAATATCAGAAGGAGATTCTCCAGAATATATAGTTTGAATTGAATCAATGATAACAAGCGACGGAGATTCTTTTTTTATTGCTGATATAATTTTTTCTGTATTAATTTCAGAAATAAAATTAATATTTTCTGTATTACAATTGAGTCTAACCAAACGAGCTTTAACCTGTGCAGCAGATTCTTCACCGCTGATATATATAACGCCTTTTTCAGAAACAGCATCAGCAATTTGAGCTAATATCGTTGATTTTCCTATTCCTGGTTCACCTGAAATTAAAATTAAAGAACCAGGAACAATTCCGCCACCAAAAACACGATCCACTTCTTCAATTCCTATTTTTATTCTTTTTAATTTTTGCGACTCAATATCACCTAAATTTATTACTTTAGCAGGAACAACAGAATCTAATTTCTTTTTCTCTTGTATCCTTTCATCAATTACCTCTTCTTGCAATGTGCCCCAAGATCCACATTCTAAACAACGCCCACTCCATTTCTGGAACTGGGCATCGCATTTTGTACATATAAATAATTGTTTAACTTTTCTCTTCATTCTGTTTTAATTCAATCTCAATAATTTTTTCTAAATCTTCAAAATTAATTGTTCCAAATATTTCCTGATCATTAACATAAACAAAAGGAATTCCAGTAATATCCAAAGCATTAGCCTCAAGTATATTATCTCGTATTCTTGTTCGTCCACGTTCTTCATCTAAACATTTTTCAAACTCAGATACATCTAAATTTAATTGCTTAGCAAGCGATAAAAATATTCCCTTACTTAAACTATTATTATTTTCAAAAAGCAAGTCATGATACTCCCAAAACTTATCTTGATCTTGAGCACATCTGCCAGCCAAACTCGCTCTATATTGTTCAGAAGTAATTTTACTATCTGGATAATCTTTCCAAATTATTCTAACATTATCTTTATATTTTTCAATAATTTTATTTAAAACTTTTTCTTGATCTCTACAATAATCACATTTAAAATCAGAAAAATAGACTATATTTACAACTGCTTCATAATTTCCAATACTAGGATCTAAATTAGTAATAATAGGACCTCTTAACATATCTCTAAGTTGTGGATTTCTAGTTATGAAAGGATCTTGACGAAAATTTTCATTTAAATAATAAGTACCATCTAAATTTTTCTCAACTTTTTGTACTTTATTAAAATAAATTATTTGATTTAAATTTAAAAAAACACCAGATAAAAATATAATAATAAAAGCCGAAATAGATGCAATTACAAAAATAGAGCTAGAAAATTTTTCTTTTTTAAAAAAATTATACATAAAAATTATATATATTTAATAATTTATTCATTTTTATCTTTCCAATAAGCTTCATCAATTTTCCACATTTTTCCATCTTTAATCAAATTGATTAATATGCTTTGACTATAAGCCTTATCGGTATTATTTTTCGTAACTAAAGCTTCTTTTCTTCTTGTGCTTATCAAAATACTAGCATAACCAATATTATCGTCAAATTTTCTTACATCAGTAGATATTGCTTTAGTAATTACGCCATAATATACTGAAGTGTCAATATTTTTTGCTCTTTGTTCATCCACATAATTCCTTGCCCATTTCCTCATTCTATCACTCATAAAAGTTTCTAAACTTGTAATATTATCATAATTTGCCTGATTAGAATAGCTTCCGAATCTTTCCGCAAAAGATATAGCAATTTGAACTACGTCTCTTTCACTCATTTCTTTCTTAATGGGCTTAATCACTTTTGGTTTTTGTACTTCTTTAGGTTTTGAATCACTTTCTATTATTCCTTTTTTTACTATTTTGTCCGCTTCAATAGGTTGTCTCGTATCTTCATGCCCAACTGGTTTTTTACTTAAAAAATAATAAATTAATCCTATAGCAATTATTAAAAAAATAAATGCTCCTGCTATTATGATTATACGTTGTCGTTGTTTTTGTTTATCCATATTGTTTTCAAATATTTATATTAAAATTCATAATTCATTATATATCCATATCTTCAACACCCTCTAACGCCTTATCGTCACTAATAGTTGCAGCAAATTCTTTTTTTGCTTCTTCAATAGCTAATAACTGTCTTGGATCAGATGTTATTAACTGATCTTCAGTGTATGAAGCAACCACTTTTATGGCTGCATGTTTACTCCCTGCAAAAAATATTCCCTCTCCAACTCCACACTCAAGCAACAAATACTTTTCACCTTCTGTCAATAAGAATGTTTTTTGCACCAAATCAATTGAAGCTGAAGATTGTTTCAATAAAAGTTGTAAAGATGAATTTGTTACAATTGCCTGTCCGTATGGCGAAGTTAAAAAATCATTAACATCCTGAGTAATTGTAGTAACACCTAAGTAATATTTACGGCACCGTTTTACTAAAGCAAAAATAAATTTAGCACTGTCTTCGTGTTGCATCAACCACCAAGCTTCATCAATTACCAAAATTCTCTTTCTCATCTCACTTCTAACAACATTCCAAATATAATTAACAATAGAATAAATTGCCAATGGTCTAAGCTCATCTTCTAAATCTCGTACTGAAAAACAAACTAACTTATTATTCATTTCCACATTCGTTGGATTATTAAATAAACCAGCAAAAGTACCTTGTGTATATTTTAATAAACGTAAAGACAAACTCTCGCCGCCCTCCATTCCCTCTAAAATATCTTGAAAATCTTGCATAATAGGTGCTTCAATACTAGCTAAATCAACATCGGCAGTAATATCTTTTTTTGCATAAGTTTCCAATAAAGCTCTATCAATAATAGAATCTTCTTCGTGATTTAAATCACCAAGCATTAATCTTATTAAACCTTTCACTGTAATCACAGCACTTCTAATAATATCAGCTGGCCTAGAATCGTCTCCAATTGAACGAGGCAAATCAAATGGATTAACCTTAGCATCAGAAGAAAGAGACAAATTGATGTATGTTCCACCAACAGCGTCAGAAAGATGTTTATACTCATATTCAGGATCAATAATAATCACTTCTGTACCAGTCATTAATGCTCGTAAAATTTCTAATTTTATGGCATAACTTTTACCAGCACCTGATGTTGCAAACACAACAGAATTGGCATTCTGTAAGCTGAATCTGTCAAACAAAATTAAACTATTATTATGTCTATTAATACCATACAAGACACCTGTATCAGAAGTTAATTCAGAAGAAATAAAGGGAAATGACGAAGCAACAGGAGAAGAATTCATATTTGAATTAATAAATAATTCATCATTACAAAGAGGTAGCGTTGAATTAAATCCTTGTTCGGCTTGATAAAGTACTTTTCTTGAATAAACTAGACGAGAACCAAAAATATTTTCCACATCTATTGTTAAAATATCAAGATCTTCCTTTTTATTTGAATAAACTGTTACATATAAACCAAACTGGAAAAATCTTTCAATTCCCTGTGTTAAAGCATCTCTCAAGGCTTCAATATCGCGAAGAGCTGTTTCGGATAATGGATCACGAGCAGCACCTTTCTCTGCATTTCCAATAATTTCAGCCTCAAGAGTACCAACCTTTTTCTTCAACTGCTTTAACACAATCGCTGTCTTTATTGGATAAAAAAACATGGCAATATCAAAAGTTGTATTTAAATTAATAACTGGCGCAAACCAACCAACACTAATATAACGCGGATATGTAATAACAAAAATTGTTCTAACAAAAACACCAGATAAAACAAGATGATCAGTGGAAATTTTCATGCTCGCGGGAGCAATCAAATCTTTTATCATCACTGTACCTCTACGATACATTTTCTCTTCTTCAATAAATCTCTTAGTTTCCCGTGCTGAAACATTAATAACTTTTTCTTGTTCAGCTTTTTTACTATTTTCTACTTTCTGTTTTAACTTATCTTCTTTTTTAATTTGACTCGGTTGAAATGCCATAAATTATTTTACAACTTTTAATTGATTAATATCAACTAATTTTTGATTCTTTGATGTTTCTGGATTATATGAATTATAATAAAGTTCAATTAAGCTCTGTGTGTCAAGTTGTACTGAATGTAAACCGATAGAACCTAAACCATTTTGCACCCTAGTAACACGGGTCATCATCTTTACCTTTCTTTTCTTAAACTTTTTCTCTTTCATTCTAATTATAATAGCAGGTTTAAATAACTCTGAAAATCTATTTACAAATGATTTTTGATTATCAGTCAAAGGATTATATGGAATTGCCACATAAAATCTCTTGTTCATTATGCTACTTATTGAAACTAATTCATTAATATATTGAATGTATTCAGACGTTTGCATTTTTAACAATTCATTAGTTTGCTCTTTTTCTTTCTCTTCTAATTCTTTTAAATATCTCTCAATATTCAATTCACGAGATTGAATCACAATCTGTATAGGAAATTCAACACTATTTAAAAAACCAACATAGGCAGAAATTGTTGCATTTTGTTCATCTTCATTTTTTAAAGAAAAATTTATACTAGAAACTAAAAGGATTGCCCTAAGTGTTCCATCACGCATGACAACAACGTCTTCTTTTATTTCAGAAATATCCAAAAACTGCTGAGTTGTTGTACTTATATGTTTTCTAGCTAATTTTTGCTTTTTGTCACTACTCATTAAATATTTTACACATGAATAACATTAATAAATATTATTCATGTTCTAAATTTTTTTATTATGTAAACTAATTTTAGTTTCGTCATCTTTTTCTCCTTTATATACACCTTGAGTGTCAACCATTAATGCCAACTCATTTAATCTTGATGATGTACGTGTTCTATCATCATTAATAACCTCAACTTTAACATTTTCTATAGCATCACTATTTTCTACATTGTCTTTTCCGAACGAATTATTCCATACTCTAGTTTTTGGACTTTTATTAGTTTGTATAAAATTTAATACAAAATAATGAAAAGGCATTTCATCAACTTTATAAAATGCAAAAATAGCAGAAATAATTAATTCTGGAATTACAATAGCTAAAAAAGTTGAAAAATAAGTAAGTTTATATACTGCAGCAGCAAATAAAACAGCACCAATCATAATTAAAAATTGTCTAGTCGTAATAGGCCCTAAAATTTTATCTTCAACATCAATAAATTGTGGTACTGTAAATTGTTGCATAATTATTTGACTCACTAACTAGTATTAATTAGTAAATGCTAAACATTATAAATATTATTAAAAACGTAATTCCCTATTTAAATCCATTATAGCCCGAAATTCTTCTTTTGTTAAGACATCTTCACTATTTTTTTGCTTTTCATTAATAACAATATCAACCTCAACTTTTTTATTAATAGCCTCATTTCCTAGACCAATATACATCATGTTAATAGGGCTCTTCCGCCATGCCTTAATTCCAATTAATCTTTGTCCATAACCATCTCGCTCTAAAATACTAACTTTTTCTTTTATTTTTTGGGTGCATTTTCTAGTATCAACTCCCAATCTCCTAAATATAACCAAATCCATTTCTTTAAGTTCATCAATTGGACCCATTAACTTTGGCACCTGCTTCACATCAGACACCTTTTTTGTATTAATTGGAGAAACCTGTCTAACATTAATTACATTTTCTCTTGAAAATTCTTGATTTTTAACAAGTTGCTCTTCTTTTACACTTTGAATTCCTCCATCACTTTCTTCAACTTCTTTTTTATCTTCAATATTATTATCTACTTTATTTTTTTTCTCTGTTTGATCTACAACTTGATTATTTTTTTCAACTAACTTTTCTTTATTTCTTTCTAATTCTTTTAATTGACTTTGATTATTTTCTGTTTTATTTTTCAATTTAGTATAATCATATTCCACATCTCGATCCATGGAACTTAAAGCCTCTAATAAATCAACATCTTTCTTTTTGTTTATACTCCGACCATCATCTTCAATGATGGATGAATACTCTTTTAAATTGTTTTTTTTGTCAGAAATTATTTTTTTCGTAACTCTAACGCCATCAAGTTCATTTAAAATTAAATCAATTAATTGAGAATTAAAACTAAGACCTCCAAATTCTGGCGATTTTCCTAAAGACTCAATAGTTGTAATTCTATTTCTCACCCCACGTAAATAAGTTCTTAAAATCTGTTCAAAACGAGTTTTAAGCTCACTTGAAGCAAAACTAATTTTTAGCTCACTAATTACATTCTGTATTTTTTGTTCAACCTTATCTTTTAAATTACTTTTGTCTTTAATTACTTTAACTACTTCATGCTCAACACTATTATCTTTTCCAATATCAATATCCAAATCCTTTACCAAATGTACTTCTTCATTGTTGCTAATAATTTTTTCAGAAATAACTTCTTCTTTAATATCGTTACTTTTCGGCAAAGGTGATAAAATTTTATTTTTAAGCTCTTTACTATCCTGAGTTGGAACAGAATCAATTTTAGTAATTATTTTTGGTCTTACTAAAACTATTTTTTCTTTTTCAGTTTTTTCCGTATAATTAACATCTTTCTTTAAACTGTTTTTTAAAAATTCTGCCGCTAATGGTTCACTAGCATCTTTTTTTATTTCTAAATTATCATTGTAATTTTCTTTTAACTCATCTCTTATACCTAAATATGATAAAACATCTTTAAATATCTTTTCTTTTAATTCAAGAAATAGCTTTTCAGCTCGCTCGTCACTCAAATCATTCTCAAACATAAAATAACCTTTCAATTTACTAAAAGGTATATCTTTTATCATTACACGCATTATTATAATTGCCAAATTAACTTTATAACGTTTTTCAATATCATTCACAACAGCCATTGCTTTCTCATCTGAAACTTTGCCCCTAATTTCATCTGGCAATTTATTAAATTTTTGTAATATTACAAGCATTTTTATTGTTAATAATTATCAGGGGTTTGTCGGCAAACTACAGTTTTGGCATAAATTTTCAGATTTCGGTCATGCTGTAGTTTGGCAACAGACCCATCATGACCATAATTCTATAATCAAACTACGCTTCAGTTTCTTTCTTTTTTATCTCTTCAAAGATAGCTGAATATTCTAATGTGCCTGGTTTGTATTTTTTAAGCATTATCTTAAGACCCTCAATCTCTTTTTTGTAAGTAATTTCTTCATTAATAACCTCAGATTCTAAAGTGCCTTGTTCATAATTTAATTTTTCTTTTTTAAGCTCATTAATCTTTTTCTCTTCTTCAGATTTTACATTACTAAAAGTTATTGAATCGTTTGAGCCATATTCAACAGGAAAAATTTCCCAATCATCAACATTATCAGAAAGCATACTTTCTGGAAAAAATTTTATATTTCTATAAAGTAATAATAATTTTTTAAGCAAATCCTTTTCATCTTTATCTAACTTCTTCGCGTTTTCCGATTCAGTCATATACTTCATTAAAACAATATTATCAAACATCACGGTTCCATTTTGCTTTATAAAATCTTTTAACCAATTTGAAACTGTTGGAGATTTTGGTTTTTCTTCTAAACTAAATTTTTTGTTTGTTAATCTTTCTTGATTTTGATATAGCTCTTTTTCGGCCTTGTTTACAAAACTTTGATCTTCAGTTAAAACCAAAAGAATCTGAAAATTTATTTCATCAAGAATTTCATTGGGATTATTAATTTCATTAATTAAATCTTTATTTAAAATACCTAATATAATATTTTTTATTTCTCCATTTTTTATTTCATTTTTTTCAGGATCTGGTAATAAAAATCTTAAACGCTTTTCAAGACATGATAAAACCGACTCTCTAAATTCATCTGCAATAATTTTTGCCTCTTCTGGCTCTTTTTCAAATTCATTGACTATATAATTCTCTATTCCGTCATAGTCCAACTCATTTGTAACAATAAAAAACAACAACACAAACAAATTTACTTTATATTTTTTGTTTAAAAAAGTTATTTTACTCTTTATTACCTCACTATCAACTGTTAACTTAACATAAGCAGGTAATTCATTAAACTTTTCAACTGTCCTTTCTATGTTTGTCATATTTTAGTTTTTAATTACTTTTGTTTTATAATTATCAATATGCTCTGCTGTATCTTCATTATGTGCTTTTAATTTATTCAAAACATCTTTTACGGAATCCATTGCAGCCGTATTAATACCACCTAACTCTGCAGCAACTATTCCTTGTTTGTAACCAAGAACACTTTTCATTTCTTTTGTACTTAAATTTTCACCATTACTTTGCCTAGTGTGTAATGCGGACAATTCTTTCGTTAAATTCTT
This sequence comes from Candidatus Parcubacteria bacterium, assembly GCA_023142215.1. Taxonomy (GTDB): domain Bacteria; phylum Patescibacteriota; class Patescibacteriia; order Patescibacteriales; family UBA12075; genus JAGLJW01. The sequence continues at coordinate 58,782 of JAGLJW010000022.1, forward strand.
AACTGCTTTAACTGATTGCTCTGAACCGTTAGACATTTCTTCAAACAATTTTTTCTGAGTCCCTGTCTGCCCCTCACTGCTATATGTCGCACTTTGCGAAAATAAAGCACCCTCGCCTCCTCTGGCAATAGACTCTATTCGTTTTTCAACTATTTCATTTTCTTTATTTGCCTGTTTTTGAACATTCATCATCATTGAATTGACATGATATCCTTCAAACATACTACTTGGTTTCTTCATTCCTCCCAAATCTTCTCTATGCTTTTTCCTTGAATCTTCTTGGTCAAATAGAGAACTACGTTTAATTTCTCCTCTTTTTGCGTCTGTGTCATTTTTAATCTTTCCAACCTCTACATCTTTACCTGCCATAACATTAATATGAGATTCTAAATCAATATTAATATCTTCCATTTCTTTATTAAAATCTTTCAAAATCTCATTTTTGGCCCATTCAAATTTCTCTGGCTCGGATTTATATTCTGTATTTGCATTATTTATTGCATTATCTCTTCTGTTCCCAGCTACTATCATATTTTTACCAACTTCAGTCATTTTTGCTTGCATACTAGGCAATCTAGACAAATCATTATTTCTACTAAAATTAATTTTATCTATATCTTCTTTTTCTTTGCCTTTAATACTTTCAATCTTTTCATCTTTTAATTTTTTAGAATCATTAACATCGCTATCATATTCATTAACTTTTTTCTTATAATTAGAAGCTTTTTTTGCTCTATATATATTAAAAGCAGCTGCTCCGCCTAATGCTAAACCAGCCAAAGGATTTACAGCAGTTGCAACTGCTGCTGCACCAGCAACTTGTCCTGTATGTTTAAGTGTTTTGCCTGTTTTGCTATCAGCAAAATTCGCTGCAGCATCACGAATATTTTTACGTGTTTTATCACCCATACCAAGTTTCTGACCTACGGCACCCATGTTTGATCTAAGAGATTTAGCTCGTGCATCATGCACATCAGAACTCCAATTTCTCATAAGTTTACCTCTACTTGAATCTTTACTTGTTGCCATCACTCCAACTCCAAGTGCAGCAGATCCTGCCACCTGCCCACTTCTTTTTAATATCTGTCCAGGCATTTTTGAAAGTATTGTTTTCCCTTGCCCAATCGCACCAAGCCCTTTTCCTGCTACACCACCAACAGCTCCACCCATTTCTGAGGCAACTTTTAAACCTCCAACAAGCATTCCAATAGCAATTAAAAAAGGAATAAAACTTGTCTCACTCATCATAGCATGTTGACCAGCCTGAAGACCTGTGCTAGCATCTCCAACAATTTTTTTAGCTATGTCTTGCTTTGCAGTTTGTCCAATAATTAATGCTAACCATAAAAAGAATACCAATATCGGACCAATAACTACATTCTTTACAAACTCATCACTCCATTTGCTAAAATATTTTTGACCGCCCGGAAAGCCATAAAGCATAAAAGCCAATGGTGACAAAACAACATAAATCCAAAGCATTACTATTCTAAAAATTAAAGTAACCAAAATAACTAAAAGGACAACTGCTCCTATAGCTACAAATATCAAAGACACTATCAAACCACCAGTAACCTCCCAAAATTTGACGGCCTCCGCGGAAAAACCTTTTGTCTTTATCATTTCTATATACTTATCAACACCTAAAGACTGAATAAATGAAGCTCCTGTACTTCCGATTGGATCTGCAAAAAAAACCATTAAGAACTGAGAAATATCAATTACAAAACCACAAATTGACTTTGAATAATTAACTAAAAAAGCCATTAATATTAATTTGGGTAATGCTTTTTTAACAGTGTAACCTTCAATCCTAAGTATTGTTGAAAAAGCAATTATCACCATTGCTAATATGAAAAACATATTTGCAAAATTTAATATTTGAGTCCAGGCTAAAATAATACTTTTTTCTCCAATAAAATCATTATAGTTAATTAACAAAATTATTGATTTTATAGCCAAAGTCAAAAACCAACCAAATACTATTAAGCCAAGCTGTGCTATATAAGCAAAAATTGTTAATACACCATTTTGTACAGTATTTATTATCTTGCTATCAGGCTCATCTGCCGCTTGAATACAAGAAATATCAATAAAAATATTGTAAAAAACAAAAACAAATAAAAAAACTATTAATAGTATCTTTTTATTATTTATTTTTAAAAATATTTTTTTCATTATTTTTTTAAAATTTAGTTAAATATCCAACCAAATATTTTTTTACCTATCCAAGGAAGTGGTCCACCACTTTTCGCCATATCTACAGTAGTTTCTATGGCTGTTTCTTTTGTAGCTTCTATAATGACATCCGCTGAATGTGCAAACATATATACAACTATTATTATAATAGTAATAATAGCCATAAAGAAAAGTGCAAGCAATAAATCTAAAAGCGCTATTCCTATTTTATCACCTAATCTTAATTTAACTTTATTACTAAAACAAGATCCTGCAGCTACTACATGTAATCCAATAAAACCAGGAACAAATCCCATAAACGACGCTGTAAGTATCCATAACTTATTCATCAAAACGCCAGTTGACTTCTTTTTTAATTTATTCGCACCAAGACTTTTTTCTAATAAAACCTTTTTTGACTTAATTATTCTCTCTGATGCTTTTCTTCCTTCTTGAATTGATTTATTTTTATTAACTGCTGTAATCTGTTCTCTGATATCATTATTTACAACATTTTGTTCTTGCTCTCTTCTTTCGCTAGCTCGTTCTTCTTGTATTTGGCTAGAAACTTTATTTTCATGATTAAAAAATAATAATCTCTCATCTATAGAATTGAACGAATTATTTGACATAGTTTTTATTAATTTTCTGCAACAATAATATAAACATCAGACTCTACATAACTATCTTCACAAATATCAGTTACTACTGGACAATGATCATCCATTCCACAAATACCACCATAAACACCAGCTAGATTACGACATTGTTTTCTTGGTAAGCATGGTCTTGTATTAATACCTTCGCTACACCAACCCCAATTATCCATTATTTTTACTTTTGGCTTAACAATACAATAATTCAATGTAGGAGCCACTGGTAATGTTATGGTTGATGCACCACCAAAATTAGGTGCTACCATATTTCCAGCATCAGCACAATAAATAATGTTCTCCTCTAAGGTACCCTGATCTACAGAATGTTGTGATTTTAAATCCCAATAACTATATAAATGATAAAAAGAGTGCGGATTGTTAGCATTAGATCTATCACGCATTTCAACGCCTGTTACAACAGTTCTATTGCTATCTCCCCAGTCAACAGAATATAATATTAAAGGCAACTGTTGACTATTAACAATACTATTAAATGTAAGATTCACAAAACCATTTTTATGTAAAGTAGTGTTCACATTTAATCCATTTAATTTAATATTTCTTATTTCTGGTGGATAAGCACAATATTCAATTGGAGACAACTCTCTAGTGGAACTAGCACATACATTAATCGGAGGAGACCATTCAGGCACAGACGAATCAGGTAAATATCTTAATGTATTTGACACACAATCACCACCACCTGGAGCACAATAATTATCTCCTGGCGTTAAACTACTATCACATAAAATGTCAACATTGGTCCCTGTGGCACATTTAGCTAATACGTTAGGAATACAATTCCCGCCAGGACAACAAGCCATATTAATATCAGCGGGACATCCCCAACCATTGATTGACGTTCCTACACCATTAGTATCAAAACATCCGAGACAGTCACCAACACACTCTGCACCAATTAATTCCCCAGCATCACAATAATTACCAGCTGGTATTACACATGTACTGTCAGGACATTGCGGAGCACAACCTCCCTGCATAATATCTCCATTATTAGTACCACCAATACATTCGTAAGTCTGATTCCATGTCCAATGACCGTAGCTTTGTGCAAAAAGTTTTTTCAAGGCACTTTCAGCTTCAATGGTAGTTGTATATGGATTTACTTGATAAACATTAACAAATTCCTGCGGAATTTTACAATCACCAGTTGTTCCAATACAAGCATAAGGGCTTCCTGCTCTCGCTTTAAGAGCAGGAAGATCAACAACTAATGGCTGAAATCCTGGAAGATTTTCATTACTATCCCATTCATGTGGATTAGAAACTACACTCCAATAATCTTGAGATTTATAGTCAACTGGAGGAACAATAGAGCCAAACGGATTATAATCTGTAGAATAAGTATAATTAAGAAAAGGCACCATATAATCACTTCCTTTATAAACTCGCCCACTCCAAAATTTATTTTTCCCCGTTGAGGTTACTAGCTGTACAATTTTATCACAATAATCATCTCTGGCATAAATTTGAACTCTGCCACCAGGACACATACAATATCCATTAGAATTTACAAATTTAATACTAGTTAAATAATCATCATTATTAAAATAAAAAGTACCTGTTATATTACCAACTGTTACTGGTATAGCAGGATCATCTCCTGGATCATTAAAAGTCCAATTACCGCTACCATGCTTCCCACAATGATTTTTATGTGCACAATGAGTATATTCCATAAAAATATTAACACTATGCAATTTCCATCTCTTTATATACTCCTCTGGTTTTAAGTCAAAAATTACACTTACCACCTTACTATTCACAAAAACTCTATTAACCATTAACTGAGATCGACCTATAGCAAGTTGACAATAATAAACAGGAAATCTGTCTAAATATCCAGCCCCTTCTTCAATCCCTTCTCCTTTTACCTTATCAATAGGATACCAAAGTAAACATGTATCTTTATCTCCTGGATATTTGTCATATTCTAAACAATAACCATGCCAACCTTTTTTCATAATACCTGAGTCTTCATAATAATTACAAGAAAGTGCATTACCTTCAGGATAAAGACGACAAGATTGTTCAACATATTCTTCGAAAACACTTGTACTTATTTTTTTTGTAGCTAAAACAGGACGTATTTTCATATCATCAATATAAACATTTCCAACACACGAATCACCTCTCGCCTCAATAGGAAAAATACCACCACCACCAAAAGTACAACCCCAAGCGGTAGTATCTAAATTAGTAACTCCACGAGACGCACATGTAGCATTTGGAGAAAATGCCCTGTTTAATGGATCAGTACAATTCGGATCCGGACCAGCAACTTTTTGGCAACACTGTGCAGAAAGATAAATTTTACCATAGCCTGTTATTTTAATCTTCTTTGTATTACCACCAACGATAAACTTAATTTGTTCTTCAGTCCAGTCAAGCCCTCCTTGGAAATTAATACCACATCCATTATACCAAGTTTGTTTTTGTTCATCACCATTCTGATTTACACATTGAATTAAATCAACACCTGAACCAGGATGTGCACTACTTCCAACTGGCGTACCAGTAGCACTAAAAGTTGAAATGAGCAGTGAAAGAACTAAAGTATCAACACCATCTCCTTTTTTAAAATTTAAAGTATTTGCTTTAACTGAAAGGGTATATTCTGCACCTGGTTCAACATCTATGAATTCAGAAACAATATCGCCCTCTGCTGGAGAATACTTTAGAAAAGATTCCCCCGAAACAGGATAATCAATACCTTCAACCTGAGCAGAATATGGATTATTAATTACTGAAAATTTATTTTCATTCCAACCTTGCTGTGCTGATAGCCAACCAACAGGATAAAAATCTGCACCATACAATTCAAAATTTCCATTTGATATCATCGCAATTTCACCAAGTTGTTCCATGTTTCCTAAGGGATATAAATCAGACTCCAATGAACCATCTTTTAGTCCAACTTTGCTATAACCAGAATAATTAGCATATTTACCAGAATATGGCAAAACATAACTTTGATTTTCTTTTTTAGTTAATTCAAAGCTATCACAATTACCTTCATTGTCTAAACTATTACATAAACTAATATCAAAACATTTGTTGCCGCCATCATCATCATCTTTTAAATAACTTCTACAGGCTAGCCAAGACTCACAAGCCCTATCTGGACTGACTTTAAATAAAGCGTTAGAATCACAATTACCTGGAGTACAACTTTGTGGTGAAAGATTAATAATGTCCGCATCATAAATTAACTCCGCATAATTCAAACCACTAAAAGCTCTTTCATTAAATAAAACACACCCTTCATTTATATTTACAACACCATTACAACTTGTTCTGTCCACTTCTTGTTTTAATTGATATTCAATGATAAGTTCTTTAAGAATTACTTCTGACCCATTATTGTGTGCTGTATTTGTAACTAACATTGTAGCCATGCCACCATTTTGAACATAAAAGACAGAACCTGAAACAACGCCTCCAACATTAACAAAACCGACAGAATTTAAAGAATTATCATCTTGCAAATGGAAGATAGGAGCAAAAGTAACAGTAGCTGTATTCACGCCAGCAACACTTATTTTATATAAAGTATTGTCTTTTAGATACACAGTCTGATTACCAGCAACCGTCCAACCATCAGACTGACCATTAACATCAAGATCTTGTGAAAAATCACTATTAAATAAAATATTAGAGCTAAAACTTGCAGCAGAATCAACATATTCAGTACAACCAGATTCTGATATTGGACATAAACCTACCCAATCATTTGTAGGCTGACCTATTTTAACACCATTATATCCAAAAGTTTTATTATAAGCTATATTAGGAGCACATTCAATATCAGTTTTATTATCCTCCAAGATACAGCTATGAAAACACATCCCCGCAATACATTTATTGTAAGTATTGACACCACCACAATCTGAATCTGAATCACACACTATTGGTAATATTGGATTATTACAATCTGTATGTTTTAAGCAATAATTCGTTTCTTGCAAATTACCAATAGCATTAAAATCAATTACACCATTATCGGCTGCACCTGCACCAAACCCATCATCACATCTTTTTACTCGTTTGGTATACCAATCTTGCCCCGTATTATCACTATAACCTTTACGATGCTCACAAATTTTATCACCTGGATTTATAAAATACGTTTCACCTTCAGTCTCGCTGAGCCAACTTTCACAACCTTCATAACCACCCATACACAAAATACTATTATAAATATCTGGATCATTAATTAAATAAGTATTTTTATGAACTTCTTGTCCATCATAATTTACAACTTGACCTAATCGTTCACATCCTTTTTCAGTTTCAAAACAAGATTTTTCTGGATTATAAACCACATATACAAATTTATCTTTTTGCGTAGTTTGACTCATAGTTACAACGGTACCTGTTGCTATTGAATTATGAGTATCAATCATCATTTCACAACCAATAGAAGAATCCTGACAAAGTTGGTCAAATCTTCTTAAATAAGAAATATCACTATCCCTATCATAATAACCAGCGCAACCTAAATTCCATTCTGGTCCTTGATATTCATCAAAAATATCATCATAACAAGAATCAGGAATTTGTGATGAATTTTTAATAAGATAATATCTGTCAGAAATAGCTATTAAACGAATACTGTCAATATGAAATCCCGTATTAGCACCAATATAAAGCATCTCACCTGTAGTACTAGCTATATAAGTACTGCTAGCATTATTAAAATCATCTAAATTAAACTCATAAAATCTCCATTCTCCAGCCTTTAAAGTCTTACTTTCTATTCCACCTAAATTAAAAGAAATATATTTATCTGGATTAGCTGGATCTGTACCAAAACGAATATAATCAAAGTTTCCAGAAACTCCAGCAGGCTTAGCTAAAAAACTAATTATATAAGCTTGGTTTGTTTGTACAATATTACTAACATTTTTAGAAGTTAGATTAATACCACCAACACTTAAAGAACTTTCACCAGAAACTAATGAATCAGCTGTTATAGCACCATTACTCCATCCAGATACATGACCAGATTCAAAATCATCCTCAATAATTACTTTTACATTTGCTCCTAGATTTCCACTATATTCACGACAACCATCTTGACTTGCACTACACATCTCACCCTCTCTTGGAATTGCCAAATAAATACAAGATTGATGAATCACATCCCAATATCCACCATTTATACAAGAAATACATTCACCAGAAACTCCCGAACTTTGCCAACATTTATCACTACCTTGAGAAAGATTATTATCGCATGCTAAACCACCATTACAATCCACGCTAGCAACCGAAGGGTCAACATTAACCTCAGTTCGTCTATAGGGATGACAATCATTGGAACAAGTTATAGTATGATGAACAAATTTATAGGCAATATCACCATTCTGATTATAAAACTCACGACACATTGGATTAGTTAATAAATCATACGTTGAACTAGCACACGTTTGCCCTTTGTAATAATTACTATACACTTCAGGATAATTACTGCCATCGTCCTCCAAAACATGAGAAACAATCTGTAAACCAGATTCAGCCGAACCTTCCCATGTATAAAAAATAGAACAATTTACATTCGGAATAACTTCAGAGGTAGTAGTACATTGCTTCATGTATGTATAATACTCAATGTTTTCACCGCCATCATCTACAGCATCTAAATTAGTAAATTGATCACAACCAGCCGCTTCCGAGCTACATGATTTAGCAGTTTCAGGAATCATATATTCATTTTTGAGTGAATCAAAAACAGTTTCTGCCTGTAAATAAGAATCATAACCATCACACTCTTCTGGACAATGATCACTATCTTTAATTTTAGCAGGGATTTCCATATTAGTTCTAATAGAAGTATAAAGTTCACAACCAACCTCCTCTTCATTGCAAAGACGAGCATAATCATTACATTTATCTGGATAATCCACCTTATAAGTATAATTTATACCTGGAATATTATAGCAATCGTGAGCAAGGTAATTTGGAAGTAGTTTTTGATAGATTAAGGAATTTTTAGCGTGATAATCAACATAAGAAGTTGTATTTGGTCCTCTTTCTAATTTGACACCATCAATTAAACAACAATCCCCTGTAATACAAGAATTGGCGTCAGTAATATTAATAATTTGATATGATACTTGTTGTTCTGATGTATTAAACTGGTGCGTCACACTAAATCTTTGCCAGTTTCCTGTGGTATTTAAAGTAGTAGATGAATGATCAAGCACCCAATTGGAATCAGAACCAATTAATAATGAAGGATTGCCACAATTTTTAGCATAAAGCGATAAAGTATAAATTTCATTCCGTAAATTAATATTAATACCAGAAACATCATCAAAACTAGATGGCACAGTTATTGGTCCAAAATCAGCAGTTAGATGCCTGCTCTGATCACCAAAATAGGAATCACTTGACTCAAAATTTCCATCTTCAAAATTTCCATTATAATATAAATTAGTACCAAGACTAGATTTTGTTCTAATAAATTCATGACAACCATCATCAAGCATATCACACCTTTCAACATCTTTATCAAAATATATATCATCTGGTACTCCAAGTGCTATATATTCATCCCATAAAACAATATCATCAGCTATATTGTCATTAGCATGAGAATATTGATCACCAGATAGTAAATCAGCTTGAATATATCTTTTACAACCAACTACATCTGCAATACAACTATAACCAGAAATTCCATGATTTACTGTATTTTCCAAATAAGCTGTTGTTTTTCCATCACGACTTCTAAAAGCCTGACAAGTATTATACAAAGGATTACAAACCTCAGAATCAAAATTCCATTTCCTACGCTCTTTAGTACAATATCCATAAAATTCACAAGCACCACTTCTACTCTCCTGAATACAAGTTTGTTCATCAGCACAATAATTCGTTTTACGAGAAATCTTTAAACGACTTTTTACGCCTTCACCAACTACGCTTTCAGCCAAAATTTCAGGACCAGGTCCTTCTTTCTTGCAATAATTTAATGGAGCTTTAAGTACCCAATTTGGATCAACCAAACCCTCACACCAATGATCAACTGGCTCATAACCCTCATATTCATCATCGTAATCAAAACAATCAACTAAATCTTTTAAATTTTTAGCATTACCTTTCGCATTTGCAATTTTTATCAAATTAAAAAATTTAGCTTTCTCAGCACTAGCTACTTCTTTATCTTTCATATACTCAGCAGCGAGTTCCCAGCCAACTGGAATAATTCTAAACTTACGTAAAATAATCATTGACCTGTGAGGAAAACCTTCTGTATAAGAAGGCTCAAGTCCGTCAGCATTAAAACCAAAAATACCTTTAGGATTCAAATATCCTTGCTTCATTGCCTCACCAACAGTCATTCTATCTTCAATTGCTTGCCTAAACTCATCGGTAATAACACAATTTGTTGGACCAGCCTTTGTTGGATTTGGACAAGTTGAAAGTTCAGCTAAAATACCATAATCACCTCTAATAACAAAACTTGGCTCTATTATTTTTTTAAATTTATCTTTGGCACCAGCAACACCTCCCCCACCTCCTGAACCTGAAGAAGAATAATTAGATAATCCATAATCACCTGAATACGGATGCGTATATGTATCCATATCATCACCGATACTTTCCATCATTCTATTAAATAAAGTTATCGCTAATTGATTTAAAAAAACATTAATTGCATCAATAAAATTATTTTCGGTAGATAAAGTAAATTTATCAAAAAGACCTTCATATTGCATTTCAGCTTTAATTTTAGCAAGATCTGGTAAATTTTCTTGATGCCCTGCTAAATTTCTTATATCAAGCCAACGTTTATTCCAATACATGTCTCCTTCTTTTTCTTTTTTACGTATCTCATTCCCCATTATTGCAAAAGATTCCAAAGCGATACCAAAATCATTAGAAATAGGATTAAACATGTCTTGGAATCTATTTAAAAAATCTTGATTACCAAGTTCTTGTTCCCAATTGTTTTTCATCTTTGAAAAAGTACACCTTGGCTTACTTGGCCTCATATGCTCTATTAAGCCAAGATGAATTTTCTGTTTGATTTCTATGCTTGGCTCACAAAGATTTATACCAAATTCATTGTTAAACCCATCCAAAAATTCTCCTGCAGCATTGTCAGCAATATTTTTCATATACTCTCCCCAGCCTTCCTTAATAAACATTGGTTTTTGCCCCCTGCCACCAGAACCTATCCATGTTGCCGTATCATAAGCAACTCTATTTAAAGCCTTACCAACAGCTGAATGAAAAGCTTTTGCACCTGCTTTTTTAAGTGCTTCGGTTGCATCTTTCCAATCAAGATCTTCAACCCAATTCGTAACGGTTTCAGTAACATGTGTCCAAGTAGCTGATAGAATACCTGGATCATCAGTCTTAATCGCTACTCCTCCAGTTCCTGCTGGTATAGCAAACTCACCACCAAATGCATCAGCTGAAACCATTTTTTTATTTCCTAAGAAAAAAACAAAACCAAAAATAATAAAAACAATAATACCTATTTTAAATATTCTATTTTTTAAAAAATTATACATAAATTTTTAAAGCACTAAATTATTAATCTTTTAGCGTTTCCCTATATGACTTCATTAAATCTTCATCACTAATGTTGTTAACCATTTTTTTATCTATTCCAGCACTAATAAGCATTTCTCTAATTGTTTTTACATTTGCTGTTCCATCTAAAAGTTGTTCATAACCTACTGCATTATCAACATTCGCATTTATACCATCTTGAACTTCAGAAATATTAATTGCTGGAACTCTTGATTCTAAAATTACTGGTTCTTCATCAGCCAATCCACCATAACAATCTCTTCCAATAGGACAATTAGGGTCTTGATTAGTTTCAATTTCATCTTTATCTAAAATGCCATCACTATCCGTATCTTCTAAATATGGTGATGTTTTATAAATATTTAATTCATCATAATCTGATAATCCATCACTATCGGAATCTTTAGATTTTTGTTCTAATAAACTATCAGATTCATTTTTATAAACCGAATTATTTTCAGTTGAATTATATTTTTTGAATGGCTCATTCATGCCTCGCTTTAACTGAATAATCCCAATTATAAGAACAAATATACCAAAAAAAACTAAAGCTCCAGCAATTAATTTTCTACCTAAACTAAGATTTTGACTGTTACTTAAAGATGTTTCAGTAATATTTTCTCTATTTTTATCATCGTGAAACTCTTCATCCTGACTTCTTATCCCTAAATTTTCTTCATTCATGGAAATTTTATTCTAAGAAAAGTTATTAACAATTATATTGATATTATAACATAAATTCAATATTAAACAAAAAATAAAATAGTTAACATTAACCTCTAATAATTAAAAATGCTATATAACAAACATAAATCCCAATTAGAACTCTGCCCTCTCTTTTATCTAATTCGTGCTTTTTGCCAGTAAAAATTAAAAATAAAAGTAAAATTGTAACAACAAACAAAACTATAAAATCAAAGTTTAGGGCTATTTCAAACGGAATTGATCTAATAGACGAGCTTATCCCGAGAACCCAAAATAAGTTAAAAATATTGGAACCAACAATATTACCAACTGCAATATCAGTATGCCCTCTGTATGCCGCCATACCAGACGCAGCAAGTTCAGGAAGTGATGTACCAATGGCTACTACAGTCAAACCAATTAATGCTTCACTTAATCCAAAATATTGTGCAAAAAATATAGCATTATTAACAATCAATTGACCACCAAAAAATAATCCCAACAAACCAAAAATAATCAATATAAAAGATGTTGAATTATTATAAATCAAAATTTTCTCATCATGAATATGCTCAACAATTCCCTCTTTTTCTTTGCTAATTCCAAATGTATAATAAATAAAAATAACAAAAAATAAAATTAGAATAAAACCATCAATTCTACTTAAAATACTGACACTAGCACCATCAATTAAATAATCATTCACTAAAAAGCCAACAGCTAATATAGCTAACAATGATAAAGGAATTTCCTTATTGACGGTATTTTTTTTTACAATCAAAGGACGAATCATCGCCGATATACCAAGTATTAATAATGTATTGGAAATATTAGAGCCAATAATATTGCCCATTGCTACTCCAGCACTTCCTTTGATAGATGCAACAGCACTAACAATCAATTCTGGCATTGACGTTCCAAAGGCTACAATTGTTAAACCAATCACGAAATTAGAAATTCCATATTTCTTCGCTACGGAAGACGAACCTTCCACTAAAAAATCAGCCCCTTTGACCAAAAAAATAAACCCCAAAATAAACAATATTATATTCAATACCATAATTTTAACCATTAACTATATGTATGTGTTATGTGTTATGTGTTATG